>JAQUKT010000064.1 GCA_028718945.1 Actinomycetota bacterium | reverse complement strand
TTTTTTTGTGATTCGAGTAGTAAGTCTCTTCGAGTTGAGGCGACCTGAGCCCGCCGGGTTATGGTTGGTCAACCGGCGTCCCGATTGATTTGGGACCAAGGGTGCCGCTGGAAACGGCAGTGCCTCCCGTATTTGGAAAGGAGAGCAAACATGTGTTACCCGCAAAGAACTCGCGGTGTTGGAGAATTGGAGCGCATTTTACCCGGTATTCTCAATTTGAGGATGGATCTTCTGCATTTTTTGAAGAGGCTCATCATGTAGAGCTTGCCGCCGGACAAAATTTCGGTAGTTCACGAGGAGGTAGTGTTATGAAGAAAACTGTTGTTCTATTGATGAGTGTGGTTGTTTCACTCTCTCTACTTGCCCTTCCAGTCTCTTGCGGAACCAAGGCGCCTGCCAAAAGGACGATTGTTGACTCTATAGGCAGGTCAGTCAAGGTTCCATCAGAAGTGAATAGAGTGGCGTGTCTTGTCGGTCCGTCTTATGACAGAACCTTCATGCTCGGCGAAAAAGATAAGATCGCCATGGTGGGCTTTGCCCAGAGCAAGTGGGCTGAACTTTTGAATCCTGAACTGAAGAAAATACCGGTTGCAACAAATGCGAAATCTCCCAACATCGAGGAACTTCTCAAAAGAAACATTGATGTGGTCTTTACATGGGCGGACCCCGAGCCACTTCAAGCAATGACCAACGCAGGAATTCCAGCACTTGCCGCTTTGACTTCCGAATCAGCTCTTACGACTGCGGAGAATTTTATTAAAGGATTCAAGGAAGAGACGAACCTCTATGCAAAAGTTCTTGGCAAGGATGCGGAATCACGAGCAAAAAAGTACTTCAAATATCTCGATGATGTGGTCGAGAGAGTTACCTCGGTAACGAAGAAACTTTCGGAGAGCGAAAAGCCCAGAGTCTATTATGTGCGTGGACCTGAGCTACTTTCGACTCACGGCAAATGTTCAAATACGCGCTGGTATGTTGAAATGGCAGGCGGCAACCTTGTTTCCAAGGGACTCGAGACTCTCATTCCCTCGGTCAGCATTGAGCAGGTTATCGCCTGGGACCCTGACATAATACTGATGGGAAGGCTAAATTCTACAGAACCGATAATGAAAGACCCGGCATGGTCGAGAATCAAAGCCGTCAAAAACGACAAAGTTTATGTTAATCCTAACGGTGTGTTTTACTGGGATTACAGCTCAGAAGGCCCTCTTTTCCTGATGTACCTCGCAAAGACCTTCCACCCTGATAAGTTCAAAGATATTGACATGGTAAAAGAGGTAAAAAACTTCTACTCGCAGTTCTATGACTACGAGCTGACTACTGAACAGGCAAACAAAATACTGCAGTATAAGGACCCGTGAGTCGCAATTCTCGATCTCTTGGAGGAAACTTCGAATGGACGCGCTAAGGCTGTTGAAAGAAGAGGACCACCATGCCCTGTTCAAAGAGGCAAGGGAGTTAGCCAGAGACAGACCGACCATAGCTATTTCCGGGTCCTTTCTGGACACAAGCTGTTCGTCGTCTCCTTACTGTCGGCATTGCTGCTGGCGCGCCCGGGAAAGGGTTTGGCCGAATTTCCGTCGGAGAGTGACGAAAGAGGAATTTGTACAGAGAGGAGTATCTGCACGGGCGGAGGGCATAGATTGGCTATACACCCCTTCTGGGTGTATAGGTCCGGATTTGCCGGAGTATTTCTTTGAGTATTTGAGCGCGCTTGAGCAGGTCTCGGATATCGAGGTTTACGGGCTGTTTGGTGCCGTCGGTAGAAGGAGCCTCGAGTTGCTGAAGCAGACGGGTGTCGAGGGTTACCGCTGTGGCATAGAATCGCCCAATCGCCGGGTCTTTAAGGAAGTGAAGCCCGGTGATGACTACGATGCAAGGATACAGAGTATCAAGGATGCCAAGGATACAGGGCTCAAGGTATGGAGCGGGTTTATTATCGGGCTTGGGGAAAGCCTCGAGGATATTGCAAGAGGCATAGAAATACTGAAAGACCTGGAAGTTGATTCTGTGTTGCTCCATCCCTTTGGTCCCTGTCCCTTTACCGAAATGGAAGCCATGAATCCGCCAAGTCCCTTGTTGGTGGCCAAAGCCACAGCGGTTACCCGCATTCTTATGCCCCATATAGACCTTATCTTTTTCCATAACGAAGTGGAATGGGGTCTTACTGCCGGGTGCAATGCAGGAATGGTGGGGGGCAATCCACGCATGATATCGGGACTGAAGGAGATGCGCGAGGTCATGTATTCCTATCAGGAGTAATTGTATTTGGGCGGAAGGATAAATGTCGAAAAAGAAAATAGTGATTTTAGTTTTAGTTCCATTTGTGCTCCTTTTGATATCCCTTGCTCTTGGGCGATACACGATTCCACCCGTTACTGTCTGTAAGGCTTTTCTTGCCAAGGTTTTTCCGATTGCTCATACGTGGTCAGACCAGGTGGACAATGTGTTGTTTCAGGTACGTTTACCCAGGGCGATTCTCGCGTTACTCATCGGGGGCGGGCTGTCCATTTGTGGTGCTTCCTTCCAAGGAATTTTCAAGAATCCCCTGGTTAGCCCGGACATCTTGGGCGTTTCCGCGGCGGCTGGCTTCGGTGCTGCCATGGCAATATGGCTTGCCGGCACCTCGGTAAATACATTGTCAGTTCAGGCAAGTGCTTTTGTCTTTGGTATCTTGGCGGTGTTCATGGCTTACAACATCAGTCGCGTGTATAAGACCACGCCAACGGTCATACTGGTGCTTTCTGGAGTAATTGTCGGGGCGCTCTTCAGCGCGTTTACATCAGCCATCAAGCTGGTTGCTGACCCTTTGAACAAACTACCAGCCATTACCTTCTGGCTTATGGGAAGTCTTGCGACTGCGAGCTGGAATAAGGTTTTGACAGCCTCTATACCGATTCTCATCGGCGTGATAGGGCTTCTGTCCGTACGCTGGCGCATCAATCTTCTTTCTCTTGGCGATGACGAAGCTCGCGCTCTCGGCGTAAGGACCGAGTTCATGAAGAGATTTGTTATTGCTTGCGCAACACTTATCACTGCTGCTTCAGTGTGTGTAAGCGGTGTTATAGGCTGGGTGGGCTTGGTTATGCCGCATGTCTCACGGATGCTGTTTGGGCCTGACCACAAAGTGTTGCTGCCAGTCTCCATCGCTACCGGCGCCTCATTCCTGCTGATTGTGGATGTGGTTGCGCGCTGCGCTACCGCGATTGAAATACCTCTCGGTATTCTAACGACCGTGGTTGGCGTACCTTTCTTTGCTTACCTTTTGAGAAGAACCAAAGGAGGGTGGAAGTAAACAATGGCTGAAGTAAGCCTGACAGGCGGCTCTTTCAGTTATGGCGACAAGCAAGTGTTCGAAGGCGTCAATATGGGCGTATCAAGCGGCGAGGTCTTCTGTATTCTCGGTCCCAATGGATGCGGCAAGACTACCCTGTTGCGGTGTTTAGGCGGCAGCTTACGGCTTCGGGAAGGCATTGTGCACCTCGATAAAGTTGACTTGAGCAATATGAAACCGGAGGAAATAGCACGTAAAATTAGTTTCATCTTTCAGGAACATGAAACGCCCTTTCCCTATTCCGTGATGGAAATAGTTTGTATGGGACGAGCGCCACACCTCAGTATTTTCGGCTCGCCATCGAGCAGAGATAGAAAGATTGCCGAGGAGGCGCTTGGCATGGTGGGAATGTTGCATCTGAGAGATAAACCATATACACAGATAAGTGGTGGGGAAAGGCAACTTGTTCTTATTGCCCGGACCCTGGCGCAGCAGCCTGAGATCATTATGATGGACGAGCCAACTTCTCACCTTGATTTCAAGAACCAGATAGTAGTCCTGCAAATCATCAATAAATTGGCGGAAAAGGGAATAGCTATCATGATGACTTCGCATTATCCGGACCATGCACTGCTTTTCTCAAGCCAGGTGGCTCTCATGAAGAAGGGGAACTTCTTAGATGTTGGCAAGCCTGCTGATGTAATGACGGATGAAAGTCTTACCGAAGTCTATGACATGGAGGTAAGCGTTGTGTCTATTGAAAATTCTGATAACGGTCAGAACCTCAAGCTATGCGTCCCGAAATTGAATGAGAAGCCTTGACTTAAGAGCTTTGCCTGCCTGATTGATACACAAGAAAAGTGATGAAACCCGAACGGCTAAACATTAACCGGTTGTCAAAAAAGAAATCTTTGTAACCTTAGGATAACTTGCACAGCAATGCCGTTTCGTGTACTTACCTTTGCTGATTGAAAAAAGGATATGATAATACGATAGAAACATGAGGATACTCGATGTCCTAAGAACGGGAATAGAGGAAGATGTTTGCCGACTATATGTGCAAACTTCGGGAAGGAGGATAAGTGAGAAAAAAGCTTGTGAGTGCTGAGGAAGCGGTTTCTCGCATAAAGGACGGCGCGACAGTTGCTGTTTTTAGTTTCGCCGAAGAGGTTGTAATTGCGCTGGAAGAGCGGTTCCTGAAGACTGGTCATCCGAAAGACCTCGATCTTTTTTTCCCTCTCGGGTTGAGTTACTTCGAGGATAACAACGGACTCAACAGATTTGCGCATCCGGGAATGGTCAGAAGAATCATAACGAGCCACATACTTTCGAGCGAGCGAATGAGAAGGCTGATTGAGCAAAATGAATGCGAGGCTTATATTTTCCCGCTCGGCGCCATGAGCACTATTTTCAGAGAGGCATCGGCGGGCAGGAACGGACCGGGCGGCCTCATAACAAAAGTTGGTCTCGGTACATTCCTGGACCCGCGTCAGGGGGGAGGCAAGATCAACCAAAGGACAAAGGAGGAGGGAGAGGACCTCATAAAGCTTATCGAATGGCAGGGAGAGGAATACCTGTTTTACCCATGTCCGAAACTTGATGTGGCTGTCATTCCATGCTCGACTGCTGACGAGAAGGGGAATGTGACGATTGAAAAGGAAGTAATTCCCGCGCCTCTTTCCATGGCAATTGCATGCAAAGCAAATGGCGGGAGGGTAATAGTTCAGGTGAGTAGGTATGCGAAGGCGGATACTCTTTACTCGAAAAACATCGCAATCCCGCATATATTTGTTGATGACATTGTGGTGGAGAAGCCAGAAAACAGCCTCTTCAAGATCATTCCGGATTTGGGATTGACTGAATTTTCACCGGCATGGACCGGCGAAATCAGGGTCCCGCTCGATACCCTTGAGCCGATGCCGCATGATATCGACAAATTGGCAGCGCGCGTTGCTCTCATGAGGATAAAGCCGAATTCGGTTGTGAATTTTGGTTTTGGCATTTCATCAAGTGTTGTTTATATTGCGAATGCCGAAGAGGGGATTGGAGACCTCATAAGCAGTGCACTCGAGTTGGGAATGATAGGAGGGGTCCCAGGACCCGGTATTGAGTTTGCATTCTGCACGAATACAGATGCGTATATCCCCTGCGACTATATGTTCGATAACATCTGGGGCGGGGGGCTCGATTACGCTTTTCTTGCGTTTGCGGAAATTGACGAGGAGGGAAATGCCAACGTTTCGAGATTCGGAGATATCGAGGCTGGCCCGGGAGGCTTTGTTGATATTTCCCATAATGCCAAGAACATCTGCTTTGTTGGAACATTCACAACCGGTCGAATGAAGGCAAAGTTTGATGAGGGAAGACTCGATATCGAAAAGGACGGGACGATACTCAAATTCAAGAAAAAGGTTCAGGAGATAACTTTCAACGCGAAGGTCGCGCTCGAAAGGGGTGGGCGAAAGATTTACGTGGCAACCGAGAGAGCTCTTTTTGAAATCACCGAAAACGGGCTTGTCCTAAGAGCAATAGCTCCCGGGGTCGAGGTTGAGAAAGACATTCTTGCAAAGATGGAATTCCGCCCCATAATACCGGAAGACATTGAAACTCTCGACCCCTGCATATTCAGACCCGAGCCAATGGGAATGAGGGGAAAGCTTTTGGGCAAGGAAGATTGAAAAGGGAATCAAGTAGTCTAATCGCCTGAAAGAAGAGTTTGCCCAAGGCATATCACTATGACAAGTGCGAGGTATGCCAAACAGATTAGAAGGAAAGGATAAAGCCCGACTCTGATAGACCCGCTTGCTGAAGCCTTTTCCGAAACCATTCCGCTTCCATCGCTTCTTGACGCAATTTCCGCTCCTCCCTCCTTCCGCTTGCTGTCCGTTTTTGTGCCGGAAGTGTTTTTTTCATCGTCCGTGCTTTGGTTTGATTCCAAGGAGGAAGAAACACTTTCGGCGTTTGAATCGTCTTCGGATGTTTCAGTGCTTTCGTAGGAAGTCTTACCGGTTGAAGAGGTGGAACCGGGGGGCGTGAAATTGAGTGGATAGGGTCTTTTTCCAAGTGCCGGAATCGCTTCCGTGGTCATCCAAGCTGGCTGTGAATCATCCGATTCCATGTATTTGACATGGCCGTCGCTTTGCTGCATGCTTTCGAGAAAATCAATTGGAGTTTTTCCATTTTTTTCCCACTCAGAACTATCCGGGTCCTGTCCGGCAGCGACAATCCCCTGAGCAGCCCATGCGGTAGAAGCTGTGTTTGAGTTTGTAGAGCGCCAGCAAAACCCTCCATCGGCTGCTTGACAAAACTTCAAGTATTCGAGGGCGCGTTTGACCGTGTTGCTAAGGGGGTTTTCACCGCACGAAACCAGTGCCTCGATAGCCGCACCGGTATCATCGGGGTCGCTTTCAGAATCTTGAGAAAATCCAAAACCCCCATCGGGCCTCTGGTTTGAACGAAGCCAAGCCCGGCACTTCTCTGGAACTGTTTCGCCGGAGGCGGCAAGCGCAATCATTCCCCAGATGTGCTCGTTGATTTGCTCACCGATATGTCCATCGGCGGAAATCCGTTTATTGATTTCCTGAACGAGATTTCTTCCACGGAAGGACTTTGGGTTTCCGCCTGCTGAACTGATAGCAAGGCAGGCGCGCTCGATGTCGGTTAGAGTTTTCCAGCCCGAAGAGCGATTTGCGAGGAAATCGAGGGGAGATTTACCGGACTTCTTCCATTCGGATGGTCTTTCGCCCGCGCTTGAAAGCGCGGAAACAGCCCAGCATGTTAGGGCGTCGGAGGCATCTTTACCCGGTTCAGAAAACCCTCCGGTCTGGGTCTGCCTTTTCCGCAAGTAATCAATGGCATTCTTTACGTTGCTACTCGAACCGCCGCCATCAGTAGCCAAAGCCATCTGACCTTGAGCGAGGCCAAAGAGCAGCCCAGCCGCGATGAAGAGAAAAAACACTCTTTTCTTTTTCATTCTTCTCACCGGTCCGGACAAAGAGCCCCTCCTTCATTATTCCCGGCTTCAAGAGCCATGGCATGTTGGAAGAAAAATCGCTTTTTGAAGCGCGAGAGAATCTGAATAACCGCAGGTCCCGCTATTAAAGCGAAAGCGGCGTTTCCAAGCGAATGTATGAGGTCAAACCAGAAGGAGGACACGCATGCGGAAGCAAAAGCACGAAATGAAATCGGATGAATGAAGCCCAGAACGAAATAAGCGTTCAGTATCCATCCATAAAGAAAGCCCCAGATGGCGCAAAAAATTGTGAGTCTCAATTTTCCCGGAAGAAGGTCGCGCTTGCCAAGAACTCCTGCTGAAAGTCCAGCAAGACCCCAGGCGAGCATTTGCCACGGAGTCCAGGGGCCATGCCCAAGGAAAAAATTTGAAACAAGAGCGGTGGTCGAGCCAATCATGAATCCCTCGATCGGGCCAAACACATATCCACCGGCTATTATCATGAAAGTTGAGGGCTGAAGGCTTGGGATGGGGGTAAAAAGAATCCTCCCACCGATGGATAGAGCCGCAATTGCCGCTATCATTGCAATCACTTTTGAATCCGCATGACTGTCCTCAAACCTCGCATAGTGAAAAACAAGGATAAGAAAAACAATGATGAGTGACATGAGTCCCCAGTTCTTGATGATTCCCAAATCAAGGATTTCCGAGAGTATGATGAAAGAAATAAACAGGAGAAATAGAAAAAGGGCAAGGTTTTGCTTCTTCATTGTAACGACCTCACAAATTCGAGCGCCTCTTCAACCGTCACCACATCATTCGATATCCCCCTGAAGCATCTGTTGACCTGCGTGGTGAAGAAAAGCGAATCTGACAGGACCTCGTGCTTTTCCCCGTCCGCGATTATTTCACCGCCGGCGAGAAGCACGACACGCCTGGAAAACATGGAAGCGAACTCGAGGTCGTGCGTGACAACAATGACCGTATTCCCGCTTGCGTTGTAAGCGTTGAGATAAGATGAGAGCTTGCCTTTTGTTTCACTGTCAATTCCTCTGGTTGGTTCATCCAAGACAAGAAGGGGCGGCTCGTAAACCAGGACGGTCGCGAGGGCTATTCTTTCCCTTTCCCCGCATGAGAGCTCAATCGGATTCGCGTTCCTGAGATTTTCTATTCCTAAGATATCAAGCACCTTACAGATGAGTTCCGACCACCTCTCCCGCGGAACTTCCATTGCCTTTAGTGTTTGTTCCAATTCCTCTTCTGTGGTGTCGAACATGAGTTGCGCTGAGGGATTCTGTCCCAACATCCCACAGATTTTTGAAAGCCTTTTGACCTCTTGTTTTGAAGTATCAATCCCACGGAGCATTACCTTGCCCTTTGTCGGCTTCAAAAGCCCGTTGAAGTGCTTTACGAGAGTCGTCTTTCCGGAGCCATTCTCGCCTATTATCGCGAGCGATTCGCCTTCGGATATCTCGAGGTCAATCCCCTTGAGCGCCTCGGTGCCATCGCCGTATATTTTCCAGAGCCCGCTTGCCTCGAGAATTCTTGTAGCATTATCTCTACCTGACCAGGGTTGAGCCTTTCTCGTAGTAGAGTCCCTTTCGATTTTATTTCCCGAGGAACTCTCGCAAATATCCATCAAGACTTTCCGACCGTCCTTCACCGTAAGCGGCATGACCCCGTTTCCCAAAGAGGCAAAAACCCTGGTTACCGGCGGAAGCGGCGCGTCGCTTGTATTACTGAAAAGTTTTGCGAACCCGGAAGGCTTACCATCGAAGACCACTTTTCCCTTTTCGAGAAAGATGATTCTATCCGCGAACTGAAAGCATCTCTCGACTCTGTGTTCCGAAATAACAACTGAAATTCCAAGGTCTTCATTCAATGATTTGAGAATCGCGAGAAATTCATCAGCGCTTATCGGGTCAAGCTGGCTCGTTGGTTCGTCCAGCGCGAGGACCTGAGGGTGCATGACGAGAACGGAAGCAAGAGCGATTTTTTGCTTTTCTCCTCCTGAAAGCTCGCTTGTTTTCTTTTCCCTGAGGTCCGCGAGGCGGAGTGTTACCGTGACTTCTTCCACCCTCTTTTTCATCTGCAATCGAGGGAGGCCGATGTTCTCGAGCCCGAACGCGATTTCTCGAATTGGGTTCTCGGTTATGAGCTGATTCTCCGGGTCCTGAAAAACCATCCCCACGTGCCTTGAAATCTCATTTACCTCGGATGAAATCGTATCCTTTCCTAAGACGAGCACGCTTCCTGATATTCTGCCTCCGTAGAAGTGCGGAACGAGACCGTTGAGCGAGCGAAGTAGAGTTGACTTCCCGACTCCGGATGAGCCAAGAAGAAGGACGAATTCACCTGGCTCGATTACGAGGTTTACACCCGAAAGCGCATATTCGTTTTGCTCCGGATAGAAATATGTCAGGTTCTCGACCCGAATTACCTCATTCATGGATGCCTCTCATTGCCTCTCGATAGAAGCACAATATCACCTTCGGGAAAAAATCTGTGCCACAAATCAAATCCTTGCCCGAAACCAGTTTATCTTCCAGATGGATGAGACTAAAGCGACTGCCCCGCAAAACAAGACGGGGAGCGCGAGAAAAACTATTGATTGAGCGGTCAGTTTCGCCTCGAGGGCTGGATAATAAGAAAAAGACGTGAAACCCGAAACGTTTCCAAATATGGTCGAGACGAGGATTCCAGACGAAAGAAAAAGAGTCACAAAGTCCCGTAAACGAAACAGGTATTCCTCATAACTCGTTCTCGAGCCCGATCCATAAGCCCTCGACTCCATTGCCTCGGCGATACC
>JAQUKT010000063.1 GCA_028718945.1 Actinomycetota bacterium | reverse complement strand
TTCAAGAGAGTTCCTTTTTGCATACTCATCTTGAGAGTGTCCTCTGTGTGGTTACGGGGATGAGGGGAACCGTGATGGAGAGAATTTCTGCTGTCAGCGTTGCCACTTCAGTCACGACGCAGACCATGAAGGGAGTCTCAATGTTCTATCTCGGTTCACCGGGGAGCCTATAGTCCCCCGGATGGTCAAGCCGGAATTGGAGTCTGTTCTTGTGGAATAAAATGATATATTCTTGGCAACTATTGCAAAATTGCTTTGTTCATTTGAGACCTTCTGCGAGTTTCATTGAAGCAATCAAAAATGATTGAGAGTGTATCTCTCCATTGAGAAAACACATTGCCTGTTCTCTTACTCAACAGTGCAAGGCATGTGTTATCGTATAGAATTGATGGGTTTACTGAAGTACCCTTTGTTGCTAATATCCTTGAAGTCGATCTATCGTATATGAACGGAGAGACCAAACTTGAAGACAGTTCCTGTTACCGGGATCAAATATGATATCTCAAAAAGCGCTCGAAAGTTACACCTTTACCTCAGAAGAGCGGACAAAATACGCGTCACCATTGTTTTTTCAATTCTTCTTCTGTTAATAGTTCTGCTTTGCCTCTTCGTTTTTCTATTCATTCAAGACCTTGCCACGAAGGGAGAGATATTTCCGGGAATGACCATTGATGGAAATCCAGTAGGTGGTCTTTCAAAGAAGGGCGCTCAATCACTCGTATCTAAGAAAGTTGGGAAAGAACTCATAAAACCGCTCACTGTCTATCACGGCGAAAAGGAGGCAGTACTTGATCCCGCTTCAATTGACCTTGATGTAGAAAACCAAACGATGGCGGAATGCGCATACTGGACGAGCCATTCATGTTCGATATTTGAAAGAATGTTCCGAAGGTTTTTCAAAAAACCAATCAATAAGAACATTCCCGCAATTGTCAGCTACAACAAAGGTAAGTTGGTAAAATTTGTTGAAGATGTAGCAAATAAATTCAATCATGAGCCAACGAATGCCTCGATTGACATATCATCCGGGAGCCCCGTTATTCGGGCATCAAAAACCGGGCTTGAAGTCCCCTTGAAGGAAAATGAGGAATTAATTGCCCGTTATCTATCGGGAAAAGAAAGGAGGGTTCCACTCAAAGTCAAGATACTTGAACCCTCCATTACAGAAGACGACATAGGGAAAATCATCGTAATAAAACTTCACGAGTTCCAATTATATCTTTATGACAGGGAAAACCTGATAAACTCATATATCGTCGCAATTGGAATGCCGGAATATCCTACTCCAACTGGCAAATTCCATGTTACCTATAAGCAAAAAAATCCAACCTGGCTTCCCATATCAGAATGGGCGAAAGACAAGAGGGGAATCCCGGTTCCTCCGGGACCGGATAATCCCTTAGGCGGATACTGGATGGACCTTGGTGGAGGGATAGGAATTCACGCAACTCCTTATGAGAAAACGCTTGGCATGGCTGCATCTCATGGTTGCATAAGAATGGCGAACTGGGCTGCGGAAGAAGTATTCAATTCCGTCAAAGTGGGGACACCCGTTTATATCATTCCCTGATAAAAACTATGATTTGTACCGTTCAAGCAAAATTGCAGGCTCTCTTAAACAATCATGTGTCCCCTGTCAAACTATTGGCTCTTCTCAAGCACAAGTGAAAAAGCACCAAAGGAAAATTCGCCACCAGTATCAACAAAAGTTCTGCCTTGAGAAAATTTTTTGGAAAGAAATGGCTTCCTCTGTATAGCGATCTAAAGAAACCCAAAATTCTCAAGAATGCCTTAGATAATAGTCCCTCAAGACTGCAAGCGCTTCCACAGCATCCTCGGGACTATCATATATCGGGTAAGACATGCGCGAGCGCACATCTTTCAGATAAAAAGATTGTGTGAGAAGAGCAACTGCAACAGGTTTGTTGTATTTCTTCATGATTTCCCCGATCTCTCCATATATTTCCCGTGAAAGATCAGTGTACGCTCCATCGCGTTTTGCCTCAGCCCTTCGAATAAAGACAGCAACCGCTCCGTCAATGTATTCCTGCGCAAGAACCTGGTCAATCGCCTGAATAACAGCATCGCCCGAGAGCACGTCGCCGAGGTCGAGTGGATTTCCAAGCCTTATCACATCAGCCCTGACGTACTCCCTGAAAGATGTAACAAGTTCATCGGAAAGAGGAGGAAATTCAAAACCCTTTCTGCATGCCTCATCCGCTAAAAGGACGGTATATCCACCCGCCTGAGAAATCAGCGCGACTCTATTACCTCTCATGGGTGGAAGCTCGAAAGCGCGAGCCATATCAACCAGTCGCCTTATGGTATTCACTCTAATTACACCGGTCTGCCTGAATACACCTTCAATCACCGCATCATTATTGACCAAAGATGCGGTATGACTCTTTGCCGCTTTTGCTCCCAATTCAGTAGTATTAGCCTTGTAAACAATTATGGGTTTATTGATTTGCGAAGCTACTTCCCTGAAGCCCTCTCCCCTGACAACACTTTCGATAAACATGCATATAACCTTTGTGTTAGGGTCCCTGCCAAGATACTCGAGAAAATCGAGTTCATCCATATTCACCTTGTTTCCAACAGAAATAAACTTGTTGAAAGAGCGATTGGCATTATCCAGGAAAATCATGAGGCTTATTCCAAGCCCACCGCTCTGAGATATTATCGATATGCTACCCGTCTTTTTCTTGCTCAGGTTGAGGAATGGGAGGCAGAGTCCATTTTCTGAATTTATTATTCCAAGTCCATTCGGACCAACAAATCTGATTCCGTAGCTTTGCGCTTTCTCTTTTATTTCGCGCGTAAGTTCGTCGCCTTCACCACCGTATTCAGAGAATCCACCAGAGGAAATCACCATCCATTGAATATTCTTTTTCGCGCAATCATCCATTACAGACGGGACAGCCTTTGCTGGGACAATGACAACCGCAAGGTCTATTCCGTCTTCTATTTCGAGGATTGACGAGTATCCCTTTAGACCTTCAACATCCTCGCCGCGGGGATTGATAGGGTAAATCCTGCCCTCGAACCCCCATCTTTTCAGGTTTTTTACAATGTTCTTCCCGTGGTTGTTCGCATGAGGACTCGCGCCAACTACAGCGACGCTATCAGGGTAGAACATCTTCTCCATAACCACTCCATTTCAAAACTATAACGACTTCAAACAAAAAATCGCGCCTCAAAAAAAAATGGCGCCCGGGGCACCGCCACATCCAGATGAGATTATATCAAAAAGAATCAGCGTTAAGAAAAATTTTTGCCCGCATAATTGGGATAAGGAAAGATGAAGGTATTCGTGAAGAGGCAAATAGCCTTCCAGAATCAAAAGAACCGCAACAGATATTGTTTATCCCCACATAAGCGTTACTTTTCCTCGGGAAGAAAGCCCGTCTCAAGGATGCTCTTCACAAATGCTCCTGGGTTATCGACGCTTATCACGCCGCATTCTTTGAGGAATGTCGCGTACCGCTGGAGAGCATCTTCATCTGGCTTGAATGAAAACTTTATGTCCTTCATAGCCATTTCAATTGTCTCCCTGGGCTGACCGATAAAAAGATGAGCCATGTCGCTTGCCTCAGTCAGGTTTTTGTTTATGAATTCGGTAGCCTTGATGTGTACGCCAATTACTTTTTGCACGATTTCTAAATTACTACTCAAGAAATCGGAATCAGCCACAAGTACGCAACCGGGGATGCCATTCGAGATTCTACTCGATTTCAAGAGAATCCTACCTGAACCATTACTGAGTGCGATTGAGGGATATGGCTCCGCTGCCATGAAGGCGTCAATTTCACCAGATGAAAGTGCCTCGAGCATTCCTGTAGGCTCAAGAGTTATTATCCCTACATCTTTTTCGTCTACCTTTGCTTTTGAAAGAGCAAGCCTTAAAACGAAATCCTGAACGGTGGATGATCCGGGAACAGCAATTGTTCTTCCGACAAGTGACGACACGTCGTCAGCCTCGAGTCCTTTCTTTACCACCAAAGCAGAACTATCCTGACTGACCTGAGCGACTATTCTAACATTTGCCATTTCTCTGCCGGCAAAAACAAGCGCAGATGAGGCACCCACATAACCCATGTCGAGCTCGCCTGCCGAAAAAGCGCTCATCTCTTCAGCTCCCGAGTTGAAGGCTTCCGCCTCGCGTATTTCCAATCCCTCTTCTTCAAAATACCCTTTCTCTCTCGCAATATAATAGGGAAGTTGATCGAGCTCGTTTTCAATGTAACCAATACGGATAGTCGCATTTTGCTTTTCATTCTTACAACCAGGAATTAAGAACAGAAAAAAAGCGAGCACTAAAGTCAGTATTGAAATTACCCGTCTAAACTTAGAAATGCTCTTATCGCTTCCCATTTCTCACCCATTCTTTTATTGAGACCATGCCTTCGATAGAATACCACCGAAAAAAAGAAAATCTCAATGCCACATAAGAGGTCGGATTATCAAGTGGATTTGAAGAACAATGCTGAAGCCTCCTTACAGATTTTTCAAAAGGTGTTTCGCAAGTCTTTCAGCAGCCGTATGCGGGTCTATCTTCCTTGAAGACAGTTCCTCAAGGATTTCTTTTGCGCTCCTATCCTCTTCGAACGCACGACGGGCATAGGAATTCATTATGAGCGAAAAATTTTCCAGTAGCTCTGCTTTCATCCGCCGAATTCCTATTTCCGCGAGCCTTCCGCTTTTCACAAGATAATCTCTGTGGTTGGAAATAGCTTCAGCAAGTTCATCGACTCCGCTTCCGTCAATTGCAACAGTAGCAACAATGGGAGGAACCCAGTCTTGCTCCTTTTTTGACGTGCTTGCCTCAAGCATCATCTCGAGGTCACTGATTGTTCTTTGCGCACCTTCTCTATCAGCTTTGTTCACCACGAATATATCCGCAATTTCAAGTATTCCCGCCTTTATCGCCTGAATCTCATCACCACCGCCGGGCATCGTAACAACAATGCAGGTATGCGAGAATTTGACTATTTCAACCTCAACCTGACCCGCTCCCACAGTCTCTACAATTATGTAGTCCTTACCAGAAGCATCGAGTACGGTTATCGCGTCATCAGTAGCAACAGAAAGACCCCCCAGCGAGCCCCTGCTGCCCATACTCCTTATGAAAACATCGGGATCTTCCGATAGTTCCTGCATTCTCACTCTGTCGCCAAGAAGCGCACCACCGGTAAAGGGGCTTGTCGGGTCAACAGCAATTATCCCAACAGACTTCCCATCCCTTCTGTATTTGGCAGCTAAACTGCAGGCGAGAGTGCTTTTACCGGAGCCCGGAGAGCCGGTCAAGCCAATGATATAGGCTCTTCCGGAATGTCGGTGAAGAAATTTGAGAGCGTCTGATGCGCGTTCGTCCCTGTTCTCTACCATGGTAATCAGTCTTGCGCAGGCTCTTTTATCACCCTTGAGGAGCCTTTTGTAGAGTATTTCGAGCGAATCCTTCAAGTCTTTTTCCTCTTTCCAAGCTCTTCTTCGATATATCTAACTATCTCGCCCGTATCGGCTCCAGAACCAAATCATCATCGGGAATTACTCCGCCAACAAGAACAATCAAATCCTTAAGAGTCTTTTTGACGCAAAAGCCCCATGACCCGGGGAACAAGCGCCATGTGAGCCCCCGAAAGGATGGACAATCCCAACACATCAACATCTTCCTTCCTCGAGAGCTGATTCAACTATGGCTTCCGGGGTCTCGTTGAGTCCCGAATATATTATCTCCATGCCAGCATCCCTCAAAGCCTGTCCCACGATTATCATTCCCGTGTCATGTCGATCGAGCCCCGGTTTTCCAAGTAGAACCCTTATGTTATTTTTTGTTCTGGTGACAGCCTTCAAGAAAACTCCTTCAAACTCTGAAAAATCCTGCTTGCCTGTCTGATGAATTATATAATATTCAGAGTTGAGGTTCTCAATAGGAACAGCCATTCGTCAAAGCTCGATATGTAACGAAAATTTTGGTTGGCTTCCCAAAGGTGATAGAATAGCGAAAACTGGGTTCAGGAGGAATTTCCATGGCCAATAAGAGAATTGAACTTGAGCAATACAAATATTTTGTTGACCTCATGGAGGAGCAGCCAAACAGAAAGAGAATGCGCTCCGGACTGACAATCGCGATGGTGGTTTCAATTCTTCTTGTTACTCTACTTTTAATCCTTGGATTCATGTCAAACGAACTTTCAAAAAACCCGAGGAATGTCCTCGAAAAACCACCCGAAAAATCAAAGGAAATCCCCCAGCAATCTGGCAACACAACCATTCCGAATGTTCCACAGCAAGAAATCCCCGTGCCAAGTGGCGGAGTTCCACAATCAGGTTCAACAAGAAGTGACTTCATTGCTTCAAATATTGCTCATTCAGGCTTAATTGCACAGGCTGAGACAAGCGTAAGCGCACCAGAACGAGTACAAAAAGTGAAGAGCGAGAAATCCAAGAAGAAGGGTCCCGGGCAAGAGACAAAGGGAGTAGGAAATCTTTCAAACCTGTCAAGTTCTATTGATGGCAGGGGCTTCTACTTCTATGTTTTTGGACTGTGCCTCATTCTTTATATCGTGTTCTACATTGTGATAAGGCGGTTTCGAAGGGAGGGAAAGTAGATGCGGGCAAATGTAATAGTTTTCGAAGCATCAGTTCTTGTTCTCTCTCCCTTCTTCTACATGGGAGCAAAAAGATATCTCGGTAGAAGCAGAAACCGCATTTTTCTTTCTGGTGCGGTTCTTTTCTCTCTCGCGATTGAAACTGGAATGGTTCTCGGAGGTATGAAGAACTACTACTGGTACAGCATCAATTCATACTACAAGCACTATCCACTTGGAGGCTATATCATCTGGCTGGGCCTGGTGCCACTTGCTGCAACACTTCTTTTTTACATGGTTTGCGCCACTTCCTACATCGCTGGAGGAATTCTTGCCCCGAAAAAGGGAGCATTGGCTCAGTCAGCGGTTGCCGCGGTTGTAACTCTGGTTTTCTACCTTTTGATTGAACCGGTTGCAGTCACAAACCACTGGTGGACCTGGAACGCAAAATCTTTCTATTTCCTCGATATTCCAGTTTTTGCCCTCCTCGGAGCGATGCTTGCAACGCTTCTCTATACGTTTATCTACCAAAAAACCATAATGGAACTCGAAGATGTCAAAGTACTCGGAGCCATTGAGGCAAAGACAATCAAAAGATGGGCACTCGACCCGAAAAAAGCGACAAGAAATCTTTCGTTGAAACAACTGATGGGTCTTTTCGCCTTCAGATGCTTCGCGGCCCTTGTTGCCTACGGCTTTGTAATCGCACCAATTATTTTTGTCTTGTGGATACTTGCAAACCGCGGGCAAATCAAATCTTCCTGGTAACATGAATGTCTGACCCCCACTCAACCAGAAACAAATGGAAAGATGGAGCAAGAAAAGAAATACGCCGAGGTAATCATAGATTCCCCATCAACCGAACTCGACAGGTCCTTCCACTATTCCATACCAGAGGAATTCAAGGACCGCATTGAAATTGGTTCCCTCATACTCGTTCCTTTCGGAAACCGCCTTGCGCTTGCGTATGTAGTGGGCTTTCCTGAAGAACCAGATGTAAAGAAATTGAGGCAGGTTTCCAACTTGCTCGATGAGCCACCGGTATTTGATTTTACAAGCATGCAACTATGCCGCTGGATTGCCGAACACTATATCTGTCCTCTTGCGCTAACTTTCAGGCTTATGATGCCACCAGGGCGCGGCAGAAAGATAAACCAGCATGTGAACCTCGCTGTGGAAAAACACGAAGCATTTTCAATGTTGAGAAAAAATGACCCTCTGTTTGAAATTGTCGAAGTGATTGATACCGCGGGCGGAACGCTCGAAATGGAAACACTAAAAAAACACGCTGGAGCAAGAAGAGCACAAAACGCTGTTTCCGCTCTCGAAGAAAAAGGAATCGTAAGGAGAAAATACGTTTTGTCCAAACCAAAAGCCTCACCAAAGAAAAGGCTCATCGTTAGGCTCAAAGAAGCAGAATCGAGCAGCTTTGAAAGCTTGCCGGTAAGGCAGAAAGAAATTGCGTTATGCCTGAAAAGCCTTGGTGGAGCCGCTTTTGCGCAAGACCTGCTGAATGAAACAGGCACATCTCACGCAAGCATAAAGGCGCTCGAGAAAAAGGGTTTAGTCGAAATCAAAAGTGAAGAAATAATGAGGACCCCAAAGATAGAAGACGAATTATCGCAAGAGCGCCCGATACCAAACAAGCACCAGTTGCAAGCAATCCAGGATATTGAAAAAGCGATTGACAAGGAAGTTAGCATGAACTTCCTTCTCGAGGGAGTAACAGGTTCGGGCAAAACCGAGGTGTACCTCGAATGCATAGAGAAAGTCCTTTCGAAAGGACGAAGCGCAATAGTTCTGGTTCCAGAGATTTCACTCACTCCTCAGACACTCGAACGTTTCGAATCGAGATTCTCCGGTAAAGTGGCAGTTCTTCACTCAAGACTTTCACCTGGAGAACGATTTGACCAGTGGAGGAAAATTGCTCGCGGTGATTATCAGGTAGTGGTCGGCGCACGTTCCGCGATTTTTGCTCCAGTGAAGAATCTCGGCATTGTCGTGATAGACGAAGAACATGAAACTTCTTACAAAAGCGAAATCGTCCCAAGATACCATGCGAGGGATGTTGCAAGGGTAAGAGCAAGGCTTTCGGAAGCAATACTCTTGCTTGGAAGCGCCACTCCCTCGCTTGAATCAATCGAGCTTTCAAGAAGAGGAACGATAAAAAGGCTGGTCCTGCCCGAACGAATTGACAATAGACCAATGCCTTCGATTGAAATAATTGACATGAGAGAAGTCGGAGGGGCAGGCATAATGCCCCTTTTGTCTCCGAGGCTTCTTGACGCGCTCAACAGAGTTTTAGAGGCAGGAGACCAGGCGATTCTTTTTTTGAACAGAAGAGGTTTCTCAAATTACCTTCAATGTAGTTCCTGTGGCGAAATAAAGAAATGCGAATTCTGCGATGTGAGCCTTTGCTACCACTCTCAACGAAATCTCCTCCTCTGCCACCACTGTGGGAATTCACTCAAGGTGCCTGAATACTGTTCCTCCTGTGGCAAGGGTCCACTGAAGGGCTTTGGCGCCGGAACACAGAAAGTAGAATCTGAACTTGAAAAACACTTTCCCGGAATCTCGTCAATAAGGATGGACACTGACACCACAAAAGCAAAGGACTCTCACGCAAAACTCATAGGAGCATTTAGAAGAAGTGAAGCGCAGGTTCTCATAGGAACACAGATGATTGCCAAGGGGCTCGACATACCGGGCGTCACACTCGTTGGAGTGATAAATGCCGATACCGCTTTAGCTCTTCCGGATTTTAGAGCATCTGAACGCAGTTTCCAGTTGCTCACGCAGGTCAGCGGAAGAGCCGGTCGTGGATTGAGACCAGGAAAGGTGATAGTCCAGACATTCAACCCGGAACATCCAGCGATTCGAGCGCTTACGGGAGAATTCAACTACTTCATAGAATCAGAGCTATATGCCCGAAAACAGGCGTTTTATCCGCCGTTTTGCAAACTGGTGAATATCATCATAACCTCTTCCGAGATTGCTGATGCGCAAAGAGCCGCGGCGCGACTCAAAAAAATCCTTGAAACCAGCCTTCAAGAAAAGACTGCAAAAATTCTTGGTCCGGCACCAGCTCCACTATCGAGAATCAAGGGGCTTTACCGATGGCACATAACAGTTAAATATTCCAATGCTCGCCAAACTTCAAAAGCCATAGGTTTTTCCCTAAGGAAATTCAACGAATATTCAAGGGAATTCCCCACAAAGAGCGAGGTTAAAATTTCAATTGACGTTGACCCGACTACTCTTCTCTGACAAAAATGGAAAAGGGGGTCAGGTCTTGCAATGACACATTTGCTTTGCCTGCCTTGCGTATGATGATTAAATGTGTCATTGCAAGACCTGGATTATTAAGAAGACGGACACTCCTTTAAACTTGTTTGTAAAAAGTAGCGTGAAAGGAGGGTCCGTCATGAAGAAAGTGTACATCGGAATGGATGTAGGGTCAAGGGAGTGCGC
>JAQUKT010000062.1 GCA_028718945.1 Actinomycetota bacterium | reverse complement strand
TATGAGAGGAGGATTCATAGGACCAAGCCCCACTATGGTTTTGTCAAAAAGAACGATTCTCCCCGTTCCCAAGAGTTCTCTTATTGCTCCCATAATAAGGAGAACTGAAGTGTATCCAAGACCCATTCCGAGCCCGTCAGCCGCAGCATTGATGACACTGTTCTTGTAAGCAAAACCCTCAGCACGAGCAAGTATGATGCAGTTCACCACAATTAGTGGAATCCAGACCCCGAGCCTTTCATATACAGCCGGAAAATAAGCTTTCATTGCAAGGTCAACAACTGTAACAAATGAGGCTATCACCACGATAAAAATGGGAATCCTTATCTCATCCGGTATTTTTTTTCTTATGGAAGCAATTATTATGTTCGAAAAGAAAAGAACGAAAAGAACAGCAGCGCCCATGAATATTCCATTTTCAACACGGGTGGAAACGGCAAGCGAAGAGCAAAGCCCCACCATCAGTTTCATAAGCGGATTCTCTTTGATAAAACCCTTCTTGAACTCATAAAACGCGCCGCTTGAACCATTTGCTTTTTTCATATTTTCCCCTCTAAAGCGTATGTTCGAATCCCTTGAGAGCAATTTTAACTGCCTTTGCAACAGCCCGCGTGGTTATCGTGGCACCGGTTATTGCCTGAATATCCTTCCCAACCTCTAACGGACTTGAGTGCTTCTTACCTTTGAATTGCTTGAGAAATTCAGGCTTCACGCAATTTCCCCCAAGACCCGGAGTTTCATTCTGGGAAATTACGGAAATGCCAGCAACCTTGCCATTCTTCCCAACCCCAATTGCAAGATTCATGTTCCCGCCATAACCCTTCGTTGTAATCAAGAAGACAAACCCCCCCTTCGAAGAGAAAACCTTCTCAATTTCCTTGACCTTCTTCTTTAATTTTGATTCGAGTTTCCTGTCCTCTTTCAGTTCCTTGAAAGATGATACTTCCGGCAAAGCGCTCATGCATGCTTCTGCCTCTTGCTCTCGATCGCGCGTTGCTATTTTGTCCTTTGTTACGCCATACGTAAATCCAAGCCCTATTGCGGCAACCAGCCCCACTATTAGGAGCGTCGTTCCAAGCTTTATCACGTTCTTCATCATTGCTCTGATGCCTCCTTCGCAGGCACAATGGATCTCTTGGAATGTCCAAATGGGCGAGGCTTTATATAGCGGTCAATAAGCGGAGTAAGCCCATTCATGAAAAGAATTGAAAACATAACCCCCTCGGGAAGATTCGAATGAAATCTCAAGAGATACGTAACAACACCGCAACCGGTAGCAAATATAACCTTTCCCCATGAAGTCATCGGGTTTGTAACATAATCAGTCGCCATGAAGCAGGCACCAAGCATCAGTCCACCGGAAAACGCAGCAAAAAGCGGGTTTTGTCCGCGTATGGACGACAGAATGACAACTGTACCCACGAAACAAACTGGGATTCTCCAGTCAACAATTCCCCTCAAAAGGAGAATGAGAAGACCTACAATTACCAGTAACGCAGAAACCTCGCCAATAGCTCCCCAGGGATTACCAAGGAGAAGCGGTTTGACATACGTCCCTTCATTTATTTGAAGTGCCCCTGACCTCACCTGCTTGGCCGCAAAAAGAGGTGTGGCACTTGTAACAGCATTTATTGTCTTTATCTGGGCGGTGTTTACCGCCCACGCTTTCGGGTGAACAAGATATGAAGTATTCATATATTTTGGCCATGAAATGGCAAGAATAGCTCTGCCCACAAGAGCAGGATTGAAGATATTATGACCAAGCCCACCAAAGACCTGCTTGCCGAGAGCAATAGCAACAACTCCTCCAATGAGAGGCATCCAGAAAGGAAGCCGTGGGGGAAGTGTGAGCGCAAGAAGCAGGCCTGTAAGGACAGCGCTCAAATCACCAATCGAGACCGGAACATGGCGAAATCTCTGAATAAGAAATTCCGCCGAAACAGAGCCGACGATACTTGAGGCAATGACAGTAACCGCTGACCATCCACAAACGTATATCGCGTATGCTGTAAGCGGCAGAAGGGCGACTATCACCCACAGCATGATGAGAGTGGCAGTATCCCTTCCTTGGATGTGCGGCGAAACGCTTATGGTGAGCAAATCCTCTGGCTTTATGTTTTTCTTATCTGACCTTAGTTCCAGCTCAGTCCTCCTCCTGATAAGATCCCATCTTTTTTCTGTAGCGCACAACTCCTTCTTTCCCAACTTTCACGAGCTGGACAAGCGGATTTTTTGTTGGACACACATACGCACAACAACCGCACTCCACGCAATCATCAATGTGACATTCATCAAGTTTCTGCCACATTGACATGTCAGCAAACGCACCAAAAGCGTAAGGCATCAGGTTCATAGGGCAACGGCGCACGCATCTGCCGCACCTTATGCAAACAAAATGAGCGGGTTCCCTCGAGAAAAATGTTTCTCCGCGAAAAACAATTATTCCAGTTGTTCCCTTTATCACAGGAACTGAGGTAGTATGCTGCGCAAGCCCCATCATGGGACCACCAATTATGAGCTTCCCTGGTTTTCCCACCATTCCACCGCAGAACTCCACTACGTCATGAACAAGCGTTCCGATTCTGACCCTCAAGTTTGCATGACCGGCTATTCCATCCCCCTGAACAGTAAGAACACGCTCAACCAGAGGCATGCCTTTATAGAAAAGTTCATGAATCGCATAGCATGTCCCGATATTGTCAACCAGCGCCCCCACATCCATTGGAAGACCGCCAGAAGGAACTTCCCTCCCAAGAACAGTTTTGATTAGAGTTTTTTCAGCCCCCATCGGATATCTGCTTGGAAGGCTGATTACCTCAACCCCAAGCTCTCCCCCCACTTCCTGTGCCATTTCTATTGCGTCTTTTTTGTTACTTTCAATAGCAACAACTACTTCCCTTGCATTCACGGCTCTTTTCAGAATCAATCCGCCCTGGATCACCTCTCGTGTTTTTTCGAGAAGTAGTCTGTGATCGCCAGTAAGATAAGGTTCACACTCGGCTCCGTTCAGAATGAGAGTGTCAATTTGCTTCCCTTGAACCGGTGAAATTTTCACGTGTGTTGGGAAGGTAGCACCTCCAAGACCCACTATGCCGCCCTCTCTTATGATTTTCCTTATCTCTTCGGGACTCATCTCAAAAGGGTCGCCTTTTGGTTCAACGCCTGGGGAAAGCTCGAATTTGCCATCAGATGCTATCTGAATGGATAGCACCTCATGTCCATAAGGGTGAGGGTGCCTTACGAACCCCGTCACTTCTCCGGAAATGCTCGAATGAACAGGTGCTGACAAAAACTCTCCCGAATCTCCTATCTTTTGACCCACCAGAACTCTTTCGCCCACCTCAACGATAGGCTCGCATTGAGCTCCGACATGCTGGGTAAGTGGAATGATGACCCCATCAGGGGCGGGACCTGGTGCTATCACAAATGAAGCAGTGCTCTTCATCGGGGCAGGATGGATGCCACCTTTTACGAGATATCTCCTTCTGAATTTCTTCGCTATATTCATCTTGAACGCTATCCGCGCATTTCTAACAAAAAACCCATGGAATCATATAATCGTCAGTTTGCGTTTTGCAAGCAAGCCAGCTTGTGAGAAAATTATCGCAAAAAGCATCTTTTAGCAGGGGCAAGTCACTACTTTTAGAAAAAAAAGAGCCTTGAAATGAAATATGTAAAAACAATTATCAAAACGCTTGCAATACTCATATTCGCGGGACTTCTTGTTACCGTGCCGCTTCTCATGAGGGGCCACTCCTCAACCTATCATTCGCCCACAATTTTCACCATGGATACAACTCTCGACATAACTATCGAGGGAAGAGGGAAAAACTCAAAGAACGACGCTGAAGCATGCTTCGAAGTTGCAAGAAGAATCGAATCAAAAACGAGCAGATTCAAAAAAGAAAGTGATGTCTCGAAAATCAACAAGCTTGCTGGTATTTCCCCGGTAAAAGTGAGCGATGACACGTTTCAAATAATCAATCGGTCTTTTGAGCTATCAAAACTCACTGATGGGGCATTCGACATAACCATAGCCCCGGTGATGAAAATATGGGGATTTTATGGCAAAAAATATAAAATTCCGGAAACTTCTGAAATAAAAGAGGCTCTCGAACTGGTAGGGTGGAAAAAAGTAAAGATTGATTCGGCTTCAAGAACTGTAATGCTCACCAAGAAGGGAATGGAAATAGACCTTGGAGGAATTGCAAAGGGATACGCTCTCGACGAGTTATGTAGAACTCTCCGGAAACGCGGGGTAAGAAGCGCGCTTGTGAACTTTGGCGGATCTATAGGGGTAGTAGGCAAACGTCCGGATGGTAAGGACTGGGTCATAGGAATAAGAAACCCGCGCGGCCAGGGAGCCGACATTTTGGGAGAAGTAAGGGTGAAAAACTGCTTCATCTCGACCTCAGGTGATTACGAGAGATTTTTCACCAAGAACAACAAGAGATACTTCCACATTTTTGACCCCTCCACAGGATTCAACCCTGAAAACACAATCAGTGCCACTGTCATCGGTTCGAGTGGAACAACAACAGATGCCTTCTCCACCGCGCTTGTCGTGATGGGCGCTGAAAATGGAATTCCCTTTATGGATGGAATGAAAAACTATTCATGCCTTGTTGTCGACTCAAACGGAAAGGTGCTGAAGTCCAAAAATATGAAGGAATATGTCATTGGATTGAAGGGGCGCATAGATTGATTTGCAGTGGAAAAGTCATTGAAGCAAAAGGTGAAATAGCAACAGTTTCAATTGAGTCAACTGCTTGCGACGAGTGCAAAGCATGCGGACTCGCCGGTCTCAGGGATAAAAAAGACCTCGAAGTAAAGGCGCTGAATAGAATCGGTGCCTCAACTGGTGACACGGTTTCTCTTGAAATTTCCGGAAAGAGAGTTATATCTGCCTCGGCTATACTTTTCATGATTCCCCTTTTGTCGTTCCTCATCGGGCTCGCGGGCGGCTATCTTGGAATTGCTCCCGCTTTTGGTCTATCAAAAACCGCTACAGGCTTGATCTTGGGATTTGCTCTTCTTGCTGGGTCATATTTTCTTGTTCATGTTCTCGGGGAGAAAAGCGAATTCGAATTTGTTGTTTCTGAAATAATTCCAAAAGAAAATGAATGAGAAGGAAAGCACCCTAAAGCAAATTCAGAGCAGGTGGTCGAAGTTTCGGAGCCTTTTTAGCGCGTCTAACTTTTCCGTCCTTCCAACATGAGTCTGCCTCACCGCTTTCTCGAGGAATTCTATGCTCGAGTCGTATGTTTTCCTATCGACCGGATACGGGTACCCATCCTTTCCGCCATGAGCAAAACTGAATCGTGCAGGATCCCGCCTGCTTACCGGCTCTTCGTACACGAGTTCAGAAACAAGAGCAAGGGCGCGAATAGTTTTTGGACCAACCCCTTTCATCCCAAGCAGAATCTCAAAATTCTCAGGCTGACGTTCATAAGTCTTCAACAATATGCTTTCCAGTCGCTCCGGATTTATGTCCCCGGAATAGATCTGGTGCCTCTCCGGCATAACAAGAGTTTTGATATTTTCAAGCTGCCTTACAACTTTTTCAGGTTTCTCGCACGAAATAGAAGCACATGTCACTTGAGCCTCCCGAGACTCCCGGGCAACCATGTTAAGTATCTCGCCCCTTGAATCACAGCAAACCGCAGCATGCGGCTCACAAGTAAAATCGTCTATTCTCTCTGATAGCCAGTGATAGCGCCTTGCCATCCCGTTCAAGGTATTCATTCCCTGCTGCACAACAGCCCATTTCCCTCTTTTTGTGAAAAAGAACATGTGGTGATAGATTTGATAACCGTCCTGAACAGCAGAGCTGTCAACCTTTGCAGACATCCTGCTCGCGTATATCAGTCTTTCCACGTCAAGCCCTTCCTCGGACGCCTTGCGTTCGATTTCCGCCGGGGCTCTGCGCGAAGTTCCACCTTTCCCGCCCGCGGCATATATTCCGGTATCTTCCCCGATCCCATTCAAAGCCTCCTTTACGGCACCGCATACCGTTGTTGTAAGACCACTTGAATGCCAATCGAAGCCAAGCAGACAGCCAAATGCCTGAAACCAGACAGGGTCTGACATTTTCGAGATGAATTCATCCGGACCGAATTCCTCGGACATGAGGAGAATTATTCCCTGCGCCAATGCCCTCATGCGGCTAAAAAGCCAGGCAGGAGCGCTTCCATAATGTAGAGGCAAATCCGCTGTTCCTGTTTTTTTTGCCATATCTCTTCAAATATTCTTTCCGGTACCGAAACTCTGCATCGGTACGTATGTATTAGTTCCATATAACAGTTTACAATTTAGACACAACAATCATAAAGTGATAAATTTTTACAAACGGCAAATATAGGAGGTGAATCATGCCAGAAAAGGAAGTTGGAAAAGTAAACCACTTCTTCAACAAAATAAGTGTTGCTGCTGTAGAACTCACCGGAAATCTGAAAGTGGGAGACACTATTCACATCAAAGGACATTCATCCGACTTGACCCAGAAAGTAGAATCAATGCAGATAGAGCATGACCAGGTTGAGACCGCTGGACCCGGGGATTCCGTTGGAATAAAGGTCACTGGATACGCGCACCCGAAAGATATCGTTTACAAGGTTACTGATTGAGACTTCACAAGGCAATCGAATGCCATAAGTGTGGGATGAACTCATTGAGGTTCCACACTAATCCGTTTCGTGGACGAATGCCTTCTTCCCCTCTTTGAAGAATCCAACATTCACGCACGCAGTGCTTCCATAAACAAGAGTGGAACAGCGTGGATTATGGACATGCCCGAAATAGTGTTTTTCTGGTTTGAATTCCCTGATGTAATGAAGAAGATCCGGGCTACCTGCTTCATCTCTCATTGCAACATCGTCCCAGGTAAGGCTTTGAATCGCAGGCGGATAATGGGTGCATAAGATATCAACCCTACCGAGTGAGCGTATCATGCTTCTATATTCATCAACGGGCATCTCACCGGGAAGCCCAACTGTCCATGGACCTTCGGGTGAGCCAGACGCAAATCCGAAGCTTTGCCCGTCTATGTTCCTGACACCGCATCTTATTATTTCTGCTCTTCCCCTGGAAATACTTTTCATGAGCCCTGGGTCATCCGTGTTACCAAAAAGAAGAATGCACTCACAATTCAAACTTTTGAAAAACCTCTCATAACTTTCGATTATTAGCTCCCTAAGCCTCTCGTGCTTCTCGGAATTTGCGCCATTGATATCTCTTATTGTTCTTTTTGAAATCCCCGTTTTTCCCTTAGAGAATCCATGAAGCGCATATTGGATTTCTTCTCTCGTGTAAACCTCCGCAAGTATCCCACCGAGATTACTGAAGTCAATCAGATTGAGGTAATCACCAAGCAGAATGGCTGTATCGGCATGGGAAAGTTGCCTTGCAAGCTCCTCGTATTCGCCATGGATGTCGGACATTATCTTCAGCGCCAATTTCAGACCCTGTAAATTTCGAGAATTTGCTTCGATCTTTCTCTTACGAGTTCCTTCAGTTCAGGCGGGCTTTCAATTCCTATCTCATTGCCAAACTTTATTATGTAGTTGGACAACCAGAAAAGATTTCTGGTTTGCAATTCGACTTCGATAGTGGAACTATCCTTTTCTGCCCAGATCGCTGTGGGGCATTCTTCAACCATCCTTCTCCCAGCGTTTCGCTCGAAAATCAACTTTACCCTGTGAGATTTTCTACCAGCTCGATACTCTCCCACCGTTTGAGGAAATTGGGATTCAAGCTCCTGCCTTTTTGTTGAGCGATTACGGGAAATCTTCACCGAACCAATTCTGTCCATGCGAAAATACCTCATATCACCAGCCTTGTGGCACCACGCAAGAAGATACCAGTGCCCTCTTGAGAAAACCAGTGAAACTGGCTCAATTTCACGCTCGCTCATTTCGCCGCTCGAGTAGCTGTAGTAATCTATTACGAGGTTTCTGCCATTGTTGATCCCTTTTTCGATAACCTTGCTCCATTTCCCACTGTACAACTCGAGTTCAACCTGAATCCTTTCAGCCATGTCCTTCGTTTCTTTCCGCTCGAGTGCCGTGAGAGTTGATTCAACTTTGTCAAGAGCGGTAGCAAGAGAGCTATTCTCCTCGAAAATCCCAGCCCTGATTAGTGCTCGACCGGATACCAAGAGAACCATCGCCTCTTCCCTCGTCATTCGGAGAGGACGAGAAAAATAATCAGCCTGATATACCCGTATCCTGTCATTCTCGACATCGAATCCTATGAGGTCATAAGGAGTATATTCGGGAACGCCACAAATAAACAGAATATGCATATCCTCCATCAATTCTTCACGCGTGATTCCAAATTTCTTACATAGTGCGCCTGTAGGGGCACCATCTGGCGAAGAAAGATATGGTACAAGCAGAAGAATCCTGTTCAGCCTCTTTGATACTTTCTCTTTCATGCCTACCCAATGGATTTCAAAAAGCTTCTTACCCGTTCGGTCAACATGTTCACAAGCTCGGGCGGCGAAAGTATTTTTGCCTCTGGTCCAAACTCCAAAACCCACTCAACGAAGTGTTCGGGGTCTGCCACCTCATAGACCGCCTCGATTCCACCTCTCTTTAGCAGTTTAGAAGACACTGGAACAATCGGACCTGAACTGTGGAAGGAA
Source organism: Actinomycetota bacterium (assembly GCA_028718945.1). Classification (GTDB taxonomy): domain Bacteria; phylum Actinomycetota; class Geothermincolia; order Fen-727; family JAQUKT01; genus JAQUKT01. Next base: position 1,478 of record JAQUKT010000062.1, on the reverse strand, counting down.
GAAATCTGCGGACTAAAATAGACCCTTGCCACGATATCCTCTTCGCCAACGGGAAGCGGCCATTCCCACTTTGCCTCTCGCTCAATATCAAAATCAGACGGGATTTCAAAATCTGGTTTCTTTGGACTGAGCCTGTTAACCTCAACATCAGAAATTATCCTGTCGAGCTTGAAACTCCGAACTTCCCCCCTCAAGTGGCAACGACCGACCAGATACCAGAACCCACGATGGCTGAAAAGACCATAAGGCTCAACCTCTCTTTCGAGAGGCTCAGATGAATCAAGCGCACGGTACGAAAACCTCAACAACTTCTTTCTTTGAAGACCATCGAGAATTGGCTCCAAGATTGTAGATAAGCGTGGAGGATCAACCCACCGAAAGTGCGGAATGTTTTCAAAATCAATCTTGCGGTCAAATCCGAGCTTCAAAAGCGCCGTATGCGCGGGAACACTAAAGGGAGTCCCTGAACCAAGAAATAGTCTCGAGACCATCATCAACGAAACTGTTTCCGCCGGTTCAAATTCGATTTCTGGAAGATTGTATTTCTCCTTTGAAATGGTATATCCAGCCTCATCTCCCCATACGTCCTTCACAAGCTCAACTTCTATCCCGTTCTCACGAAGTTCTTCCTTATCCCTCTCGAACATTCGCTTGAAAGATTTCTCGCTTTTCACATGTTCCTTGTAGACTGTATCCCTGAGCTCTTCCAGTTCAACAGGTTTATTTGAATCCAAGAGATAAGCCGTGAGGTTTATTAGCCTTCTAATCCTGTCCATTTCAAGAGCCCCGCTTAAGCAGACAAGTTCATTCCTTTTCTCGTCGCAGGCAAATTATACAATGACAAAGCAGATCAAAACCACAGTCGCTCCATAGATGTGCATTTTGAAAAAATACTTTGTACTCTACTTTCCTACAAGCGAGCGCCCAATAATCCATTTCTGGATTTCCGACGTTCCAGCACCTATTACGCCCAGTTCGGCATCCCTTATCGAGCGTTCAACAGCATAATCTTTCGTGTAACCATATCCACCGTGAATCTGAATCGCGTTTCTTGCTGCCTTCAAAGCAACCTCTGTAATGTAATACTTAGAAACCGAAGCCAGCACGTGGTCCATTATCCCTTGGTCTTTATTCCAGGCAACGCGGTACAGAATCAATCGAGCGGTCTCGAGCCAGACCTTCATGTCCGCAAGCATGAATTGAACAGCCTGAAAATGCCCTATGGGTCTTCCAAACTGCTTGCGCTCCTTTGCGTATTGTATGCATTCCTCGAGCTGCCTTTCCATTCCGCCAACAGCACTTGCAAGCATTACAGACCTTTCCCACTCGAGGGTTGAAAGGGCTACCTGCGTGAATCCCTGATTTTCCTGTCCAAGGAGGTTTTCTTGAGGAACCTCGCAGTTATCGAATACGAGCTCTGAGGTTGGTGATGAGCGGTTACCCATCTTCTGTATTTCCTTTCCAACCGAAAAGCCAGG
>JAQUKT010000061.1 GCA_028718945.1 Actinomycetota bacterium | reverse complement strand
AGGATTGTTTGTCAGCAACCTCATTGAACTAATACCAAGATCGCGAAGAATCTGCGCGCCTGTTCCATAGTCCCTCGCATCAGGAGGAAGGCCAAGCTCGAGGTTCGTCTCAACAGTATCAAGCCCTCTGTCCTGTAATTCATAAGCCTTCATCTTTTGGGCAAGACCAATTCCCCTCCCCTCATGTCCAATTATGTATAAAAGAACCCCCTCTCCCTCTTCGTTTATTTTTTTGAGCGCAAGCGCAAGCTGTTCTCCACAATCGCATCTCTTGGAGCGGAAAACATCTCCTGTAAGACATTCAGAGTGAACTCTAACAAGAACATCCTTTTTCCCTTTGACATCCCCTTTCACCAAAGCGACATGGAATCCTCCATCTACGAGACTCTCATATCCCACCGCAGAAAATTCACCATAGGCGGTCGGTAACCTGAGCTGCGAAATTTTCCTCACTAATTTCTCTTTCGATACTCGATACTTGATGAGGTCAGCTATTGTGACTATTTTTAACTCGTGCTTCGCGGCAAATTTCTCCAGTTCTGGAACGCGAGCCATAGTGCCATCTTCATGCATAATCTCGCAAATTACACCCGCTGGAAAATGCCCGGCAAGTTTTGCAAGGTCAACCGCTGCCTCGGTATGACCGGCACGAACAAGAACGCCACCATCTCTTGCTCTCAGGGGGAAAACATGTCCCGGTTTGCTTATATCCTCAGGTTTTGTTTCATGGTTAATCACCGCTTGAATGGTGACACAGCGATCATAAGCTGAGATTCCCGTTGTTATTTTGCCCTTTGCACCTATAGAAACCGCAAAAGCTGTACCGTGCGTGCTCGTATTTTGCTCGACCATCGAAGGTATTTGTAACTCATCAAGCCTCAAGGCAACGCATGGCATGCATATTAGTCCCCTTCCATACTTGCTCATGAAATTGATTATCTCGGGAGTCACCATCTGAGCTGAACAGACAAGGTCGCCCTCGTTTTCCCTATCCTCGTCATCTACAACGATGACGATACGTCCTTCTTTCAAATCCTCTATCGCTTCGTCAATTGTGCTGAAAGTCATCTCTTGATACCTCCGCTCTTGTGATAAAGACCACTTGATGCCCAACAAAAATCAATTTAGTCACTGGTCGAAAAATCCACCTTCTTTCAAGGCGCTCTCGAGATCGTTTATTTCCCCCCTCTTCTCGAGATATGAAAGGACATATCTCGCAAACACATCAACTTCTATGTTTACCCTGCTGCCGGACCTCACGTCTCCAAGAGTTGTAACCGCAAGAGTGTGAGGAATCAGTGAAATCGTAAACAAACCCGGAGCAACTTCAACAACAGTAAGGCTTATACCATCCACCCCTATGGAACCCCTCGGAACAATGTATTTATCAAGATTTTCTGGAACCATAATTGTTATTTCAGATGTATTTCCATGGTCAACACGCATTTTCACTGTTCCGAACGCATCCACATGTCCGGTCAAGATATGCCCCCCAAGCCTGCCTCCAAGGGCAATGGCACGCTCAAGGTTCACCTTTGAGCCTCTCCTCAAACTGCCAAGCGTAGTTCTATTGAGCGTATCCTTCATGACCTCAACTTGAAACTCCGAATCAGATATCTCGGTGACGGTAAGGCAAACACCCGAAACACACAAAGAATGACCGATTTCGCATCCCTCGAGAACCTTTGAAGCTCTTATCCTGACCGAATCTGCACCGCCAACGCCAAATCTCGTTTCCGAAACAACCCCCTGTTCTTCAACTATTCCCGTAAACATTTCTCCACCTTTCAAACTAAGATATCAGGGGCAATCGACCTTTGTCTTAACGCGAACGAGTTTCCTTCATGTCCGCAATAATTGCCCTCAGGATATGCAACAATCCGCAGGTCTGGCCCGACAAAATCCACAGAGTCGAACACAAACCTCTCGAGTTCAAATCCTTGAAAACTTCCTTCAAGCAAAGCCGGTCCATTTACAAAAGCAACTGGGGCAACAAATAGAACCATTCTGTCAATCAGATTTTCTTTCAAAAACGAATATGCCACTTTTGGTCCGCCCTCAACGAGAACCGACGTCATCTGCCTTTTTCCAAGAATCCTTAGCAGGCTATGTAAATCTACCCTTTTCATTCCACAGCCTTCTATTACCTCGACTCCCCTCTCTCTAAGCCTTTTCACTCTTTCCGCCGGAGCGGATTCCGCAGCAACAACAATTGTTGGAACATCTTTAGTGTCTGCAATATTGGAACCAATAGGTGTGCGTGCGTTACTATCAAGAACTATCCTCACGGGAACTCTTCTTTTCCCCACGCCCATACGAACGGTCAGTAAGGGATTGTCGGAAAGAACAGTTCCAATTCCAACAACAATTGCATCCACTACTGACCTCATCCTGTGAACCTGCTCCATTGATTCCCATGAACTCACCACGGTTTTATTGCCCCTCTCCCTTGAAACTTTTCCATCAATGCTAACTGCCATCTTGAGAGTAACAAATGGCAAACCAGTGGTGACTTTCTTCAAATATTCCTGGTTCTGTTTTTCCGTCAGGCTTCTCAAGACACCTTCTCTTACTCGAATACCATTCTGCCGCAATACTTCAGCCCCGTTCCCCGAAACATCTGGATTGGGGTCTTTTATCGAATAAACAACCTCCGAGATACCCGCAGAGATAATCGATTCGGTACATGGTGGAGTTCTCCCATGGTGAGAACATGGCTCAAGAGTCACATAAAGAATTGAATCTCTTGAACTCTTTCCAGCGTTTTCAATTGCTACTACTTCTGCATGCGGCTTTCCTGGAGCAAGGTGATATCCCTCGCCCACTGCAACACCATCCTTTACCAGCACCGCTCCAACAAGCGGATTTGGATGGGTAAAACCCCGCCCGAGTTCAGCGAGTTCTATTGCTCTCAGCATGAAACGCTCATCTTGATTCATGTATTCAGTGTTAGTACTCGTCTTCGATACATTCAAAAACTCACCAACCACTTATGTTCGTTCATGCTCCGGGAAATAAAAAAGCACTGGGAGAAATCCAGCGCTAACTGAAATACGCATATAGAACTTCTCCCATCCGGACTATCACCGTCGGCTCCGGAATTTCACCGAATCTGCCTAATGGCTCGCGGGCTTTCACCGCCGGTCTGGAATTTCACCATGTCCCGAAGACTTTCGAATAAATAATACCAAAAAAGAATATCAAAGTAAAATTGGTAAAATTGGGAAATTGGGGTCAGGTCTTGCAATGACACATTTCCCAACAAGAAAACGAATTGAAGCAATCTGCAATTCAGAGTACCCACAAAAAACAATACGTGCACTTGACTAAACGTTGCGGGAGACCTTGTGTTTGGCGATCAAACAGGATAAGATTTCTCATATCGTTGTTACAAGATTGAAACAAATAGTGGAGGAAACATGCGAAAATTAGTATATTTTTTAGTTCCCTTTCTTATTGTTTTTTCCATAATTCCAGGGTGCGGAAAAAAGAACAAGGAAGCAAGTGAAACACTGAATAAGATTGATAGTACTCTTTCCACAATTGACAAAACCGTCAATGAATTTTCAGGTGACCTCGATGAGCTCGTTCAAAGCATCGAATCTGGAACTGAACTTACCGTATCGCTTCTCGAGGAAACTTACAATACTTTCATCAAGCAGGGGAAAAGGATTCAAGAGCAAGTCAGGAAAGCCCAGCAAGAAACAGATGAGATCCTCAAAATGGAGGGGATGCCTGACTACAAGAAATATGTCGATATCCAGAACCAGATTCTTAGGAACGCAGTTTCCATTACAGCAATCTTGGCTGACTTTACAAACGAACTTTCGACTGCGGTCAAAGCTGTCTCAAAAGGTGAAGCACCTGACAGCTCGAAACTCGCCACAAAGGCAAAGAATTGGTCAAAAGAGTTAGATGAACTAATAAGGAAAAGCAAGGAATTAGAAGAAAAAGCACGCCAACTGCGAGAAGAAACCGGTATTTAGTGGGCTTCTTTCAGTACTGATATTGAAGGTGACATGCCAGTCAAGAATCGTAATTCGACCTTTTTACCCAATTTGCTCAAACTAATATTAACCCTCATTCTTGTCTTCACATTCGGTTGTGGTGGAAACAAAGCGCTTGCAGAATCACTTGCCAAGAAAGGGGATAGAATTCTTTCCAATATCATCAGCAAGAGTGCTGCTCTTGAAAGCAAGACTGGAACTTTACTTGATACTCTTAATGAAAAACTTAAAGGAGGAAGTCTTCCTGACCCAAGCTGGTTCAAATCTCAGGTAAGCGAGATTTCGTTACTGACGGATTCCATCAGAAAGGAAGCAAAGGAAGCGAAATCAAATTATGACAAGGTTCTCAAAATGAAAGGCCTCGATGTTTATGCTGAATACGCCGGCACAAAAATCGACATCATTGACCTGAACATAACATCAATTGGTGAACTTGAGAACCTCCTAACCAACGCCGAGCAATCTATTTCTTCAGGAACATTCAGCCCGCAAACTTTTGCAAAAAATCTGCTCGACTATGGAAACCTTTTGACAAAGAGGTCTGAAAGGATTTCGGTTCTGGAAGACGATGCGGAAAAACTTGCGAGAGAACTAAAACTTTGATTCCATAAGTCTAAAGGGCAAATCCTTCATTTCAGACAACACTTCCCGGGACTTCCCCGAACAAAGTCCTGTTTTGATTCGCGGAATATTTATCCAGTATTACACGTATCTCTCTCGCCGCCTCGGCGATATCCTCACTATGAAAAATAGATGAACCTACCACTACAGTATCGCAACCAGCCTCAAGAGCAAGATTCAAGTTTTCCGTTTTGACCCCTCCGTCAATTTCGACTTCGACTTCCAATCCGAGTTCGGAAGCATCGCGTTTAACCGCCCCAACACGATTTAGCATCTCCGGAATCAACTTCTGCCCGCCAAAACCGGGATATACCGTCATAATAACAACGAAATCGAGTAGATGGAGATAGGGCTTCAATTCAAAATGTGGGATTTCCGGACTTAAAGCAAGCCCAGCAGCAACCCCAAGAGATTTTGCTGTACGCAGAACACTCTCAACATCACTGCATGCCTGAGGATGAAAGGAAATGCGGTCTGCCCCCGCATTACAGAAAGTATCGATCCATTCCGGCGGATTGTAAATCATCAGGTGAACATCAAGCGGAACTTCCGTAATACTTTTCACAGCTTCGACAACAAGGGGCCCAAAAGTAATGTTGGGAACAAAATTCCCGTCCATTATGTCAAGGTGAATCAAATCAGCATATTTCTGTATTTCCCTTATCTGTGCACCAAGTTGAGAAAAATCTGCGTTCAGTATTGAGGGTGCAAGCTTTACTTTTCCCATCTTCAGTCGTTAATCTCCTTGTTCCTTCTTCATTGAAATATGTTTCATGTTTACGCATAACCCTAACGCGTTACGCTTCAATATACGTAGAGGTCGCCATAGGGTCTGTGCGAAAAAGGTTTTAGTTTCAAAAAATCGGAAATCTCGAGATTTCCAACATCAACAGTAGTATCATCGGAAAATTCCTCCATGAGAGCCAGAAGAACTCCCTTGTCTTCATCATCAATAGAAAATACGCGTACTTCCCTTCCGAGTTGCCAGTCTTTCAAATCTCCCCTTATGTACATTGTTCCGCCATGCATTCCGGTTCCAACATAAGTCCCCACAACTTCCTTGTTCTCATATCCGATACCCAAGAGAACAAGAATTCCGCCCGCCATATACTCGCCAAAGAAATCGCCCGCACGCCCTCCAGAAACAATAACAGGAATCTGGTCAGCATAGGATTTCATATGTATTCCAACCCTGTAACCAACATCACCTGAAACAAAAATCTTGCCGCCCCTCATGCCATAACCAATCACATCTCCCGCGTGCCCCCTAATAACAATCTTACCTGCGTTCATGGTATTCCCGACCGCATCCTGAGCGTTATCATTTACAAAGATGTTTGGACCGTTCATGAATGCACCGAGGTCATTACCAGGAACACCGTTTACCACTATGTCAACATTCGATGTAAGACCATCTCCTATATACCTTTGCCCGTTTACTCCTTCAAGCACTATTCTTAAATACCCCTGTTCAATCAAAGAACGTACCTTCTCGTTGATTTCCTGGTAATGCATCCCGGATGCCTCGATTCTTGCAATACTTTGCTCATTAGAACTATCTACTGCCAGTTCAGCCACTCCTTCCTCCTATCTTCCCGCTGGTTTCACATCAAGTATCTCCATTGTTGTGCTGTCAAGCCCAAGTGCCCTGAGTCTCTCACGGTTGCCCCTCAGACTTTCAATTGCATTCACACCAAGAGCACCAAGAATTTCCTTCAACTCCGTCGCCCAGGAGTTTACAAGGTTTACAAGCCTTTCTGCGCCCCAATCGGGGTCAAGCCTCCCTGTAAGTTCGGGTCTCTGCGTAGCAATTCCCCATGAACAGTTACCGGTATAGCATTTCTGACAGAGCCTGCAGCCAAGAGCAATCAATGCCGCTGTTCCAATCCCAACCGCATCTGCTCCAAGCGCAATCGCTTTTGCAACATCTGCTGCCTGCCTGATTCCACCCGCTGCAACTATTGAAACTAAATTTCTTATTCCCTCTTTACGCAATTGCTTATCTACAACAGCGATAGCAATTTCAATGGGTATGCCAACATGGTCTCTTACAATCGCAGGACTTGCTCCTGTTCCACCTCGAAACCCATCAAGATAGATAATATCAGCGCCCGCTCTCGCTATTCCGCTCGCAATAGCAGCAACGTTGTGCACCGTCGCTATTTTTACCGATACTGGCTTGTATCCCGTTGCCTCTTTCAACGCATAAATCAGTTGGCGCAAATCTTCGATTGAATATATATCATGATGAGGTGCCGGAGAGATTGCATCAGTTCCAACAGGAATCATTCTGGTTCCGGAGATCTCTCTCTCGATTTTTTCTCCAGGAAGGTGCCCACCTATGCCTGGTTTCGCACCCTGGCCAATCTTGATTTCGACTGCTACCCCGGCGTTCAAATATTCGGTGTGAACGCCAAACCTCCCAGACGCGCACTGAACTATTATGTTGTTGGCATAAGGGTAAAGTTCATTATGGAGCCCTCCTTCACCAGTATTCATCAACGTGCCAAGGCGCTCGGCAGCAATTGCAAGAGCTCGCTGCGCATTCAAACTTATCGAACCATACGACATTCCACTGAATATTATTGGAATGTCTATCTTGATGTTGTTTTCAACAGGAGTCTCGATTTCGAAACCATCATTTGAATTGCTTACTGAAACTTTCTCAGGTTTTCTTCCAAGATAGGTTCTGAGCTCCATTGGCTCTCTCAAGGGATCTATCGAAGGATTTGTTACCTGGCACGCATCGATCAAAAGATGGTCAAAAATATTCAACCACGGAAGCTCGTTACCCATGCCGGTAAGAATCATTCCGGGTGTCTGCGCCTGTTTCCATATAGCTTTTCGAAGCCGCACATCCCAGGAGGCATGCTCTTTGAAAGCCAATGGATTCCTTGTTATCGTTATTGCTTCCTCAGGACAAAAAATAACGCATCTGTGACAGGCAACGCACTTCGATGAATCAGCAGTGGTCATATTCTGAAAATCAAAGACCCCGAAACCACAGTTCAAAATGCACCTCTTGCACCTTCGACATCTCTGATGGTCAACATTTACAATAAACTCACTCGGAACAAAGTTATTGGGCATCATGCATCACCCTTGAGCCTTCCAATCACCGGTTCTCCCGCAGGAGGAGCCCAGATATTATCCGGTCTGTTGCATATTTGCCTGATTGCCGCTTCTTCACTTGCGACATAAAGCGTCTCATCTTTCACCGCAGCAACGAGTGGACGCAGTTTTACGCGGTCGTTCAAGCCAAACATGCCACGAGAGAAACCAACTATTACCGCGAATGGTCCATTGACAAGAGCACTTCCATAAACCATGCGAAGTGATTCTTCAAGCTTGTCCCCTTCCTCTTTCTGGTCAATTTCCTCCCAGAAAGGAGCAGCAACAACCTTGGAAGCAACCTCAATCGGTAATCCGTGCCTTCTAATCAGAAGGTCAAAGAGATAAGCCATGACCTCGGTATCCGTCAGAAGAGTACATTTATATCCAAACATCTCAAGATAACGTTTATTTATTCCGTATGATGAGATTTCCCCGTTATGAACGACTGACCAGTCGAGTATATTGAATGGATGCGCACCTCCCCACCAGCCAGGCGTGTTGGTTGGGAATCGTCCATGGCCAATCCAGGTATATCCGGTATAACTCTCTAACTTATAGAAATCCGCAACATCCTCCGGAAAACCGACCGCTTTGAATATGCCCATATTCTTACCGCTCGAAAAGACAAATGAGCCGGGGACCTGTGTGTTTATTTTCATCACAAGCTGAACTATGAAATCATCTGGTTCCAAGTTTTCGGATTCGAGCTTTTCCCTTTTCGGCAAGAGAAAATACCTCATGAGAATCGGGGGGTCCACAATCTCACACTTTTGTCTCGTGGGAATTCCCTCCCCCTTCTCCACCTCGGTATATTCCCTCAGTAGTTCCTCACAGATTCTCCTCCCGGAATCATCCTCGAACATCACATGGAATGCAAAATGTTCCTTGAAATCCGGGTAAATTCCGTAGCCTGCATACCCTCCACCAAGTCCATTCCCACGCTCCCTCATCACACTCATTGATTCGCGAACAATCTCACCGCCAATTCTTTTACCATCCAGATTTATGAAACCCGAAAGCCCACAGGCATCCGGAACCTTGACTTCATCAACAACCCATTTCCCCTGCCGGTCTCCGAAATTCAACACTATTCCTTTCTCTTTTTACCAAGCATTCGGGAAAGCTCGTCGTATCCTGTACGGGAAACCGGGTCTAAACCGAGTCTTTTTCTCGCCGCATCTCTGGACTTCGCAAGAATCCCCGTTTTTTGGAACAGGTCAAAACTCCTGAATACTTCTGGTGGTCCGAGACCCCTGTCTAACGCAAGTCTTTTTGCCTCCTTGAACACTTTCGTCATCCCAAAGTTGTTAGGGCACAATTCAACGCATGTTCCACATTCGAGGCAATTCCATATTTCTTCCCCGGATATCACATCCTCGACACTACCATCGAGAATCATTCTAAGTATTTCGTGCGGGTGGAAATTTTCGTCAACTTGAGCAACCGGGCAATCGTTTGCACAGGATTCACACGCAACACATGCTCGAATCAAATCGTAATCGAATACTTCCGGGATGCTTAACCTCAGTTTCTCGTTTTCCTTCCACATATCGAAAAACGACTGCACATTCACGCGATGCATGTCAAAGCCCATCTGAGAAGGGTCCATGCCAAGGGCAAGACCTATGAGCTCGCTGAAATAGAAAACAGGAATGTGAAGTTCCTCCTTCTGCTTTTTTATAAGGCTTTGCTGGGTGTCGAACTGTAAAAAGCACGCGGGACACATAACCACGAGTGCGTCCACTTCTAAGTTGTGTAGTTCAAAAAGCTTGAGCCTCGCAGCAGCCAAAGACTTGTCTATGAATCCAGAACGACCAAGAGATTCGCCACAACATAGAAGCTTTGTGTTGTAGTCAACTACATTGGCACCAAGTGCTTCTACTATTCTATCGAGTTTCTCGGGTCTTAAAGGGTCATCGACTCTTACGACTGGAGACGGATTGAGTATCTGACAGCCATAATGAACAGCAACATTCATTCCGATTAGTGGAGATGTAACGCGTCTTTCTATCACCTGGCACCCGACCTGATCATGCAAAACCTCAATGACATGCTTCACGGAAGAACGAAAATTAAACTCAAGACCAACTTTCCTTAATTCTCTGGCAACCCAATCCCTCAATTCACTCGAAGACTCCAGTTCGCTTATTACAGAACGAAATGTTGAGTAGCAACCATTACAAGCGACAAGAAGGTCTGCTCCGTGAGCTTCTGCGAGCGCCAAGTTCCTCGCTGCAGTGAGATACCATGTCTCGCGAGAAATGGTTTCAATGATGAATTTCTCAGGGCAACATGTAAAGCCCTCTATCTCTTTGTATTGCACCCCGAGTTCATCAAGCACAAACCTCAGTGACTTTTCGATAAAGGGGAAACGATTGGGGATCGTACAACCCCAGAAGAATATGTAGTCGTTCACACTATTTATCTCTCTTCTATTCCTATTTAAAGCTACATTGAGATTTTAACATCGAACACTTTCATGCAACAAGTAAGGAGTCAGGAGAATAAAAGGAAATATGCGCCGTCATTAAGAGAATACTTGGTGCGCAAAAAAGACTAAAGTACCGGAAGGTTTTTGCTCAGTTCGTATTCAGTAACGATGCCTCGATATTGCTCCCATTCTACCTTCTTGTCCCTGACCAGTATCTCAAACACGTGCTCCCCGAGACATTCCCTCAAGAGTTCACTCTTCTCGGCAAGTCTTATCGCTTCCCATAAATCAGCCGGAAGGTTCCCTATTC
>JAQUKT010000060.1 GCA_028718945.1 Actinomycetota bacterium | reverse complement strand
TTCACGATGACATGGACATTCCGGCTGGAGAGGTAAGAAAAAAGAGTGGCGGAGGTTCAGGTGGACATAGGGGCTTGTACTCCGTTGAGAGCGAACTTGAAAGCCGCGATTTCTGGAGGGTGAGGATAGGTGTCGGAAGACCACCAGGGGGGATGGATCCGGTTGATTTCCTGCTCTCTGACTTTGAAGAGAGCCAAGATTTCATGGTTGAGGAATTCATTGATCATGCCTCGAAGGTTGCTCTTGAGATCATCTCTGGCCTTGCGCTTCAGTAGAGCCTGCTTTATTGCGGCTTTGGGATTTCTGCTGCTGTTTGTACCTGCAGGATGCGGCAAGAAGATGAGCGTCGATGCGAGAAGGCTCCTATCGGAGGCGGCAGAGCATCATCGGAAGTCTTTTGAGGCGATAAAGGTACTCGACACTTTCTACCAAGAGTGGGTGAAAGTGCTTTCGGGTGAGGGGAGTCAGGAGGAGATGGAGAGAGCAAAAAGCCTTCTTGAGAGCGCGGAAGGAGGCGTCAACGTGGCGATTTCTGAGGTAAGAGAGATGGGGAGGGATTTTGAAGATTTGATGGGTTTGGATGTGGATAGAGAATTGATGGAATACTGCGAGATGAAATTAGACGCATTGAAACAGCAGGAAGAAGCTCTTAAGATTATTACCACGGTACTTTCTCTGAAGAAGAAGCAGCTCGATGACTATGTTTCAGGAGCGCAGTTGGAACAGGTTATACAGACCGAAAGGGAAATATCAAAGTTCGAGGAGCAGGCGCAGGAGAAACTCAAGAAGTCGAAGATTATGCATGAGGATGCAAATGATTACTACGAAGAAAAAATTAAGGAGTGAGTTCATAAAGGGATTACTTCCAATATGGATTGTCGCGATATTCGTTTGCTCCCTTTCAGGTTGCGGCCTCGAGACCGAGAAAGCAAATCAGTTTCTTTCCAGTGCCAACAGGTATCAAAAGAGGGCGGAGGAAATACTCAGCGGGCTCAAGAATTTTCCTTCTGACTGGCAGAATATCTTCAATGTTCAAAAGGTGGGTGCGGAACAGATTGCTGCGGCAAGGGCACTTGTTGATTCTCGAGAGCGAGACATTGTGGAGATTGACAGTGTACTCAGGAAGTGGGGCAAAGAGTTACACCGGATACTTTCACTAAACGTGGACGAAAAGTTGAAGGAATATGTGAGGCTCAAAATAGATTCCATAAACTGCTACGCCGAGTACCTTACAAGTTACTTGAGACCGATTTTGAAATCATATGTCGGCGTAATAGAATTGCTGGAAGCGGGAAGATCCTTGGCTCAGCTGAACCAACAAGCAGAGGACATAAGGAAAATGGTTTTGGATTCAGTGGAGAAACTCGAGGAATGCAAGGGCGCTGAGAAGAGAGCCCGGGAATATTTCAAGAGCAACAAACTCGGGAGTTAATTCCGATAAAGTAAACAAGCAAGAAAGAAGCTCTTTAGAGGGGCCCATCTGAAAGGATTACGGCTTTCAGGATGACATGAGGTCAATCGAGAGAACGCCATCGGGTGTGATTTTCCAGTTGTAAGAACAGGGTCTTTTTGTGCGGAACTCATAGAGCGCTGAGGCAACCCCGGTAGTTAACAGAGGTATTGCGGGATTTTCAATTAGAACGGAAGCCCCCTCGTCGGCTTTTTCTATATCAACGAGATTGCCGAGCCCTTGAAGCGCAAGCCATTTTCTCATATCGGTTTTATTTGCGTTTTTCCATTCGGGTCGCATATGCGAAAGCGTGTACATACGCTGTGCTTCGATAATTATTCTGGGGATATCCTCACCGAGTTCTGCAGCAAGTTCGTCGAAGATTGACTGAATTTCCAGGGGTCCAAATATTGCCATTCGAACGCCGGAGTCCTTATGTTTGATGATCCCATTCTCGAGGTCCCATTTCGAGTTCGAGATTTCAAGTGGGAGTTTGCAATCCGGGCAACGGTTGAGCTCGATATCGCCGTTTTTTCTTGGTAAAGTCTTCAGCATCAATCTACTTGAGAGTTCAGGAGGATGGGGGGCATGAAAAACTCTCATTTCGTATTTGCCGGGTTCAACCTGCTCCCAGGACAAATTTCCTTCCTGTCTCCTCACGGCTTCGATTGCTCCGAGCAAATCGCCACAGAAAAGGTAAAGCGAGTAAGGATTTTCCACCTGCGCAACCAAATACCGTTTTGTCCAGCTAAATTCCTTTATGTGCGTTTTTCCATAGCCCATGATCTTCGCCTGCGTGATAACTGTTTGGATTATGCGCCCGAGGCCGATGAGTCTCGCAAGCGGACCCTGGATGCCTAAGAGGGATTTCTCCATGTATGCCCTGGTGGCTCTTGCTTTGCCTTCGATTACTATTTTATCAATTGGCATCCCGATGAGGTTTTCGATATGGGGGAAAAGCTGGTCAATGGCGGCACTCTCGAAAAAAATGAGTCTGTGTTCGGGGTCCCTCTTTTGCGTTATGGTGCCATCAGAGTTCCAGACGAGATCATTTGAAACCCTCTTCGGAACGCGGCAAGCCCTGCATACGGGGATTCCTCGCAATGCAACCGTCCTTTTTCTTGGATGGAGTTATTCTACTTGAGAGCGAAAATGTTTTCAAGGGTGTGAACTCTTGCTTCGGGTAAGTTTACTTGTGAGACCCAACATGACTGATGAGTCGCGCCGGGTAATTTCTGTGTTTTGCACATGGTTGATGCTACAACAGTTCCCGATCTTGTATTAGACTTATCGTTGTTTGTAGTTGAAGAACATGAAGGCGAACCTTTTGACGGCAGGGAAAGATTAGAAGTGGAAACAACAAGCTGGCTTGAGGAGGAGTTGACTTCCGCTTTTCGGAGGGCATATCCGGACATCGAGGAGCGTGAAATTATTCACATGTCCAGGAATTTCACTCAGGTTGTTCAAGGAATCATTGAAATAGGGGAAAGAGTCGGCGCGGGAGGGAGCGAAGTTACTCAGATGGATATTGCCAACGGGCTTGTTTACTGGTGTGTTGCAAATACCTCACTCGAGGATATCTTTACGAAGAGGGGACCTGTGGAAATCGAGGGTTCCTTGACCGCGATCGACCAGGAGACCTTGAAGAAGATCTTGTCCGAGTGTGTGGCAAGAGTCGCGGACTGGCTTATTGGGCTTGAAGTCCTCAGAAAGAAACCGGAACTTTATGAGAAGTTTATCAGGGGAGCGGTGACGCTTGGCGCTTCGGACTGGGAGAGGAATAGGGGGAAGTTAAAGTACTGAGTGCAATCGACGGAGCCAATCGCATTGCGGTTGCCAATGCGGCTGAACGCCCTCATTGAAAATACGAGTATATGTCTGGCTCTCTTCTTAGGAAACGCGCCGGTGTAGAAACAGGGATGGGAACGAGGGGACTTCAAGGAACAATATTATTCGTGTATTCCCTGAACTATTATCGAATTGGGAATCAGTCTTGTTATGGAGAGACTTATGTGAATGAGGAATGCATGATTTGAAGTCATTCATCGAATGCAGGGGGGAATGGCAGAACATGGTTAAGTCAGGATGGTTCTTATGCCCGAGAAGGATGAGTTTATCAAGGAGATTGTTGATAGGGCAGAGGCACGCGGGCTTGCCCAAGAAATAAGCGAGATATTTGGAAGGCCAGAAGCTCCCGGAATTTTTTGCAACCGTTCCTTGCTGCCTTTGCTTGCGGCGATTGTATACAGGACTTTTGGAGGACCTCTTGTCTTTGCGACCGCTTCCAAAGCGGAGGAACTTGCGTCTGACATCGAGCTTTTCCTGCCGGGAGACACCTTTTTCATTCCTGGTGCTGGCCCCGGGCGGAAAATATTCTCACCGTGTGAAGACACAGAGGGCGAAAGGTTAAGAGCGGCTAAGGCTTTGGAGAGTGGAAAAGTTGCGGTGATTGGCATTGATGCGCTTATTGATAGGCCGCCCCCCGTTTTGCCTGATGATTGGCCAATTGTTTTTGAGATTGGGAAGGAATTCGAGATCGAGGAGATCGCACGCCTTCTTGTTCAGGCAGGGTACACGCGTGAATACGAAGTTGAGGGATGGGGAAGATTTGCGATTCGTGGCGGGATTCTTGACATTTTTCCTACGACTGCCGAAAGGCCGGTAAGAATCGAATTTGCCGGAGAAAGAATCGAGTCAATGCGCGAGTTCAACGTGGTAACACAAGTTTCGATGGATTCGATCGAAAGTGTCAGGGTTTATCCCGCGAGCGAGGGCACCTGCGACATGAGAGTAATAAACCTCGAGCGTGGTTTCTTTTTCCTGGTGGATAAGGAGGAGATCGAGGCAGTACTATCCGAGTTCGCTCGAGATTTCATGGGAGAGGAAGAGAGGGCTGATTTCGGAGATTGGGGTCGTGTTATTGAAGTAGAGACACTGAAAGCAAAAGGTTACCCCGTGCTCAAAGGTGAGCCTGCGAAGCAGTTTCGAGGGGACATCTCAGGTGCTTTGAACGAGTGGCGGCGTCTCGTATGTGAGGGATTCGAGCTCTTCCTTCTTCTGGATGGAGAGGGACAAATCTTGCGAGCGAGGGAACTCTGGGAACAACAGGTGGAGCAATATCCCGCTCCCCGAATGGGTGTTGGCAGGCTTAGCAGGGGATTTGTTCTGCCGGAGCGTCGTCTTGCGCTATACACATCATCAGACCTGCTTGGTCGTTCTCCGCAAAAGAGGACAGTCAGTAAGCCATCGGGAGGTGCTCCCGTTTCGAGTTACGCCGAACTCGAGCCTGGTTGCTTCGTGGTGCATGTGGATGAGGGGATAGGAGTTTTCAAGGGTCTTGTGTCGAGAGAAGTCTTGGGGGTTGTGCGTGAATATCTGCTGATTGAGTATGCAAAAGAGGACAGGCTTTATGTGCCTACCACCCAGATTGACAGGATTCAAAGGTACATTGGGATCGAGAAGCCCGAGGTTCACAGGCTTAAGGGAACGACATGGGGGAGGGTTAAATCAAGAGCGAGGCGGTCTGCCGAAGCGACGGCAAGGAGGCTCCTTGAGTTGTACGCCGATCGCATGTCAAGAACGGGGTTCGCGTTTTCCCCGGATTCACCTTGGCAGAGAGAGCTCGAGGAATCTTTTGAATATGAGGATACGCCCGACCAAGCTCGGGCAACCGAGCAAGTCAAATCCGATATGGAATCTGAGCGATTGATGGACAGGCTTGTTTGCGGTGACGTCGGATACGGGAAAACTGAAGTGGCAGTTAGGGCTTCCATGAAATCTGTTCTCGACTCAAAGCAGGTTGCGGTTCTTGTTCCCACAACAGTTCTTGCGAATCAGCACCTTGAGACTTTTCGGAGGAGGCTCGCTCCGTTTCCAATAAGGGTTGAGATGTTATCGAGATTTCTGTCAAAAGAAGCGCAAAACAAGATAATTAGGGGAATTCGCTCTGGTGAAGTGGATATCGTTATTGGCACCCACCGGCTGCTGCAGGAAGATGTCATTTTCAAAGATCTTGGGCTTCTGGTTATTGATGAAGAACAGAAATTCGGAGTGGAGCAAAAAGAGAAGCTAAGGACACTGGTGAACAAAGGTGACACTCTCACGATGACAGCTACGCCAATTCCGAGAACGCTTCAGATGTCTCTTTCGGGGATAAAGGAGATAAGCATAATTGATACGCCACCAGAGGAAAGGCGCCCTGTGGCAACCTACATAGGCAAATTCGATGTGAAGGTTGTTGAACGTGCGCTGAAATACGAGCTTGCAAGGGGTGGTCAGGTTTTCTATGTTCACAACAGGGTTTCAACAATTGAGAAAACCGCTGAATTCATAAGAGGTTTGATCCCCGGGGTACCCGTCGCTATCGCTCATGGCCAGATGGAAGAGGATGAACTTGAGAGAGTGATGCTTGAGTTTTCAAAGGGTCTCCGTCGGGTGCTTGTCTGCACGTCGATCGTAGAATCTGGTCTCGACCTTCCGAATGTGAATACGCTCATTGTCGACAGGGCGGAGCGTCTCGGGCTTGCTCAGATGTATCAGCTGAGGGGAAGAGTTGGAAGAGGGCCGACGAAGGCATACGCTTATTTCTTTTACCCCTCAAGAATGGTGTTGACAGGTGAGGCGAGAGCAAGACTTGCCACCATTGCTGAGATGACGCCGCTGGGCTCCGGGATACGACTTGCGCTTCGGGACCTCGAGATAAGGGGAGCAGGTAATCTTCTGGGAAGAGAGCAGAGTGGACACATAGAGGCAGTTGGCTTTGAGCTTTACTGCGAGATGCTTCGGGAAGCGGTGGATGACCTTCGAGGGCAAAAGGCGCGCCGGGTTGAGGAAGCAGTTATAGAAATTCCCATTGATGCTTATATTCCGGAGGAGTACATATCGGATGAGGGGAGCAGGGTCGAGCAGTACAGGAGACTTTTGATTGCGGGCAGGAGTGGCAAGGTGGACGATTTTGAGAGAGAGCTTGTTGACCGCTTCGGGGGATTGCCTGTCCCGGTTTTGAACATGCTAAAGATCGAGAGGCTAAAAGTAAAAGCTGGAAGGGCGGCATTTGAGGCAATTTCTTTCCGTAACGATGAACTCGTTTTCAAACACAGGCACGGGAAGTCGGACCATTGCCCTGCCGCTGCTTTGAGTGCGATAAATAATGGATTTTGTGAGGTGGGAGATGTATTCATCGATAGCCGTAATGAAACACTCTGTCTTAAGTTGAGGTTAGGGAAAGTTAAAAAGAGGCAAGAACTGTTGCTAAAGTGGCTTGAGATAATTATTGATGATACAATTATCTCGCGAGTTGATAAATTTTCATCCGTTGAAGGCTTGACTATAGCAGGATAGGTATGCGCGACTAATTGTAAGATTGCGTGACTTACCAAGGCGGTTTATGCGGTGTTCTCGAAGCGAAAGGGCAAGATATTCCTCCACATTCTATTGCCGTGCGAGTTTCTGATTCTCCTTTCAGGGTGCTCTGGGGCGGTATTTGTTGTGAACGGAGAGGGGATACCCCGAAATCACTATGAGGGGGAGGTCCAGAGGAGACTCGATATTATCCGGCAGAAACAGCCGAAGGAACTCAAGGGCGACAGGAGCAGGAAGACCGTTTCCGAGACTGAAAGAGAGGTTGCTACCGAGCTGATTCGGGGAAAATTGATTGAGCAGGAAGCAAAGAGAGCGGGGATAGCTTCGGTTTCTGAGGAGGCTAAAAGGCGACTTCAAGAGGAAATGGAGAGGAAGGGGTACGATAAATTTAGAAAGGGACTCACGAGTGCAGGCATAACTGAAGAGGAACACCTGAAGGAAATAGGGGACAAAATTCTTCTTGAAACTCTTTCAAAAAAAGCCACGAGGGATGTTACCGTGAGTGAGGATGATGCTGAATCGTTTTACCTGATTCACAAGGAACTTTTTTCAACTCAGCCGATGGTGGAGGTGGCGCACATACTGGTTGAATCGGAGGGGC
This sequence comes from Actinomycetota bacterium, assembly GCA_028718945.1. GTDB lineage: Bacteria > Actinomycetota > Geothermincolia > Fen-727 > JAQUKT01 > JAQUKT01. Next base: position 3,753 of record JAQUKT010000060.1, on the reverse strand, counting down.
AGGCGAAAATGGTTGCCGAGGCAGCGAAGCGCAGAGAGGATTTTTCAACCCTTGCCAAGCAGGTTTCCACGGACGAGGCAACTAAAAACTCGGGTGGTCTGTTGGGCTGGATTGAGAAGGGAACGATGGAACCCGCTTTTGAGGAGGCTTGCTTTTCTTTGAAAATAGGTGAGACGAGCGGTGTGGTGAAGGCTTCTGATGGTTTTCATGTTATCAAAGTCATTGACAGAAGAGATGCTTACACTCCTCCTTTCTCCAAGGTAAAGGATGAGGTCATAAAAACCCTTCTAAGCAGGAAGAGGGAGGAAAAATTCAAGGATTGGCTTAGAACCGTTTATGCCAATGCCCGGGTTGAAATACCTAAAAGCATCGGAAGGTGGGACCCGGCAATAGGCATGGTTGTAGATTCGCATTGAAAAACGCTTTCTTGGCCTGTACCGGGGAAATGCTCAACGAGAGGACTCAAAAGGAAAGTGTTTCCTGATGGAAGATATTGATAAAGAGAAGAGTCAGAAAAACCAAAACAAAGATTCACCAACGGGTGATTTTGAGGAACTTGTTGGGATCATGAAAAGGCTCCGTTCTAAGGAATCGGGCTGCCCCTGGGACCTCGAGCAAACGCCCGAAACGCTTGCGCACCACCTGTTAGAGGAGGCCTATGAAACTGTTGACTCGATAAACAGGAAAGATTGGGGGCATCTCAAGGAAGAACTCGGCGACCTCCTATTGCAGATAGTGTTTCAGGCCGCCATTGCGGAAGAGAGAAATCTTTTTGACATCCGGGATGTCATACGCATGATTTCGGAGAAGCTCATAAGAAGGCATCCACACATCTTTGGGGATGAAAAAGCAGAGACGGCGGAAGAAGTTGCAGTAAAGTGGGACAGAATAAAGAGGGAGGAAAAAGCCGAAGAGTCAATGGTAAGGATGCCGGGTGGCATCCCGGCACTTCTTGCCGCTATTAGGATTCAGGGACAGGCGGCAAGTGCTGGCTTCGACTGGGAAGATATCGGCGGTGTCTTTGGGAAGGTAAACGAGGAATTGGAAGAGCTAAAATGCGCGTTGCAAGGCAGTGAGGGTAGCATAGAAGATGAGGTAGGCGACCTGTTCTTTGCAGTGGTGAATGCGGCGAGACATCTTGGGATCGATCCCGAGATTTCGTTGATGCGGACGTGTAGAGAGTTCGTCGAGAGATGGGAAGAGATGGAATCCTTGGTTAGGAAGGCAGGTCTTGATATTTGTTCCCTTACGATTGAGGAAAAGGAGGAGATGTGGCAGACGGTCAAAAGAAAGAGGGATCGAGGAGATGATTGCCATGTCTGAGCCCGTACACGCGAGATTCCACGATATAGATAAAGCAAAGCCGGGTTTGAACAATTTCTTATGGCGTTTGAAATGATGTTGCCATGGAGAAAGAATTTGTGAGTACAAGCAGCCCCGGGGGATAGAGGAGGACCCTGCGAGTCAAGCGAAGTATTGAATAAAGTGGTCTATTACTTCCGCCAGGACCCGGAAGTGATGCTTATGAATCTATTGCGGCGGAGGGAAGGCAACCTTTTTAGTGTAGGCCGGGAATGTTTCTTGGCCAACAAGAATATGGAACAAGGTAACATGCGTAAGACGAAGATCGTTTGTACTATTGGACCATCATGCTCAAGCCGCGAGATTATCGTAAAGATGGCGCGGGCAGGAATGAATGTTGTCAGAATAAACACAAGTCACACTGATGTTGAGCGCCTTTCAGCTCTGGTAATGGAGATACGCTCGGCTGAAAGGGAAGTTGGAAACCACATTTCAATCATGCTCGACCTCCAGGGTCCGAGAATAAGGGTTGGACCAATACAGGGCTCTTCTGTTGAGCTCAAGAAGGGTCAGAAATTCATCCTCACTACGCTAAAGAAGAGGGGAAACAATGAGATGGTTTCAGTGCCTCATGGTGACCTTCCAAAGGAGTTAAAGGCTGGCGATAGAGTTCTCATCAATGATGGATTGCTGAAGCTGAAGGTCCTTGAATCCCGAGATGTGGATGTTGTTTGCGAGGTTGAGAACGATGGCATCCTGATGCAGGGAAAGGGCATGAATTTTCCAGGCACAAGGCTCGGTCTTCCGGCAGTAACGGAGCGAGACATCAATTTCTTGAAAGGCGGCCTGAAAGCAGGAGTGGACTGGATTTCACAGTCGTTTGTGAGCTCCTCCTCGGATGTTCTTGAGCTTAAACACAGGATAGAGGAAATCGGATACAAGACTCCGGTGATGGCGAAAATTGAGAAGGGGGAGGCAGTCAAGGAAGCTCGCGAGATAATGTCGGTGGCTGACGGGGTCATGATAGCAAGGGGCGACCTCGGCGTAGAGATGAAAATGGAGGACGTTCCAATTGTGCAGAAAGAGCTGATTTCTATGGCTGTCGAGGCTGCAAGACCTGTGGTCACCGCAACCCAGATGCTTGAGTCGATGGTAAAAGAACCAATGCCGACTCGTGCCGAAGCGAGCGACATTGCCAACGCGATTCTCGATGGCACGGATGCGGCAATGCTTTCAGCGGAAACCGCAATCGGGATGTATCCAGTCGAGGCAGTTGAGGTTATGGCTAAGATTGCTTCGAGGACCGAGCAAACGCTCGGCTATGAGCAAATACTCAAACGGAGAGGTGAGTGGTCTCACTTGGGAACGACGGACGCCATTTGTTATGCTGCCTGTAAGGTTGCCTCCGACTTAGGGGCAAGGGGTATTCTTTGTGTGACAAGAACAGGTTACACTGCGATGCACCTTTCGCGCTTCAGGCCCCGCGAGCCTGTAATCGCGGCAAGTATGGACGAAAGCGTGCTAAGGAAATTATGTTTGTCCTGGGGTGTCCATGGAATACATTGTGAGTTCGAGTCGGATTTCAAACTTACTATTGTGAGAGCCATCTCGGTTGCAATTATGAAAGGCCTATTGAAAAGCGGAGACCTTGTAGTTGTCGTAAGCGGTTTCTTGGGCGAGAAGTCAGGAACGACAAACATGATTTATGTTCACAGGGTGGAGTAGTGGCACGGGAAAGCTATTCAAGAGCATCTGGAAGAGGGAAGTATTCAAATACCGTCAATTCGCAAATTCGCCCTCGTACAGAACGAGGGGCGCATTCAGGTTCGTTGAGAGCTACTTCGAAGGCTGTACGAAAACCACTGGACAGCAGTAATGCTCAAGAGGGAAAGAAGGTTAGGAAACGGGAACAACATGTAGTTTCGCCGCGTCTGATAATCCTTGTTTCGCTTGGCGTGTTTTTCGTTTGTGTCTCATTTGGACCGATATCCAGAAATATCGAGAGTACTGGTAAGTTGAGAGAAAAAGAGGAAGAGCTTGCTACGGAGAAAAGGACAACCGAAAAGCTCGAAAAGGAAGTCAAGGGCGCACACACCATGGAATATGTCGAGAAGGAAGCGAGAAAACAGCGAATGATAATGCCCGGTGAAATTCTCTATGTAATAAATAGGGAGGGCGACTTTTCAGGTACCAAATACAAGATAAAAGACATACAATCCATGGAGGAGGCGTGGGAGAGAGTCAGGCTTTTTATGAATTGCATGGCGCCTTATAGCGGCGAGAAGGGCGATTGAGTTTGCTTCTGTTTTTCAAAGCTTTTTGACGTTTCCCATATAAATCTTCAAGGGTTTATAATGGTGGTTGGTAGTTTCTTTCGGGTTGGTTCACGCGGGGTCTATAGTTTTTGGGAGTGAGAGAATTGGAATGTAAGAGGCACAAAGGACAGGAAAC
>JAQUKT010000059.1 GCA_028718945.1 Actinomycetota bacterium | reverse complement strand
ACGAAGAGCCGCGGTCGCTCCCGAAATATGAACCCGATATGGATACAGGCTCACCTGGTTTCGCGGAAGGAGGGCTTATCGAGGAAATAACAGGAGGCTTTGCCTTCTCTACCTCAAACTGGACTGCTTCTGAGGTTCCTTCAAGAGTTGTCACGGTTATATAGACCGTGCCGGGCGAAATCCCGGAGGGAACCCTGACTTTTATTTCTGTATCGCTCCAGGAGACATATTCTGTTGCCTTGACGCTTCCAAATGAAACGTACGAAGAGCCGCGGTCGCTCCCGAAATTCAATCCCAGGAGTTTTACAACCTCTCCCGCTGAACCGGATTCAGGAGTAACCGAATAAAGCGTTGGCGGGGTTGCCTTTGAAATCGAGAAATTGTCAATTTCAGTCCCATCAAGTTTTTTCACATGAGCCTCGAGCTTCTTGCCTGGAATTATGTCGAGCACGCAGTAGTGATAACTCTTTGAGGCAGAAACAAGATAATATGAAGAACCAGTATCCACGAGTGGCGCGCCCGCACCACCTGCCACAACATAAATGGTTCCACCGGGATTATAGTAATCGTTTGTGTCAGCACTTGTGACTGTCGGGCTTTCACCGCCACCTTTCAGGGGATATGTCCTTTCGTAATAATGATTGTGACCGTTAAGGACGAGGTCAACTCCATAATCATCAAAGAGGGGAACCCACGCGCTCTGAACATCATTAGCGGGGTCATGATTTCCTCCCGCGCAGTATGGAGGTCTGTGAAGGAAAACTATGATCCACTCACAGCCTCTTTGCTTTGCGCTCTTGAGGTCGTTTTCAAGCCAGGGCTGCTGGGAATAAAGATACGAAGGCTCGTCATCGCTTCCTCCAGTATCAAGGCAGATGAAGTGGGTCTTCGCTATGTCGAATGAATATGCTCTTTCGGAAAGTGTCAGGTCCTCATTTGCTGGGAAGGAAAATCTTTTGAGGTAAGCATCGCAGAGATTTCCAGAAGAGTACTCATGGTTTCCAGCGGTAGCCATGAAAGGTATTCCCGCATGTGGAAGCAATTTGTCAAACCAGAGATTCCACTTGGATTCATCTGTGCAGTCACGGACATTATCGCCGGTGAATATCGAGAAGAGCGGAGATTCACTTGCGGCTTTCGATACAGATTGCTGCCATATCTCAAAGTTCGCATTATCGGTACTCTCAAAAGGCCAAACCCCATTTCTTGAATCCCCAAAAGCAACGAAGCGAAAACCCTTGTTCTCGGAAAAGGCGGTTGTGAATGAATACTCGGTACTCCATTCGTATGAATCGCTTCCGCAGGTAAAATAGTATTTAGTCGAAGGGGAAAGTCCGGTAAGCTCAACCACATGAACCGAAACAGTGGCAACGCTATATGTGGAGGACGTTCCGGTTTTCGACCACGGGTAAGAACCCGAAACGTTTCCGTACTTTACCGTTGGAGTGTAGCCGGAAAGCCCTGTGTCGGTATGCCAGGTTACAGTCATTGTTGTCGATGGGCTCCGCTGCCATGAAAGATGAACATGCCTCGGGGCGCCTGCAGCCCTGACCCCGGATACGGGCAAAAGACAGAAAGCAAGAAAACTTGCGCATAAAGTTAGAACTACGAACTTCTTTCTCATCTTCAAAATATCCTCAAGGACGGAAGGTTATCGGGCAATCGTAATTCTGTGTTCTAAGAACGATATTTCCTCTATTTCCCCCTTGATTTCCTTTTCCTCTCCCAAGATATTCTTGAATTTATATCCGCCCGGAACACTTTCAATAAGGACCGCGTCCTCCATGAAAAGATTCCTCTCGCCCTCTTCACTGATATAAACGTTTGACTCGCACATTTCGTAACCCCCCAGGATATTCACAGACCTGCAAGATAAATTATACGCTTGGGCTACGGGGAAAACAAAAAGCCGCCTTCGAGCGGCTTTTTTCTCAATCACTTGAACCCAAGAACTTTAACTTTCGGAAGAGCGCTTTTCCTTCTTGAGCAAATACCAGACCAACAACGCAAGAACAGCAATCAAAAGCACATATGGAAGCACACTTCCAATAAAGCGAAGTATCTCATTGAAGCCCTCAACTATGTTTCTCGCGGCAGCCTTCAATGCCTCGATAAATCCCCATCCTTCCCCTGGAGAAGGCTGCGCGCCCTTTTCAAGAAGAGTGATGGTGATGGATGATAAATCAATCCTGTTATCAAGGTAGTTCTTCCGCCCGACAAGCTGCTCAATCTGACCCTGGATATTTGTGAGTTCGCGCTGAATTGAAATGCTTTCCTCTATTGTTTTCGCTTTTCCCATGAGCGAAAGATAAACGGATTCCTGAGACTTGAGGTTTCTGATTCTGCTTTCGAGGTCAACATATTCTTCCCCCACATCCTCCGCCTGTTCTGAAACAGATGTCACCTTGCCAATTTTTTTGAGTTCCTTCATTGCCTCTCTAAATTTATCACCAGGAACACGGATGGTGATTGTTCCGCCCGTCATTCGCCCATTGGAGGAATTTGATTGAGAATCGCTTACATAACCACCCGAGCCTGAAGCAACTTCTGAAACCCTAATGTACGCTTCCTCATACGTACCCTTTCCTATCTCAATCTGCATCGAGCCAGTTTTAATGGTTTTCGGGACAGATGGGATGCCCGCGTTTGACACTTGTTCCTCGTTAGAGGAAACCGCAGAATCCCCCTTAAAATTACGGTCGACCTTCGCGCCATCAACGGGATTTTCCTTCACTTCATCGCTCGATAAACCACTTTCCTTCTTTCTTTCACCACCGCTAAAAATTCCAACAACGAGCGAAACCACAATCAAGCATGCCAAGACAAGCCCCACAAAAACTATCGTTCGTTTCCCCTTCTTTGAATTTCCAAACATTTTCAAGCCTCCCTTCAAAACCCGAACCTGACCTATTAGACGAAAAAGGCAGAAAAAATGTTCATGAACGACAGGACTGATATATAATTTTTGCAAGTGAAAGAGGGTCAGCGATTCATGGAAAGCAACAAATGAGCGAAACAGCGGTTCTACTTGAAAATATCAGGAAAACATACAAAAGCGCTTTATCAGAGAAAGCCGCAGCCGTAGAAAACATATCACTCAGCGTAGGAAAGGGGGAAATTTTCGGGCTCCTGGGTCCAAACGGAGCCGGTAAAACGACAACATTGAAGGTCGTTCTTGGTCTGGTCCTTCCTGATGAGGGAAGTGGTAGTGTTCTTGATTTTCCGCTCGGCTCAAAAGCAGCAAACTCGAAAACCGGTTTTCTCCCTGAACAGCCTTATTTCTATGGATTCATGACCGCCCGCCGAGCACTTGACTTCTATGGAAAGTTATTCGGTCTCGATGCTTCAGAAAGGGAAAGCCGTTCAAGATCCATGCTCGAACGAACCGGATTGAGATACGATTCAAGCCTCACTCTCGATAAGTATTCAAAGGGAATGCTTCAAAGATTTGGGATCGCTCAGGCTCTAATCAATGACCCAGAACTTTTGATTCTCGATGAGCCATCAAGCGGTTTAGACCCTGTTGGTCAGAAGGAAATCAGAGACCTCCTTTTGAAGTTGAGGGATGAAGGGAAAACTATTCTTCTTTCAAGCCACCAGCTTTCGGAGGTTGAAAATGTATGTTCAAGCGTCTGCATTGTTTCAAACGGGAAAGTCGCAAGGGAAGGGAAGCTTCATGAACTCCTCGAGATAGAAGACCTGATAAGGATAGAGTTGAAAGGGGGAAAAGAGCCATCAGCGAACCTGAAGAAACTTGTCCGGGAAATCAGAGCCACGAGCGACGGGATAGTTGCTGAGCTCAGAAAGGATGCATTGCTTCAGGTAATTGATGAGGCAAGTTCTCTTGAAATGGAGATTCGGTCAATAACCCCCATTAGAAAAACACTCGAGGACCTTTTCATGGAAGCAATCAAGGAAGCAAGATGAGAAACATCGGGAATATCGCAGTAAATGTCATCAAGGATTCTTTCAGGCGGAAGCTTTTCCTCTTTGCCTTCATATTCGGCGTCGCTCTTCTTGGGATATCCCCCGTGCTACCCACATTCGAACTTGGAATTCGCGCCAGTTTCCTGAGAGACATCTCGCTTTCGTTGAGCTCCATTTTCGGCGTTATACTTGCGCTCATACTCTCTGTAAATCAGATTTCACAGGAGATGGAGAAAAGAACGATTTACAATGTTCTCTCAAAACCGGTATCGAGACTCGAATATTTCTTAGGGAAATACTTCGGCATTCTCGCAACCATCATTGTGATTCTTCTCATCATGTTTGCTGAGGTCCTGGTTCTAATATTCGTGAGAATCGGGGTTTTTACACCTATTCTCTGGCAGGGCTTTTTGGCAATATTTCTCGAATGCTCAATAATAGCCTCATTCTCGCTGACTCTTTCACCATTGACCTCGATTCCCATAAATGTATTTTCGACAATCCTTTTTTATTCGCTCACCCACCTGAAATCGGGGTTCCTTTACGAGAAGCTCGTCGAAGGGATTCATGGAGCGGCGAGAATTTTCACTTGGCTCATTTATTACCTCATTCCAAACCTTGAAAATTTCAATCTCTCACAGGAGGTTGGGTATGGCAAGGGGGTTTCTGCTCCTCACATGTTGAGGATAACGGGTTACGCAGTGCTTTTTGCCTGCGCATTCGTAATAATCGGTTTCCTTCTCTTCAGGAGGAAAGACCTTTGAAGAAAAAAACTTTTGGTAAGATCGGACTGGTTCTCGTTCTCCTGGTTTTGATGTCATGCGCGGTGGGGCTCCAGTACCAGATTGATTCCAGCGAGAGTTACACAAAGGAAAGAGATTCTCTTTCCGATATCGGAAGCCACATTCTCGACCTTTTGGGCGGCTTCAGGGAAAGCATCGCCGCTTATTTCTGGGTAAAAACGGACGAGATTTTCCACGAATATCTCGGAGGAGCCTGGTGGGAGGAAAAGACGCTCTTTCCCTATTACTGGATGATGACGAGGCTTGATCCTCATCTCACGAATCCCTATCACTTCGCAAGCTGGGTCCTGTGCAGATTTGGAAATGTCAACCAGGGCTTCGAACTCGCGCTCGAGGGAGTTCGCCACAACCCGAATTCAGCTCTCCTTCATGAAAATCTCGCGGAGATATACCTATTCTTCAAGAAAGACATAAAGAAGGCGCGGTATCACGGCTTGAAGGCAATCCAACTTGAAACAGATGAGGCCCAGAGAGCTACCTACGAGAAGTTCATTTCGATTGTTGACGTGATTTCAAGCGGAAAGCAAAAGATTCCTGAAATCAAGCCATTCGAGGAAACGCCGGAATTAAGAAGGCTATTTGAACACGAGCATGAGCATGAACACGAACATGAACACGAACATGAACACGAACATGAACACGAACATGAACACTAAAGTTTGATACGTCCCCCAGAGCGCATGTATCGGTCCATTTCCGAGGCAGCAAGTTTGCCAGCCCCCATAGCCTCAATAACAGTTGCCGCCCCGGTAACGATATCCCCACCCGCGAAGACCCCGGGGACGCTGGTCTCGAGGAATTCATCTGCTAAAATGTATCCCTGCCTGTTGACCTCGAGACTCGGAATCGTTCGTGGCAGCAGTGGGTTTGCACCCGTTCCTACAGCAACAATCAAGGTGTCCGCTTCGAGCTCAAAGAACTCGCCCTCAACGGGAACCGGTCTTCTCCTGCCTGATTCATCTGGTTCGCCGAGTTTCATCTTCTGGCATCTCACCGCACAAACCGAACCACCTTGCCCAATTATCTCAACAGGGTTGGAAAGCATGATGAACTTTATGCCCTCCTCCTCACCATGTTCTATCTCCTCAGCCCTTGCCGGCATCTCGACCCTTGAGCGCCTGTAAACGATTGTCACATCCGAAGCGCCCATGCGAAGCGCGCTCCGAGCGGAGTCCATTGCAACATTGCCACCCCCAACAACGATAACCTTCTTGCCCTTTCTAATCGGGGTGTCATATCCCGGGAATTTGAAAGCCCGCATCAGATTTGACCTTGTCAAGAACTCATTTGCCGAATAGACGCCGACGAGGTTTTCTCCCGGAACTCCCAAAAACAGTGGCAGCCCGGCGCCTATTCCTATGAATGCCGAATTGAAACCGTTGGCAATCTCTTCGAGTTTCGTTGTCTTTCCCACAACGGAATCAACAACGATGTCCACTCCCATCGCTTCAAGCGTTGATATTTCTCTTTCAACAACCTCCTGTGGAAGCCTGAACTCCGGTATTCCATAGGTCAGAACTCCACCGGCAGCATGGAGAGCCTCGAATATCGTTACACTGTGCCCCTGTCTTCTGAGCTCGAAAGAAGCGGTCAGCCCGGCAGGCCCAGAGCCAATTACCGCCGCGCAAAGCCGCGTAGGTTTTGCCACCTGTGGCGGCTCTATTTTTCCGGATGCCTCGAGGTCAGCAACGAATCTTTCGAGTTTCCCAATCGATACCGGTTCCCCCTTCTTGCCAAGCACGCATACTTTCTCGCACTGAACCTCCTGCGGGCACACTCTTCCGCAAACCCCCGGGAGCATGTTATTTTCTTTTATGAGTGAAATGGCATGTTCATATTCGCCGCGACCAATGCCTGAGATGAAACCGGGAATGTCTATTCCAACAGGGCATCCTTTCACGCATGGTGGCTTCTTGCATACAAGGCACCTCGAGCTTTCTGCCCTTGCTTCCTCTTCGGAATAGCCCAGGACCACTTCATTCCAATTCTTTCGTCGCTCAATAGCAGGCTGCTTTTCTACCGGGACTCTTTCGAGTATTAGTCTTTTTCCGCTCATCTTTGTTCTTTCTCAGCTTCCTCCAAAAGCACAACCGCAATAGAGGCGATTCCCTCACTCCTTCCGGTAAATCCCATACCCTCGGTTGTGGTTCCCTTGAGGGAAACTGATTCCTTCTCGATGCCGAGAATGCGTGAAAGCTTCGAGGTTATCTCGCCATGTAAATCAGAGATTCTTGGTTTCTCACAGACGACTGTGATATCTGCATTTGAGACACGAAATCCCCTTCCCCTGACCATTCCTACAACCCTGCTCAAAAGCTCAACGCTCGATATACCCTCAAATGTAGGGTCGTCAGATGGAAAATGAAACCCGATATCTCGCTCCCCGCAAGCACCAAGAATCGCGTCCATGAGAGCGTGAATAACCACATCAGCATCAGAATGACCCGAAAGACCAACCTCGTCAGGAATTTCAACCCCGCCGAGAATCAGTTTACGCCCGTGCGAAAACCTGTGTGCATCGAAGCCTATTCCGACTCTCAAAACCCTCTCCTTGAAAGAATATCCTCAGCGAGTTTCAGGTCCTCGCTATATGTAACCTTTATGTTCTCTCTCGAGCCCTCTCTTACAAGCACGACTCCTCCAATACGTTCAACCAGAGAAGCGTCGTCTGTCCCGGAAAACCCGTTCTTCAAAGCATGCTCATGAGCATCTTTCAGAATATCGAGGTGGAAAGCCTGCGGAGTCTGCGCCTGAAAAAGCGTCTCCCTTTCGAGAGTACTTTTTACCCTGCCTGATTCAACCTCCTTGATCGTGTCGGTAACCCCTACAGCAAGCAGAACGCCATCCGCGCCATCGGGTATATCAATGACCCCGTCAATCATTGATGGTGTCACACACGGTCGCGCCCCATCATGTATTACCACAACGTCGGCACCTTCGATACTTTGAATACCGTTCCTCACGGATTCCTGCCTCGTATGTCCACCTTCAACAACTCTTTCAATTTTTCCTATTCCCATTTCCCTTATTCTTTGAGTGGTCCAGAAAGAGACCCTTTCGCCAGGGACCACAAGTATTATTGAAGAAATGAAACGGCATTCATCCAAGGCTTTGAGCGAATAGAAAACGAGAGGATTCCCGAGAATCTCGACCTCAAGCTTGAAGATGCCAGCGCCGAGCCTTTCGCCCGCTCCAGCCGCCACGACTACGCCGCAGGGCACCTTTTATTCCTCCAAATGCTCATTTTTGCTTCTCAGTTCCGAGAAAATCATCTTCCCGGCAGGAGTCTGGCGGACGTTCGTTACTGTAACTGCTACGTCGTTGCCTATTTTTGAACGTCCATGTTCAACAACAACCATTGTTCCGTCATCGAGATACCCGACACCCTGCCCGGGCTCCTTCCCCTCCCTTATTATACGGATGGTCATCTCCTCCCCGGGAAGCACGACTGGCTTGAGCGCGCTTGCGAGCTGATTTATGTTCAGAACCGAAATCTGTTGAAACTCGGCAATTCTGTTCAGGTTGAAATCATTCGTGACAAGCGGCATCCCGGTAATCTTCGACATCGCCACAAGCTTGCTGTCAACACTCATGAGTTCTGGAAAATCCTCGTCCCTCACCTGAACATCTACGTTGGGAAGCCTCTGAAGGGCGTTTAGCACTTCAAGACCGCGCCTTCCTCTGTTCCTCTTCAGCGTATCAGATGAGTCCGCTATTCCCTGAAGCTCGGAAAGCACGAATCTCGGAACAACAACCGTTCCATCAAAAAATCCCGATTTAGCTATTTCGACAATCCTGCCATCAATGATTACACTCGTGTCGAGTATCCGACCAGTCGAGCCAGCCATCTCAACCCCCGGCACCGAAGAGATCCTCAAAATCTTTGATAACTCTGACTTCTTGACAAGCCCAACCTGAGCACCGGCAAATCCAAGCAAAAGTAACAGAGCAATAGAGGCAATACAACCAGGATACCCGAACCTGAAAAGGACAATCGATGGAAAAAGCGCAAGGAGAAAACCCAGGAGTGTGCCAAAAGCGCCTAAAATTATTTCTCCAGCCGGAATGCGAGAGATGGTTGATCCCATCCCCGCAAGAACATCAGCTGTAGCTCTCCCTATCACCCCTCCGAGAACATAACCCACCAGGAGTCCAAGAATAATACCTATGATTATTGCGAGAATTTGATAAGCACTCCCGGAGATATAGTTCTCGTTGAGGAGAATGGCAATCTCGTATCCCCCATAGGAACATGCAAGCATGCTCAATAGTCGGACACAAAGCACGACCATTTTCTGTCCTCCACGAAAGTTCAGTAAATCTCATTGTCCTATGTGCCAAAACTAATCCCCAAAAAGAACGTCATCGAGCATTTTGGAAGCCCTGTCAGGTTCAATATTCAAAACATATATCACTTCGCTCAAGAGAATCTGTCGTGCCTGATTAAGCATTCTTTTCTCTCCTGTTGAAAGGCCCCTTTCCCTTTCCCTTATCGACAGATTCCTTACAACTTCAGCCACCTGGTAAACGTCACCCGAGCTAATTTTATCCCGGTTCTTCTTGTACCTGTGATTCCAGTTTGTCGGCATCTGGCTTTGCCCTTGGTTTAGAACCTCCAAAACTGATTTCATCTGCTGTCGGGGTATTACGCTTCTCAATCCAACATCCTCTGTGCTCTCCTCCGGAACCGTGATCTTCAGATCCCCCCCGCAAAGGCTCAAGATGAAAAACTTCTTTTTTTCGCCCTCGACATCCCTTTCCTCTATTCTTTCAACCACTCCTGCACCGTGATGAGGATAAACAACCTTGTCCCCGACATTAAACAAAGTCCGCACCCCCCTTGAAATCCATCTTTTAAGGATAGAAAGCTTTCCTTTGATTATTCTCCATCAAAAGCCTCTCGAAAGCCCTGAAAATGCTCTTTTGATCACAAGCAGAGCCCTGACCTTCGGTTGATTTTATCACAACCAATTCTCTACAGCAATGAGCAATCGGTCAATCGCTCATGTTATAATCTGTGCCTATGCTAAAAGCACTGGCTGCCGCATTCGGGTTGACCTTCGTTGCCGAGATGGGCGACAAAACCCAGATGGCGGTATTGAACCTCTCGGCAAGATATGGGGCGCTTCCTGTATTAGGTGGAGCAGCAGTGGCTTTTGCTGTACTCAATGCCCTCGCTGTAACGGTTGGGTCGGTTATCTACGCTTTCATCCCTCAGAATACCATTCGCTATGCCGCTGCCGCCGCGTTCCTCATCTTTGGGGTTCTCTCCTTCCGTCCAAAAAAGGAAGAGGAGAAAAGAGGGGAAAAGTCCGGACGGAGCCCATTCTTTTCCTCAATGCTAATCATTATGCTTCTCGAGTTCGCAGACAAGACTCAGCTCTCCCTGGTCGCCCTGACGGCAAAATATCCCAGTCCCATCGCAGTATTCGCCGGGGGGACTGCAGCACTATGGCTGGCATCGCTTATTGGAGCGCTGGTGGGAGAGGGGCTGGGGAGAGCCATCCCATTCAAGTGGGTCCGCATTGGCTCGGGCATCCTCTTCATAGTGTTCGGAATCCTCATCGCAACCAGCATCTTGTGAAGAGTGGGGCTCGAGCCGTTTCACACATTCAAACGTACATCAGGAACCGATGATGCTCGAGAGGCGCTCGGCTATCTTGTAGGAAGGGCACGTTTCCTTTTTCCAAGAATCTTTCGAGTATTTGACACACTTCCTGCAGCATATCAAGATAAGAGCCGCCTGCCCAAAGAGATACAAAACCATGTATCTAAAAAGCATCTTCGGAGATTTCAGCCCGGCAAGGAATGGCATATATCGAAGAATTCCGACGGATGCCCCCTCCGCGATGATGCCCTTCATGTCAAGAGTTTTATCAGGTTGCCGCTCAAACAGCCTTGATGCCCATTTGCCAAGGTAATAGAAGTCGCAAGCCTCGCCAAAGCGCTCGCAACGCGTACAAATGAGATACTTTGGGAGAGTAAACCAGCTAACGAGCGCGGCAAGCCAGACTGGCATCCAACGAGGCTTTTTGCGAGCAACCAACCAACCGCCATAGACCAGATAGGCGAGCCCCGAGCCAATCAGAACCTTCATCTGGGTCAGGTCTGGCTCCGGAAACTCAAGGGGGTCTTCCCCCTGCGCAAACTCACAATTTCCATTGACCAACAAAAAATTCATCCTTTAGCACCCCCTATTGCCGGCGCGGGAGCGGTAATCGAAACCTCACGTCAAGTGGATAACGGGTTTTAAGCCCGTCCATCTCCCAATTTTAGAATCCTCCTCGTATCCTATCAGGTTCAATGTTACTTCATGTCCGCCAATGTTGAAAGGGGCACAAGCATGAGCAAGCCCGCTTTCTTGACAGGGGAATTCTCACGCAAATATAATGAAGCAGGCTCAAGTTCAAAAGCGAAGGGATGAAAGATGTCGAAAGAGCATGGGAACAACTGCGAAAAC
>JAQUKT010000058.1 GCA_028718945.1 Actinomycetota bacterium | reverse complement strand
TTTTTGAAATAGTTACTATTCAAGTTAGATTAACATTGCTTATTGTTGTTTCTCAGCCATGACCTCAAAGGCGCGTGGGGTGGTTCGAATCCTGCCCCCGCTACCATCCAAGTAATGCTCCACAGAATTTCCGTGGGGCAGGTGAGAAACTGCGATGGGTCACCGCGCGACTCAGATAGGCTCTCTTCTAAGAATAAGTTCAAACAAAAAATGTTTCACTTTTTGAAATAGTTACTATTCAAGTTAGATTAACATTGCTTATTGTTGTTTCTCAGCCATGACCTCAAAGGCGCGTGGGGTGGTTCGAATCCTGCCCCCGCTACCATCCAAGTAATGCTCCACAGAAGCAAAATGTCAATCAATCTTCAAAAGCAGACTTCTGCATAGGAAAACTTGAAAAGACGAATCAAAAGCTTATTTAGTAACGATATCTTATTACTCGAGCAGCTTTTCTGCTTCTTCTCTATCGACTTCCATGATATAGCGAATTCCACTTATTCTGCTTGCATCAAGACCGAGAGAGGCAATATCATCTCTTTCGATGTGCTTTAGAGCAAACTTTCGTGAGCCAGCCATTATTTGCATAAGTCCCTGCTTGAGCCTTTCCACATAAGTATATAGACCAAGTCCTCCGGGTGGAATTTCTTCGAACTTTTCTTTGAATACTTTCTTAAGTTCAGTTGCGGTAACAAATATCTCTTCAATTGATGACCCGAATCTATGAATATATGCGGGAATTTGAGAATCTTCTATTCGTTTGCCAATAGTTTTGCCTACCATGGCAGCGGCAAGCGGTGCTCTTGCCATACCGATTAGTTTGAAATAGGGAGCTCCCAAAGCAAGTCCCTTGAAAATCTGATCTTCAAATGCAAAGCCACCTGCTATTGCAATATCTGGAACGTGCTTTCCTTTACTTGCGATTCTATCAACATACCTGAATAACAAAGAGTAAAGCTCTACTGGTGGAATTCCCCATTCGTTCATCATTCTCCATGGACTCATACCGGTTCCTCCACCGGCAGCATCAACAGTTAGAAGGTCAATTCCTGCCGTAGATGAGAATTTAACAGCCCTTGCCAGATCAATGGGTCTATATGCACCAGTTTTCAAAAATACATGTCTTGCTCCATGCTCTCGCAACTGGGTTACCCTCTGGACAAACTCATCTTCATCTACCATTCCTACTCTCGAATGGCGCTCGAACTCGGTGAAAACACCTTTCTTAAAAGCATCGATGATCTCATTATCGGTTGGGTCAGGCAGAACAACATATCCTCTTTCTTTTAGCATCTGTGCCTTTTTTAGGTCAGAAATCTTAACCTCTCCACCAATATTTTTCGCACCCTGACCCCATTTGAGTTCTACGGCATCAACATCAAGTTCAGAAATTGCATATTCAAGCACACCAAGATTCGTATCTTCTACATTTGCCTGAACAACTATCGCCCCATATCCATCCCTTTGCCATTTCCTGTATAGAGCTACACGATGTTCGAGATCTGGCGAATGTTTTACTTTGCCGTTTGAAATTTCCAGTTTTTCGTCCATCCCACATACATTTTCACCAACGGTCAGAACTATTCCCGCAATTGCAGCACCAGTTGCAATCCCCTCCCAGTTATTCTTTGCTATGTTAGTAGAACCAAGTCCTGGTATTACAAGTGGCATGCGCAATCTGATGTCCTTTTTTTTGCCAATGCTTGTTTCTGTACTAACATTTGAGAAAATAGCTTTGTCACTTTCCGCTTCTATACCGTGAGCACCAACTGTAGTACCAAGGATTGTGAAATGCGAAAGGTCAACGGGGAACTTTTTTTCAGATGCAGCGGTTATGATTCCGAAAGGCTGTGGATATATGACTTCGTGACCGCGGTAGGCGGATTTTCCGATTTCACACATTCCTATGCATCCGTCGATGCATGTTGCACACATTCCACTGATTGGAGTAATAGAATTTTCTGTTCTGTTTTTTGTTAGAGTGGCTGCGCTTGCATTTAGTTTTGGTACTGCCATTTCCTACACCTCTTTCTCTTTCTCCAAAAAACACCCTGCACAAGGGTCTAAGTAACACATAACTTCATTGCTCAAAGCAAGGCAAGGATATTCGATGTTTTGGCACCCCCCACAAACAGCGTCATGAGCTTCCGACCCATCGCATCTCAACTGACATGCGGGACAAATATACATGCAGGCTCCACATGACCTGCATACTTCAGATTTCATGGAAAAAGGTGTAGAAACGGTCCTCTCTGTCGATCTGTTAACAAAGTCGATTGCGCCAGCCATCATCTGCTCCCGGCACATCTGAACGCAAAGTCCGCAGAGAATACAATCTTCATACCTCAAATTGAATCTGACTCTTTCAACGCCAAGCTTGGCTGCCAGGTCCTGAA
Source organism: Actinomycetota bacterium (assembly GCA_028718945.1). Lineage (GTDB taxonomy): Bacteria > Actinomycetota > Geothermincolia > Fen-727 > JAQUKT01 > JAQUKT01. The sequence continues at coordinate 8,808 of JAQUKT010000058.1, read as the reverse complement.
GAACTTTTGACGAGGGACATCTTGCAAGCAACAACTCCACCAGAAGTTTTCTATCTTCAACGACCCTTTTAGTGTGAGTCATGACTTCAATTCCTTCTCGAACCGGGGAGACGCAAGAAGCTTCAATCCGTGTTTTTCCTCTTTCGGTAACCTCTACGATACAGAGCCTGCATATTCCGGATGGTGAGAGCCCCTCGTGGTAGCAAAGGGTAGGTACATCAATGCCGTAAAATTTAGCCGTATCAAGAATGCTTGAGTTTTTCTCAGCCTGAACCTCAATCCCATTTATTGTAAATGTAATCAACAATATTCACCTCTTTACTACGGCATCAAATTTGCATATGTCGAAGCATATGCCACAATTGATGCACTCCCCCTGGTCGATACTGTGAGCTTTCTTTTTCTTTCCGCTTATTGCATTCGAAGGACAGGATTTTACGCATGCGCCACAGCCCGTACATTTGGTCTCATCAACCAAATACTCCACAAGATTCCTGCATGCCAGGGCCGGGCAACGCTTTTCAATGATGTGAGCATCATATTCATCTCTGAAGTATCTAATTGTGCTCAGGACAGGATTTGGGGCTGTTGTTCCCAGGGCGCAAAGAGATGCATCTTTCATAAGGCTCGATATTTTGAGAAGTAATTCGATGTCTTCCGGCATTCCCTTTCCCTCTGTTATTCTTTCAAGAATCTCGCTCATTCTATCGAGACCTTCCCTGCAGGGCGCACATTTTCCACATGACTCATCTTTCAAAAAATCAGTAAAATACTTTGCAACATCAACCATACAGGTATCCTCATCCATAACGATCATTCCACCCGAACCCATCATTGAGCCAAGTTTAGTAAGTTCATCGAAATCCACAGGGGTATCGAGATATTGTTCGGGAATGCAGCCACCAGATGGTCCTCCAGTTTGCACTGCCTTGAATTTTTTTTCTCCCTTTATTCCACCACCTATCTTGTAGATAATATCCCTCAGTGTAATTCCCATTGGCACTTCAATAAGCCCGGTATTATTCACCTTGCCAACCAGCGAAAATATCTTCGTCCCCTTGCTTCCTTCTGTTCCGATACTTCTGAACCATGAGGAACCATTAGAAATAATCAGGGGAACATTTGCCCATGTTTCCACATTGTTCAAATTGGTTGGCTTTCCCCATAGTCCCTTTTCCGCCATGTGTATGTATTTTGGTCTTGGTTCACCAACCAAGCCCTCAAGTGTAGTCAAAAGTGCGCTTGATTCTCCTGAAACAAAAGCACCCGCTCCTCTGTGAACATCAACATCAAATGAAAATCCCGAGCCTAAGATGTTCTTTCCGAGAAGCCCGCGTTCTCTTGCCTGCTCTATGGCAAAGAGTGCATTCTCAACAGCATAGGGATACTCTTCTCTTACATAGATAAATCCTTTGTTTGAGCCAATTGCATAAGCACCAAGGGTAAGTCCTTCAAGTATAATATGAGGGTTTTCTTCCATCAATGACCTGTCCATGTATGCTCCAGGATCACCCTCGTCGCAATTCACGACCACGTATTTTGGTGATCCAGACGCATTGCGAGCACTCTCCCATTTTCTACCGGCATCGAATCCGCCGCCACCTCTACCCCGGAGATTTGCTTCCTTTATCTCTGACAAAACGTTCTCGGGAGTCATCTCGAAAATCGCTTTTTTCAAAGCAAGGTATCCCCCGAGGGCAATATAGTCATCAATGCTTCGTGGACTTACTTTGTTGTTATAGTCAAAAACAATTTTTGTCTGAAACTTGTGAAAAGGTATTTCCGATTCGTGAACATATTTCTCACCTGTATTTGGGTCTTTATACAGGAGACGTTCTACGATTTTCCCGCCAACTATTGTTTCCGAAACAATCTCTTGGGCATCCTCCGGCTTTACCTCAACATAGCAAATCTCATCTGGATGGATGACCACAATTGGTCCTTTTTCGCAAAAACCGTGGCAACCAGTGTTTTTGATTTCAACCTTGTTTTTAATTCCCCGTCTTTCTATCTCTGATTGGAAAGCTTCGCTAACCTTCTTTCCGCCAAAAGCATGACAACTTGTTCCAAGGCATATTGAAACGCAAACCTTTTGGAGGGCTTTTCTTGAAAGAATCTCTTCTCTTAATATTTCAAGTTCCTTTGGAGATTTTAGCCTATTCACTCCTAATCCCTAAGAATATTTTTCAATTACTTTTTCAACTTTTGAAACTTCCATGTTTCCATGATATTCTTTATCAACAACCACAACGGGACCAAGTGCGCAGCAACCGACGCAATTCACTCGCTCAAGTGTGAACTTTTCATCTTCGGTAGTTTCTCCAGTCTTGACCCCAAGATTTCTCTCAAGAGAATCAAGAATTCTCTGCCCGCCTCTGACATGACAGGCCGTGCCAAGGCAAACTCGAATCTGGTGCTTGCCCTTTGGAGTAAGTGAAAAAGATTTATAAAATGTTGCAATCCGGTATATGTTAATCAAAGGAATATCTAATTTGTGGGAAATGTATCTCAAGACATCTTCGGGAAGGAAGCGATATTTTGCTTGAACATCATGAAGCATGCTTATTAGAAAGGACCTATCCGACCCGTATTTTTCAATTATGTGGTCAACTTCTAAAGTATCAAATGTTTCCATTGGTATTTGTCCAATATGAACTACAAATATATTCCAAGTTTCTGAAAGATACCACTGATTAGTGCTATGCACAAGTTATTTAGACCGAAAGAAATTTTCTAACGGGTGTATTGAAGAGATTTTGGATGTTCGCCAAAAAGCGAGTTTTTGCCCGCTTTCGAATTCACTATTGAAGTTTGGGTTAAACAAGATGATATGAATTTAATTCACTTAGAAAAGTTCTCCGGGCGCTTCGGGGTGCTGTTCCGGGGTTATTCCCGTGCCAAAGTCAAACACAATCCATGCTCCATTTGTTTCCCTGAGATAGGCGGCGGCGGCATCGGTTGATTTATCTTTAGGCTGAAGAGTCACTCTTGCCCACTTCAAATCAATAACTCTGACTTCGAGAACGTCGAGTTCCCCGGTGTTAGGGAAATTTGCTCTGACATAATCAACAGCGGCTTCTGCTGCTTGCTCATCGGTAGATTTAGTCTTCTTTTCATCTTCCGCTTTTTCGGCATCTTCTTTCTTTTCTTCGTTTGCCGGTACAACTTCCTTGGGTTGAGAGACAGTGCTTTCCTTCTGGCCTTGAGCCTTTTCCTTGGAGTTATCTTCAGCCTTCCTTCCGCACCCGGCGCTGTACGCAAGAATAACCACTACAAGAAAAAGCGTCATAACATTGAAAACTGATTTTTTCCTCACAGTTTTTCACCTTCTTCTTAATTGTAACGAACCGGCTTTCCGTTCAAGCATGTTCTTAGAGAGCCTCTATCTACATACGAAACTTATCGCAATTCAGTTAATCCATTCAATGCCTTTTCTTGAAAAAACAATAACTAAATCAGGGATTTCGCGACGGCTATGATTCTCTCAGCGGTAAATCCTGCTTCACGAAGGGCAATATCGCCCGGCGCTGAGAATCCGAATCCCTCGATTCCAAGAGCCTTTCCATTCTCACCCGTGTACTTACACCAGCCGAAAGGTGACCCAGCTTCAACCGAGACCCTTGCTTTCAGCTCATCCGGTAGCACGCTTTTTCTATATTCTTCATCCTGCTCATCAAAGAGTTCCCATGATGGCATGCTGATAACCCTCGTGGGGATGTCTTCCTTTTCAAGGATTCTTCCGGCTTCAAGGGCAAGCGAAACTTCTGATCCTGAGGCAATTAGCGCAACTGCGGGTTTGCTTTTTGATTCCGAGAGAATGTATGCTCCTCGGAAGAGTCCTTCCGGACCGGAAAGACTCGATTTTTCAAAAACGGGGAGTTTTTGCCTCGATAGGATCAGCGCTACCGGTCTATTCTCTCTCAACGCTACCTTCCAGGCTTCAACCGTTTCATTTGCGTCAGCGGGTCGAATGACAATTAGCCCGGGGATAGTCCGAAGGGAAGCCAGTTGCTCTACGGGCTGATGGGTAGGTCCATCTTCGCCGACTCCTAAACTGTCATGCGAAAATACATAGATTACATGTAGCTTCATGAGGGCTGCCATTCTCAATGCGGGGCGCATGTAGTCCGAAAAAACAAGGAATGTTCCGCCGTAAGGTATGAAACCTCCATGCCTTGCCATGCCGTTCAATATGGCTCCCATTGCATGTTCTCTTACTCCAAAATGTAGATTCCTTCCACTGAAGTCATTGCTATTTATGTTTCCCCATCCTTTTATGTATGTCTTTACAGAAGTTCCGAGGTCGGCCGAGCCACCGACAATTTCCGGCAATACGGAAGCAACTGCTTCAAGGATTTTTCCCGATGCGTCGCGTGTCGCGATGCTTTTGTCTGATTCGAATGAAGGTAGTTTGCTGTCCCACCCATCTGGAAGTTTCCCATTGAGAATCCTCCTGAAAGTTCTTGCATCGTCTGGATATTCTCTTTCATATTTCCGAAATTTCTCATTCCATGTTTTTTCCTCGCGCTCACCAATCTGGATTGCTTTTCTCATGTTTTCGAGGACTTCTTTCGGGACATGAAATTCCTCTTTCGAGATGCCGAGATTTTCCTTTGTTGAAATGACTTCATGTTCGCCAAGAGGCGCTCCGTGAGATTCCTCGCGACCTTCCATGTTCGGGCTTCCACAGGCAATCCTCGAGCGAACAATTATGAGCGCAGGCCTCTTCTCTTTTCTTGCATCTCCTATTTTTTCGGATAGTTGGTCTATGTCATTTGCGTCATTGATGAATGATACGTGCCAACCGTATGCCTTGAAGCGGCCGCCAACGTCTTCTGAGAACGCAAGTGAGGTTGGTCCCTCGATTGTAATCTGGTTGTCGTCATACAGGCAGATGAGGTGGTCGAGGCGAAGGTGTCCCGCGAGAGAGCAAGCTTCTGAGGTGACGCCTTCCATCATGTCCCCATCGCTTGCGATAACGTAAATGAAGTAGTCTGTCAGGTCGAATCCCGGTTTATTGAACCTGACTGCAAGAAGTTTTCTTGCGAGCGCCATCCCCACGGCGTTTGAAATTCCTTGCCCCAAAGGACCTGTTGTTACTTCTACCCCGGGCGTTATTCCATATTCCGGGTGCCCCGGTGTTTTTGAACCTAACTGACGGAAGCGCTTTATATCGTCAAGTGAGAGGTCATATCCGGATAGATAAAGCAGGCTATAGAGAAGCATTGATGCGTGTCCCGCCGAAAGGATGAACCTGTCTCTTCCCGCCCAGTTAGGATTTCGCGGATTGTGCCGAAGAAAGCGCGTCCAGAGTGTGTAACCAACAGGAGCAAGCCCCATGGGAGCCCCCGGGTGACCTGACTTTGCCTTTTCCACCGCGTCAATGGTAAGAGCCCTGATCGTGTTTATGCAAAGGTTATCAAGTTCAGAATTCGCCTTCATTTCAACTATCTCTTTTCCACATTCATTTGAGCGATTCAAATGCTTGGTCGATGCTGACGTAATTATAAGGTAAATCGAGGACAATTCGGAAAAGTATCTCGCGATTGCAATTGTTGTTTTGATGAGAAGTTAACGTAATTAGAAAAAACCGAAATCAAAGGTTGAGCACTTTCTGCTTTCCGTTACTTTCGCTTGTTCTCGCGTAAATAATATAATTCCAAAAGAGAAATTGCGAGATAGGGGATTTACTTTTGGAGCAAATAAGAAAGGATTTCGAGAAACTCAAGTCGGTTACAGAGGATGTATATGGAGAAAACGAGGTAGATGAGTCCGGTTACTACTACCACATGCCCTCATCACGGTTTTATCCTTCGCTGTTTGCCTGGGATTCCGGCTTTCATGCTGTTGCAATGATTTATCTCGACATTGAAAAAGCGGCAAGAGAACTCGAGACTCTTTTTGCTCAGATTGTGCCTGATGGTCATATTCCACATGAGATACTTACGAAGTGCGAAGCAACCAGGAGAAGACCTTTCAAAAACTTCACAAGGTGGCTTGCTCAATGGGAATATGATTCCGAGGGACGCTCTCACCTGGTTGATCCTCCGATTTATGTTTACGCTGCTGAACTTGTCTTCCGGAAAACCGGGGACGTTGACTGGGTTGTGCGAATATGGGATGGAATCAGACACTCGCTTGACTACTTCCTTGACGAGCGTGACCTCTTTGGGGATGGACTTGTTTCAATTCTCCATCCCTGGGAAGCCGGGACAGACCTTTCTCCGCAGTTGATGCCTGCTCTTGGCGTAAACTCATATCGTTCTTCGCACAGGTTGAATGCTGTTTTGGCTGGACCTGTCCTTTACAGATTCTGCACCAGGCATGGTTGGGATGTTTCAGAGTTGAAAAGGGAAAACCGCTTCATTTTCGAGGATCTTACGATGAACGTCATACTCATCAGGTCGCTGAGAAGTGCGGCGTTTTTGGGGGACGCTATAGATGAAAAGAATGTGGCAGCAAGGTACAGGGCAAGAGCGCATATCATGGCTGATGTTCTTGATGCTATATGCTGGGACGAGGATGCCGGCTGTTATTTTCCACGCTGGGATTGTGAAAACCCGAAATTTTCGCGTATCAAAACGGCGCAGTCGCTTCTTCCACTTTTTGCCGGGTACATGAAAGGAGAAAGGTATTCGAGACTCGTTGAAGAACATCTAAAGGAACCTTCCGAGTTCTGGGGCGAATATCTTGTTCCCTTCAATCCCTTTGATGAATTGAGCGGGTGTAAACCATGGGTTGAGAATAGCCTGTGGGCTGGTCACTGCATATGGATAAATATCAACTGGCTTATTGTTGTTGGACTTTTGGAAAATGGATTTTTAGATGTGGCGCGGGAAATTGCTCGGAAGACTGTGGAGATGGTTTTGCGGGAAGGCTTCTGGGAATTCTACGATTCGAGAAATGGGAAGGGGAGGCGTGTTTCACGGTTCACCTGGCCTGCTCTCACGCTCGACATGATTCAGAGATGCTGGTTTGATTTTGCGCAGGGCTGATGAATTTCATGCTTCGGCTTTGAAGTATAATTTCGTTTGCTGAATAGTTTATGAATGAGGGGGGGACATGAAAAGAACGGAAATTGCGGGAAAGTGGGCGCTGGTAACCGGTGCCGGGAGCGGGATGGGGAAGGCGACAGCAACCGACCTTGCAAGGGAGGGAGCGAATCTTATACTCGCTGACATTTCAGCAGAAGCGCTTGGAAATGCCGCGAGGCAAATCGAATCCCTCGGCGCGACGGTTCATACTTTCTGCGTTGACCTTACCGATTTCAGTCAGGTAAGCGACATGGCGAATGTTATCCACGCAAGGTGGGGGGCAGTTGATATACTCGTAAATTGCGCCGGGGTCGGGCACATGGGGCACATAGTTGATACGAGCCTCGATGATTTTAGGCGTCTTTTTGATGTCAACGTTTTCTCGATTTTCCACACCGTCAGGGCATTTGCTCCTGAAATGATGAAAAGGAAAAGCGGAAACATCGTGAACATATCGAGTGCCCAGGCTTTTTTCTCGGTCCCAACCTGGGGTGCTTATGCCTCGAGCAAATTCGCGGTTGATGGTCTTTCTGAAGCGCTTCGCTATGAGCTATTCTGGCATGGCATAAGCGTTTCGACCGTATTTCCTGGGGTTGTGAAGACAGCATTCTATGACAGCATTGCTGCCGGCGGCATCCATGTAAGGCTCGGGCTAAAACTCATCCTTGGTTTTGCCGCAAAGCCCGAGAAATTGAGCCGTCTCATTGTAAGAGGAATAGAGAAAAACAAGAGAATTATCATGCAGCCCATAGTCTGGCCAATGTACTTACTAAGGCGGATTTTTCCCTTGCCTTTTGAACTTGCGGGCAAGGCAGGGGCGTGGCTTTTGAGAAAAGAGTAAGGGCATGCGCTTATCGTAAGAATGTTCTTTGCATCGCTGAGGGTAAACCCCGAATTCTTTTCATGAATTTGCATGAGCACAATTGCGGTCGAAAAATAACGCAGTTTGCTAAAAAGATTTTCTAATGACTATGAAGGTTATGTACGAAAATAATGTTAGAGTACTGTTTTCGGGACGGACGATATGAAAATCGAACGATTTAGACGTGGCATGAGCATCAGGAAAGGAAACGATTTATTTATCATGAAGAAATCAAGGTTCACTAAGTTTTTTGGGCTGATTTCAGCTGTTCTTTTGCTTTTGCTACTGTTACCTGCCGCGGGTGCCAGGAATCAAGGGAAGGGTGTAGAAAAAAAAGAGTTTTTCGCTCACGGTCTTGGACTTGAGTTAAGCGGACCTGTGCATGAGCGAATGATTTCAAGGCAAAAATTGAGAAGCCTTGCTTCTCTTCCCCTCTCTTCCTCGGTTGACCTGTCCGGTGACCTTCCTCCCATAGGGGACCAGGGCGAGCATGGCTCATGTGTTGGCTGGTCAACCGGTTACTACTCTAAGACATGGTGGGAGAAGCAGGAGCATCCATCCTGGAACTTGAATGACGATAAGTACTACTTCAGCCCTGCCTTCGTGTATAACCAGATAAATGGTGGAGAGGATGGAGGCTCTTCCATCTATGACGCGATGAATCTTCTCGAGAATTTCGGTTGCGTTGATTTCGAGGAGTTTCCATATGACGGGGATTATCTGAAGCAGCCATCGAGCAAGCAGATTGAAGCGGCAAAGCAGTATAAAATCAATAAGAACTGGGGGCAGTTTTTTGGACAGTCCGATTGGGGTCCATACAGTCGACCCAATGTCACAAACAACCTCAAGGCGTGGCTCAACTCCGGAAAGCCTCTTGTCATGGGAATTCCAATTTACGATGATTTTCCGGAC
>JAQUKT010000057.1 GCA_028718945.1 Actinomycetota bacterium | reverse complement strand
CCCGGTCTATATGAGTGCTGGCACCCCTAAGGGCTTTTTCACATCAGATTTCAGCAGCCAATCTACGAGTTTGAATCTGGCTCCTGCTTCACCCTAAACGACTTTGAAATACTCTCTGTTCCGTTACCACACGATGCCCGTGACCCGGTTGGCTTCGTAATATCGGACGGGGAAAGGAAAGCGGGAATTGCAACTGACTTGGGCATGGTCACAAGAGTGGTGGTTGATTCAATGAGCGGGTGCAACGCGTTGGTAATCGAATCCAATTACGACGAGGAAATGCTCGACTCGGGTCCTTACCCACCTTTCCTGAAAGAGAGGGTGAGAAGCAATACCGGCCATCTCTCAAACGAGGATGCTCTTTCCCTTATTAAACTAATCCTGAGCGAAGAGCTCGGTTTTCTTTTTCTCGCACACCTGAGTGAGACAAACAACAGACCATGGATTCCCCAAAATTCAGTCGGCGCAACACTCAGGGAAGCGGCTGTGCGCACGGAGCTCCTAATATGCTTTCAAAGCGAACCCACAGAAGTAAAGAGGATAAGCTGAAACAGGCTCTTTTGAATTTCCCTCCAAACGGGAGCACTATCAGGCATCTGTGCTTTCTCGGATGACAAAAGTAACCTCAGGCAGTTTCTCGAGGCATCGCAGAATGCCTCTCTGCTTCTTCAAACGGAGGAAAAAAGAGTTTGTGCTATCATTAGGCAAGCGCCTGTAAACAGGAAGTTTTTCTTTATGCAAACATACATAGAGGAACACTCATCCAGAGTAAGGGAAGTGCGGAAGTACATGAATCAAACGGCTTTGAACTTTGGTGTTAACCCTCATGTGGTTTCCAAAGCGAAACGGAGGAGGCTTGCTTTATGATATGTCCTCATTGCGGAAAAAATACATCCGATATGGTGCGGGAGTGTGAATGGTGCGGCTCACCCATTGAAAAGGAGGATAATACTTCTTCAGAAAATCCATACGAATCGAACTTCTTAGGGGATGAGATCGGGATTCCACCCTCCGATGCAGCATATCCTGGACGAGAAACCCGATTGCCCGAAAAGGGGGAACCCCGGCAAGCTGACCCTTTTTACACGAAGCCGTGGCCATACGCAATCGCTATCGCCATTGTCCTTCTCGTTTTCGGCGGCTTCTTCCTCCTCAAGGGGAAAGAAGAAAGCAAGCCGGGTCTTTTGGTTGACAACCTTCCAACCGTCCTGTACTTCTACACCGATTCGTGACCTGCGTGCAAACAAATTGAGCCCATCGTGAATGGGCTGGAGGAAAAATATAAGGGGAAAGTGGAAACAAAAAAAGTAAACGCTTCAAGCGAGTATGAACTTTCCAATGATTTTGAGATTCAGTATGTTCCAACCTTCGTATTCCTCGATTCAACCGGCGCAACTGTAGATAAGATCGTGGGCACAAATACTTCGGACATTGAGAAACGGTACATATTACTTTCAGGTTCACATTAACGCTGCCCATCGTCGGAAATGGTTGGAGGCACAATAATTGGCTGATATTCCCGAATTCAGGCGTCATTTCGAGAAACCGGATATTGAAAAACTTTTTTCCGATGGATTCGCCTTGCCCGAAGATTTCCTCTTCGGAGTCGCCACATCCGGTTATCAAACCGAAGGTGGATATAACGCTCCAGGAAAACCATTCAACAACTGGTGGAAATGGGAATCAAGGGGAAGAATCGAGCGGAGCGGCGAGGCAACGCGTTTCTGGGATGATTATGAAAAGGACATAGAAATCGCCCGTTCAACAGGCGTGAACGCTTTCAGGCTTGGGGTCGAATGGGCAAGAGTCCAACCCTCCTCAACTTCCGGTCTCATTCCCCCTTTTGACGATAAAGCGATAGAACACTATTCGAAAATCATTGCCTTCATCATGAAGGCAGAAATGGAGCCGGTATTGACCCTTCACCACTTTACTCATCCACTCTGGCTCGGGATGGATTTCTGGCTTGACCGTGAATCGCTCGAACATTTCGATCCCTTTGTTCGGAAAGTAGTTTCAGACCTGAACAAAAGCCTCATCGAAAAACACGGATTGAGACCAATCAAATACTATACGACCATAAATGAGCCAAACGCTCTTGCGCTGGGAACTTACTTAATTCGCTCGCTGCCAGGCAAGAAAGGCATCGGCATACATAAGAGCGGTAGAGCTTGGGGGAATATGCTTGCCGCCCATTGCCACGCATACGACATAATTCATGACCTCTACGAAGAAGCAGGATGGGAAGAGCCACTCGTTACATATAATACCTCTCAGCTCTCTATATACTGGCTCGACAAATTCGCCACTGACCTTCTGAACGCAAGAATCAACGAAGTCGAAAGAGCCGACCTCGCAGACTATTTCCAAGGTTCCAGAAAATCCTGGGATGAGGAAATCAACCTGTGTCCTGAAGTACGAAAGGCATCAATTCTGTCAAGAGTACTTGAAAGACTCCTATATGAAGGAACAGAACGACTTTTCAGCCTCGAAGACTTTGATAATGCGATTGATGCCCTTTACTCCTCTCAATTGGAGAAAAAACTCGACTGGCTCGCAGTTGATTTCTACGACCCTTTCTTCAGAAACATGATTGTGTTCCCAACTCTCGATTACCTGCTTGATAGAGGGGCAAGGAAGCATTATTTCTTATGGAACCAAACTCTAAACCCTCAAGCATTGCCCCATTTCTTGAAAGGGATGTGCCTCAACTCAAGGGGGATTCCAATCGTTCTCCTCGAGAACGGAATGGCTTATCGCCTTGCGCGCGGCAGGGTTGAGCAAAGGCGCGACCGGGCAACAAGGGACGCTTTCCTTCAGTGTTACATTTTCGAGGCAATGAAGGCGTTGAAAATGGGCGTTCCTCTCTCGGGTTATTTTCACTGGACGCTGTTCGACAATTTTGAGTGGGGTTCTTACGAACCAAGATTCGGGCTATACGCTGTTGACAGAACAGAAGGGGTCGGTAAGAAAACGAAAGACGCATGGGGGGTTGACGCAGGCGCCGCCTACAAAGAAATCATATCCTCACTTGAATCGGGAGAGCAAAAAAGGATCGTTGATGCTTTTACTAATGACTACTAAGGCCGGCTCCTCAAAACAACCGTAGTGACATAGGGTTCAGTGCCTCCCTTGGAAGTCGAATGCTTTCCCGCTTTCAACTTAACCCTCAAGTTCACCAGAACCATGTTCCCGTCAGGAAGGGGCGTTTCTTTTGTCACTTCCGCACCCATAACGTCTCTCCCGCCGACCTGAACAAGAGCGATCAATCCATCGAGAGTAACCGGTTTGCCAAGAAAATTTTTCACCTTCCATACAAGAGTGCCCCCGGATGTTTCTATCCTCCTGGCCTCAGTTGCGGGTTTCTCGAGGGCATCGTTGTCAGTCATTCCGCCTGGTTTTGAACCATCATAGAAAGGATAGGAACTCCCTTTAGTCAGATAAGAAAGCTCTCCAATTTTCCCATCTTTTACCTCGACAAGCCTGTATCCTGGATAGTGGTTCTGAACGCCCCCGTGATCGAAGTAAACACAAGTCTGGTTCGCGTAGATTGTTTTTCCAGTCCCATCTTTCCATTCGACGCACCCATAGTTGTCTTCATGGAGATGCCCGCTCATAACAACATGAACCCTGTACCTCGAAAACAGCTCCCGCAGGGCTCTTGCGCCAGTCCCATTCCCTCCGAGCGTAAACACACCGGCAAACCTTTCATTCTTGTAAGAGATTCCCTTTCCCGAGGGTGTGTAAGGACAGTGATGAAGGAAAACAATCCTGAGCTTCGCGCTAACGCTTTTTCTGAGGTCTTCCCTGAGCCATGCAAGTTCCCCGGTATAAGTCTCAGGTTTCCTCTCATCCCTTGCCCCTCTAACCTGTCCCTGCCATTTTCGCGCATAAACGAAAACATTCCCTGCCTTCCTCATTACCACTCTCTCCCTCTCGGGCCAGTCATACGTATCAAAAGCAGTGAAATGGCAGGAACACTGATCGAATGAATAGCATAAAGGACCGATGTTCTCCTCCCAGAGCCGCTCTCCATCGACCCGGTTGACGTAAAGGTCATGGTTCCCGGGCAAAATGAAAACAGGCACCTCGAGGCGCGAAAGAGCTTCATAGAACCTCTCAAACTCCGAAAGCATTTCTCCTGCTCTTCTCTGAGCAAAAATGCAGTCGCCGAGTATTACCGCAAATTCGGGCCTGACGAGATTAACCTGGTCCATGGCGTCATAAAAATAAAGGGGCTCGCCTTCAGGAGAGACTCCCGCGTCAGTTTGAGACTGCAACAAGGCGGATATTCCACGCTCATGGACATGAACATCCGCAAGAGTCATGAACCTGAATGAATCATCTAACTTAGGAACCACTCCAACACAGTGCGGCTCATCATCCCTTATTTTCGCTTTACCAGCGATGGCTTCCACCTCGAGGTCATAAAGCTCACAGGCTACCGACGGAACCTGGAATTCAACATTTATGACTTCAGGTGAAATCTTTCGGTGCTTGCAAAGGGTCCAGCGCTTCGAGGCGCCTTTCCACGCGCGGACAAAGGAGAGTTCGTATGAAAGTCCCTTCAACTCCTTCCTGCTGGCAGAAACCGTCCCCCTCCACCTAAAAGAATCAGAGAGCTTTCCCGAAACCCCTGAGACATCCATCTCGACAACAATATTTCCTCCAGGCGATGTCAAGGCAGGATATCCTATAGTTGGCCAGATTATCTGCCTTATCCGAGACTCCGGATACTTCGCGCCGGCAGTTGGTATTCCACCGAGATATGAATAAGCATAAATTGCCAGTCCAGCGTAAACAACCACAGCCGCAAGAAAAACAACAAGGAGGACCTTACCAATGCGCTTTATCATAATGGCAAGATTATACGTTTAATGTCCTCGCCGCTCAACGCGGGTCCAAAAACCAACCAAGTCTCAGCCAGTTTCGGATTTCCTGACTTTCAACATGAACAGAATCAGCGCCGCTCGACGGGTCCGAATTCCATTTCCCACCTCTTCATTGAAATCTCCTTTCCGTTCGCTTTCTCTTATCGGTTATCAGAGGTCTCGACTCATTTGTGTAAGAGCGGTGATATAATCAAAACGATAGACAGGAGGTGGGAATGCCAAAAAAGAGCCTTACTTCTTCCCTTTACAGGTTGGCGAGGCTTTCTCGCGATGTCGAGGTTTACTCCAGCGGAAACCCGGTAAGGATTGGAAGAAGACTCAAGAACAAGTTCATCGGTCGCAAGGTTACGCCAAAAATCTGGCGCTGGCCCTGACTCATTCTCAAAGGTGAATATCAGGTCGGTAGTTAACCTGGACATGGACATGATTTCCATCTTCACGCGTGTAGGGGTTGGGTCCGCTATAGAAATATGGCACGAGGTCGCGCACAGTGCCTAAAAGTGAGATTCCCGCTTTCACCCTCTGTCCCCTCTCAACGCAAAGACTTCCAAGATGAAGCACCGCAATATGACATCCGGGATGCCCATCAATGGCTATTCTCACACGCATGTCGGGATACTTCCCATAAAGAAGGTAATTCTCAGCGGCGATAACGACGCCATCAGCCGGGGCATAAACATTTTCACCGGCTTTCGAAAGAACATCGCAGGCAGTTGTTGAATAGGTTCCCCTTCCGCGCGACTCCTCAATGAAATATGCCGCTTCCCCGTAAACGCCGTAGATTACGCCTGGGTGCTTACCCTTAGGATTATCATCCCTCATGCACTCTCCAAGTGGCTGGAGCGCTTGAGGATGATCAGGCTTTCCATCACCACCGGACGGGTATGCTTCGTGAAACTGCGCGCCGAGATAGTCGCAATACCTTATCGGGCTCATGAGCTGTACATCGTTCCACGCCGCAAAGCCAAAGGGCGCCGACTCGACTTTCGGCTCATATGAAAAATACGTAGGGCGTTCAAGAATGAGTTCCTCATCGCTTGAAATCAAAAGCCATGGTAATCCAATCCCCGCAGAAAAAGCGTTGATATCGAAAGTCAGCCTCCTCCCGGGGGCAATCTCAAAAGATATATGTTTTTCTTCGCTCCCACCAAGTATCACCAGGCTTGCTCGAGCCTCTGTTTTCCCGGGGTTCATCACGCAGAGCCATGATGAAAAATTCTCTCCCGCTGGAGCGCTTGCGAACATCCATCTTTTCGAGCCAGAATTAGACCCCATCACAACATGTCCGCCCTCGTATCTCCCCTGATAAAGAAAATACATAGGTCTTTCACAAAGTATGCCGGAAGGAGCCTCAATGAGGACGGAAACATCTTTCCCCGGTCCAACCTCGTTATTCACCGAGATCGTCCTCCTTGAGCCACCGGGCAGGAAATAAGTTCTAACAAGGGAAGGGGCGTCATTGAAGATGTACTCAACCCTTGCTTTCGTGGGCGGTCCGGGATTCAGAATGCAAAGCCACTCATCAAAGCCCTGCCTGGTAGTCCCTTCAGCGAAATACCAGCGATTCGACAACTGGCCCGCCCCGGAAACCACATGTCCTCCTCTCCAGGAAGAAAGATAATCAAAGTACATCGGTCTTTCAGCAACAATCGGGATACTTGATTCTATGAGAACAGAAACGTCTCTTTCGTCTCCAACAATCCCTCGGACATCAAAAGTGCTCCTGCTCGAGGCTTTTAGTATTGCCCCTTTTTGAACCTGCTCTCCGTTCTCCAGGAAAAAGGTCATGTTTATATTTGCATCATCCTTCCCTGGATTCTGCACGCAGAGCCATTCCCTGAAGCCCGCCCTGGTCGTGCCCTCGGCAAAGTACCATCTTGTAAGGGGGGATTGAGCTCCCACACTCGAATTTCCGCCGGTCCAGATGCCAAGATAGTTGAAGTATATCTCTCTTTCCGCCAGTATCCCGCCAGGTGCTCCCACCCTTATTGAAACATCCTTTCCCGCTCCAACGACATCATTTACAAGAATGGAAGCAAGAGCACCGGGTTCAAGTTCAACCTTATGCGAGATTGTTTCAGCCGGGGCGGGGAACTGGTATGCGACTTCTGCCTGAACGCGCTCTTCTTGAGGGTTTCTTAAAATAAGGTATTCCTCAAAGCCGTTCCTCGTTGTTCCTTCAGCGAAATAGACAAGCTCTGCTGCTCCTTTGAAGCCTGTTAACACGCTTCCGCCGTCCCAGCGATAATCCATGCAAAAACACGTGTCAATGGAAAAAATGCCAAGGAAAATCGAAAAAAGAAAAGCGAATGATGACAAAAGAAAAGTTCTCCTCGGTTTCGCAAAAGTGTATGGAGCCTGACTTTTCACTCAATCCACCTACCCACAGAAATAACCTCAAATCCAGTGCTATTCTCGGATAAAAACAAAGGTCAAGTCAAAAGTGCCCCGAGATTTTTTCCGCAAAGAACCAAGAGCCTCGCAATATTCCTTGGAGAAAACCTGCGCGCGCAGGTGTTAAAATTCATTCCATGAAGGTTCTTCTCGTAAGTGAAAATAGAAACAAGGAAAATATAAGACCTTATCCAATTGGAATATCATATGTTTCCCAAGCCGCCAAACTTGCCGGGCACAATACGAGGGGGCTCGACCTCATGTTCAGCAAGGACCCGGCTTTTGACCTAAGGAAAGAAATCAATGACTTTCTGCCACAATGCATTGGCCTCTCTATAAGGAACATCGACAATCAAGACGTCAATTCACCCACGTTCTACCTCAGCGAAGCCTTAGATTTAGTTCAAACCATCAAAAAAGAAACAGCGGTGCCAATAATTGCCGGCGGAGCAGGCTTTACCATCCTCCCCTACGAGTGCCTTTTATACCTCGGAATCGGAATGGGTATTGTCGGAGAGGCTGAAGGCTCCTTCCCGCTATTGCTAAAAGCCCTCGAGGGGAAAAGGGGGCTTGACGGCATACCAGGACTCGTTATGCTATCGGGAGATGAAGGGGAGAAAGTAAAACGAGCAAACTTTGAAAGCCTAAGGGACTTCCCCGGTTCTGACTTCGATAGTTTCGATGTCGCGGGATATGAGTTCCATCCAAACTCCACTGAACGTTACGCGGCAGGCATTCAATCCCGGAGAGGGTGCCCGCTTCACTGCATCTATTGCCCCAATCCCGTGATAGAAGGAACAAAAATCAGGATGCGCTCTACGGAGTTAGTTGGAGAAGAGCTCGAGATTCTAAATCGAAAACACGGAATAAGAACAGTGACATTCACCGATGCGCTCTTCCACTATCCGCCTGATTACTGCGAAGCTCTTTGCAAAGAGATAATAAAGAGGAGTCTCTCAATCAGATGGACCTGCTCGATAAACCCGTTTCGCCTCGAGACAAGCCTCATCCCACTGATGAAAGAGGCAGGCTGTTTTCAGGTGAGCCTCGGAAATGAAAGCGGCTCTGATGAAATTCTTGATGCACTCAAGAAAGGTTTTTCCAAAAAGGATATCGAGAAAGCCGTGAGCTGCCTCAAAAGAAGCGGGATAGCGGTGAACTGTTTTCTGCTCCTCGGAGGTCCAAAAGAGAACCTCAATACCGTCACCGAAAGCATAGAATTCATGGAAAAACTCGCTCCTGAGATGGTTTCTGTAACGGCGGGCATAAGAATTTATCCAGGGTGCGAATTGCATGAAATATCAATTAAAGAAGGAGTAGTAAAGGAATCGGATAGCCTGCTCGAGCCCAAATTCTATGTTTCGAAGGACGTCAAGCCTTGGCTCTACGAAAGGATGCTCGACACAGTTCCCAGACATCGGGGATGGAAACTTTGAATCCCTAAGTCGGGTTAAAAAAAGTTCAATTGTGGGCCGAGATTTGCATAAATGAGGAAATGGCGGGGCTTTAGGTGAAGACAAATAGGGGGGTTTAGAAGACATGAAAATCAACAGTGCGGATGACTATCTGGAGAGCCTACGCTCTCTGGAAAGAAACGTCTTCGTCAGAGGGGAACGAATATCCGGTACGCCTGACCATCCACTGATTCGTCCGAGCGTAAACGCCGTTTCTGAAACATTCGAAGAACGCGATGAGGAAAATTCCCGGGAATTGCTTTTCGCTACATCCCATCTTACTGGTAATGAAATCAGCAGATTTACTCACATTCATCAAAGCACGTCTGACCTTCTGAGAAAAGTTCTCATGCAACGCCTTCTTGCGAGAAGAGTAGCAACTTGCTTCCAACGCTGCGTTGGCATGGACGGGCTTAACGCTCTTTACTCGGTCACTTACGAATGCGACGCTGCCCACCACACCAACTACCACGAGCGTCTGAAAAATTACATTCGCTTCATCCAGGAAGAAAACCTGGTTGTCGAAGGAGCAATGACGGATGTAAAGGGTGACAGGGGATTAAGACCCTCGGAACAATCCGATCCGGACATGTTTTTGAGAATCGCAAAAAGAAAGGATGATGGAATAATCGTAAGAGGAGCAAAGGCACATCAAACTGGTGCGCTGAACTCCCATGAGATTTTAGTTATGCCGACTGCTGGAATGCGTGAGAATGAAGCTCAATACGCAGTTTCCTTCGCAATTCCCGCCGATGCTCCTGGAATCACTTTTATTCTCGGGCGCCAGCCATCCGACACCAGGAAAATTGAAGAAAGCCCCCTCGATGTAGGGAACCCCACCTACGGAAGCCAAGAAGCGCTTGTGATTTTCGATGATGTCTTTGTTCCTGAGGAGCGCGTCTTTCTCTCTGGAGAGTATGATTCGAGCGGTGCCATGGTCGAGAGGTTTGCTGCCTATCATCGCCAGAGTTACGGGGGTTGTAAGGCTGGAGTGGGAGACATTTTGATAGGAGCAACGAAATTGGTTTCCGAATATCAGGGAATTTCAAGAGCGAGCCACGTCAGGGACAAAATCACCGAGATGATTCATCTCAACGAAACCCTATTCTCATGTGGGATTGCTACGAGTGTCCTGGGCAGAAAAACACCTTCTGGATGCTATCTGGTTGATATGCTTCTTGCAAACGTATGCAAACTAAATGTCACTCGATTTCCATTCGAGATATCGAGGCTTGCGCAGGACATCGCCGGAGGCCTCCTTGCGACGATGCCTTTTCAGAAAGATTTTGAGAACCCAGAAACCGCACCCTTACTCGAAAAATACCTCAGGGGCAAGTCAGAAATCCCGACAATCGAAAGAATAAAGATAATGAAACTTCTTGAAAACATGACAATGGGATGCGGCGCTGCCGCTTATCTAACCGAAAGTATTCACGGCGCAGGCTCTCCTCAAGCCCAGCGGATTATGATTGAGCGTCTTTCAAACATAGACGAAAAAGTGAGGCTTGCGAAGAAAATTGCCGGAATAGATTGGTGAATCATAAGGCATTGGGCTCAAACTGGAACAGCTACATTTGAGTTTACGAAGTAAACAAGTTTTTCACTCACTTTTTCCCCTGTTGCTTTCTCGAACGTGCAGGCATATAGATTCAACTGCTCCGAGTATTTCTCTGCCTTCCTTGAAGCAGCCTCTCCGCCAACCGCGTCGGTTTTGTAATCAACTATCACCCACCCCGATGGTTCCTTGAAAGCAAGGTCAATTACTCCCCTCATCAAGGTTGCCCCATCGTCCCGAAGTGGCGCCCAGATCAGGGTTTCAACGAGTATCTTTGTTGAATTTTTGGCTCTTTTGAAAATCTCAGAATCCATAACCTTCCGAACAATTCTCAAGGCTTCATCCTTCGAATCCAGAGGCAAATCATTTTCCTCGAGAATCCCGCAAACCGAAGAATCAATGGCGAGAGGATTTTTCATGGCAATCTCAATGAGAGCATGAATGGCCGTCCCCCATTGAGCCACGTTGACATTGCCATTGATTGCCTCAATCATATCGGGAAAAACAGGAATTGCCCCCCGAGACTCAATGCCTGACCTTCCTTCTCTATCAGGCACAGATATAGCCTTACTTGCCCTTACCACCTCGTAGCATGGTCTTCTCAATTCCTCAAGATTTTTTCCAATCCTCTCAATATCACTCAAAGCCTCGGAATCCGAAACATTTTCGGTTGACTTTCTGCAGAGATTACTGGCAGAAGAAACTTCCCTTATTTTTTCGGGAACCTGAATTTCCGGGGCAATCTTCAGATATTGCGAAAATGGCTCCCACGGATTCCTATTTGAATACTTCGGCATCACCGTCACAATAAGCGCGCTTTGAGCTCTTGTTGCCGCAACGTAAAGAAGCCTCGTTCTTTCGGCATTCAAGAAATCCTGTTCTTTCTTTTTGAAGTCGCCCCAGGAAGAACAGTGAGCAA
>JAQUKT010000056.1 GCA_028718945.1 Actinomycetota bacterium | reverse complement strand
CTATTATTGAAGTTGCATAAAATCCTTAGGATTCAAGTTGAAAGAGGAGGAGAGGGTTGAGAATTCTAATAATAGAGGATGATGCAAAGATAGCAAAGGCACTAAAGAAAGGCCTCGAGAGAGAAACATTCGCTGTTGACATTGCTGCTGATTTTGACGAAGGATTAGGGCTTGCTCTTACTCAGGAGTACGACCTTTTAGTGATTGACAGAATGCTTCCCGAAAAACGAGATGGGATTGATATTTGCCATGAAGCTCGCAAAAAAGGACTTGATGTTCCCGTACTTGTTCTCACGGCAAAAGACAAGATTAACGAGAGAATTGAGGGCTTTGACGCTGGAGCGGATGATTATCTCGTAAAGCCGTTTGCTTTTGAGGAGTTACTTGCCAGAGTGAGAGCTCTACTAAGAAGGCCAATAGCCAATCTTGGAGATACTCTTGTGGTAGGCGACCTTGTTCTCGACACCAAAGCAAGAAAAGTTGAACGTGCCGGTATGGAAATTCCCATTACAAGAACCGAGTATTCGTTACTGGAATTTCTGATGAGAAACGAGGGAATTGTGCTCTCCAAGGAAAAGGTGATTTCACATGTTTGGGATTACGATGCTGATGTACTTCCCAATACTGTCGAGGTTTACATCGGTTATCTTAGAAACAAGGTTGACAGACCTTTTAGTGGAGAACCGCTTATTCACACGGTTAGAGGTTTTGGATACACAATCAGGAGCCAGCATTGAACATTAAACGCTCTCTTGTTAAATTGACGCTTTTTTACCTTATTTTGATAATGCTTGTGAGTGGCTTTTTGAGTTACATGATATATGAGTTTGCGCCTCGTCCCCTCGAGAGGAGAATTGAATTAGGAGAGGATATTTTTGTGAATCCTCCTCCGGAGCGCTATTCAAGGCATTATCTCATGCCGGAGGCTGTAACTGAGGTCAAGAGGCGGATAGGCTTGTCCCTTATCTATTTCAATATTGCTGTTCTTTTGTTTGCAGGATTTGTGAGTTATACGCTTGCGAAACGTGAGCTCCGCCCGCTGGAACGCGCGATTGAATTGCAGAATAGGTTTACGTCAGATGCCGCTCATGAGCTTCGAACACCTTTGACGGCAATGAAAACGGAAATCGAGGTAGCGCTTCGTGAAGAGAATCTGCCAGGCGAAATTAGGGAGCTGCTTGAGAGCAACAATGAGGAAATTGATAAACTGGTAAGTCTTTCGAGCAGCCTTCTGAAGCTTGCGCAGTATGAGGAAGGCGAGGCAGAAAGATTTGGCTGTCTTGATTTGGCTGAAGTTGTTGAAGGCGCGGTCTCAAGGGTCAAGCACTTTGCCGAGGCTAAGAGTATTGACATTACGGTGCAGGTTGAGGAGACATCGATCAAGGGGGACAGCGAGAGCCTTACCGAGCTCTTTGTTGTTCTTCTTGATAACGCTATCAAATACAGCGATGAGGGAAAAAGAATCGATGTTTTTAGTTTGAGGGAAAAAGGGAAAAAGACGATTTTCATAAAAGATGAGGGTTATGGAATAGACGAGGAAGACGTTGAGAAAGTTTTTGAAAGGTTCTACAGGGGTAGGATGCCCAGGGATGCAGAACCAGTTTCCGGTTATGGACTCGGACTTTCCATTGCGAAAAGAATCGCGGAACTTCATCATGCAAGGATTCGACTGGGAAGCGAGCCTGGTGCCGGAACAACCGCCATAGTTGAATTCCGTCATTGACCATCAATTTCGAGTGAGAAGTAACGCACATGACTTCATGAAAAAAATTTGACTTTTCCCGCTTTTCTAAGCATTTCTTCAGGTTCTCTTGAGAAGGTAAGCGTCAAGTCATAAATGAAAAGGAAGGGAAGAAATGGTTAGAATTAGAAAGGGAGCGGGGAAGGTAGTTATAACGGTGAGTCTTCTGATTTTCGTCCTCACAGGGGTTTCTTCTTGCGGGGCTAATACTTCGAAGAAAACAAAAACCACAACCACAACAAAACTTCCACCTGGCGTGGAACAAGGTGCTGTTTCTTCCAGTGCTCCAACAAGCATCTCATCTTCTAAGAGTAGTTCAAGTGGCAAGAGTGAAAGCTCTGAAGACAAGAAAAAGGCAGCGACGCCGAAAAATTCCGCGGACCTCGCAGGGGCAAGGTTTACCGTTGTGGAAGCAAAAAGAGTGAATTCTAACAGCAGTGTAATTTCTTCTGGCGAAAGAGAGGTACAGGGAGATTATCTTGATGTTGAATTGACTGTTCAGAATGTTGGGAGTGAGCTATTAGACCTTACCCAGTTTTCATTCAGACTCGAGAGCCCTGGGATTGACGCGGATACTTATTATGAGTATTACGGGAGCAATGCAGAATTTGGAAAATATGTCGATGAGCATAAAATTTCCGCCGTGCTTCTCGATTACTCCGACCTTTCACCAGTTGATTGCAAGTTGAAAATCGGGGAAAGCCTCGAACAGGTATTCTTGTTTTTCGATTTGAATCCGAAAAGCGTTACACAAAATGAGGGAGTAACGAAGGGAAATACGAATCTAATAATCAAGAAAGTCAGCGGAACAGATTATGGAGACGAAGTGGCAATTACTCTTGCTGGTTATCCTGACTGAGCGAGATATTTCTATTTTTGATTCGGAGGCAGCGCATGAGAGCATTCTACAGAGGATTCAGGAGTTTCAGGCGTAATTATGTTCGCAACTCGATTGTAACAGCGCTCATTTTTGTTTGCCTTACCTTTGCTATGTCGATGGTTACGGTGAAGATTTCCGCCGATAGTCAAGTGGAGAGCATAAAGAAGACAGTTGGCAACTATGGGGAAATAAAAGTGAGTTCAACCTACCTCATGAAGGTATTCGAGGAGGAAAGAAAGAAAACAGAGGCGGAGCGTGCGGCAGAGGCGCGCTCGATGAGTGAGCAGGAAGAGCTCGAGAACAGAATCTCGATGCTTGTGCCCGAGTCCCTGGCAAATGAGTTTTCAAAATCAAAGTACATAAAGACATACGATAGAGTGCTGGAAACGCGCGTTACTCTTCCTCGTTTAGCAGGAACCGATGTAAAGCGGGCTTTTCAGTTTAGAGATATTGAACGTTCTCCAGCGAGAGCAGGTGGTTCCGATCAGAATAGCTTTGCCTTCTCTGGCAATACAAATGGTTCATCTGCTTCTGATTTCCAGAATGGAGCCAAGCGTGTTGTCGAGGGGCGGAATTTTACTTATGAGGATTACAAAAACGCAAAGCCGGTCGTGGTGATTGAGAAAAATCTTGCCAGTAATAACAAGATTGAAGTTGGTGACAAAATAGACGCAACAATTAGTGGAAAGACAGGCAAAGAATCCACAATGGATCTCGAGGTAGTGGGTATTTATAAAACTATAAAGACAAATCAAGAAGAAGGAACCGAGGAATCCGGTTTTAATCCGGCAGGGACGACCTTCTACGCTCCTGTTTCCGTCGTTCAAAAGCTAAATGGTACTCCTGATTATCTTTCACTTGCATCTTATTACTTTGATTCTGTGGATAATACGGGATCGCTCAAGGGTTTGTTCAAGAAGCTGGCGGCGGGAAAAGAAAACAAGTTCGAATTCGTGACAGACAAATCCGATTATGAGGAAATCGCTGATTCTATGCTCAAGGCGAGAAACACCGCTGTTGTCGGGCTTGCGGGCTCACTTGGCGCGTGTGCTTTGATCATTGTTCTATCAATGATAATAATCACTGGCGGCAGAGTGAGAGAGTTGGGCATACTAAAGGCAATTGGTTCAACAAACAGCCAGGTTGTCGGTCAATTCGCGGCAGAGGTTTTGTGCATATGTCTTGTTGCAATCATATTATCAATGGGGGCAACTGCTCTTGTTTCCCAATCTCTTGCGAACTGGGTAGTTCCGCAAGAAAAAGAAAGTGTTTCGGTGCAGAATAGCGGACAGGCAGGGCCTCCTGCCATGAGAACAGCGAACAGACTTTATAAATATGGAAGCCAGTTCAATTTCGCTCAGAAAACTGGTGAGAAGGCAAAAGCGAAACTCAAAGTTATCTATAGGAGTTCGATTTTCCTCTATGCTGTCGCGGTTCTTATACTGATAAGCATTCTTGGAATAGCAATACCGGTTATATGGACTTTGAGGTTGAGACCTTCCAGAGTTTTGAGTATGGAGTGAGGTTTGAAGATGAGCGATGAGGTCATAAGGGCAAAAGACATCAATAAGAAGTATGAGGCGAGGGCAGGAGGAGTAACCGCGGTTGATGGGGTGTCATTGAGCGCAAAAACCGGCGAGTTTATTTCAATAGTGGGACCTTCTGGTTCCGGAAAAACAACCCTGTTATATCTATTGGGCTCACTGGAAAGCGCTGATTCTGGAGAGATCGAGGTTGCAGGTCACAACATCATGGACGCTTCAATTGACCTTGTTACGTTTAGAAGGAATTGCGTTGGATTTGTGTTCCAGTTTTTCAATCTTGTTCCGTATCTGACTGCTCTCGAAAACGTAATGCTTCCAATGGATTTGGTGGGAGTTCCTTATGAAAAGCAGAAAGAACGCGCGGTATTTCTCCTCGCGCAGATGGGCATAACCGAAAGACTTCTCAGGAGCAGACCGGGCAAAATGAGCGGTGGAGAGAATCAGAGAGTTGCTATTGCAAGAGCACTTGCCAATGACCCTCATTTGATTCTTGCGGATGAACCAACTGGGAATCTTGACGCAGAGACGGGGAAAACCGTAATTGAAATCATGAAGAGGCTTGCCATGAAGGATGGCAAGTGTGTGCTGATTGTTACTCATGATGAAAGTATTATTGATGAGACTCACAGGTCATATCGCATGAAAGATGGACGACTTTATGACCTTTGATGCTTATGTGCTTCATAAGAATTATTCGAGTGTTTATTTTTCAAATTTTCGCGGAAGATTGTTTTTTTAGACTTCAAAAACATAGTAGAAGACCCGCATGACCCGGAATCGTTCTATTCTTGAAACGTTCGAGCATGCGGGCTGTTGCCTTCAAACCCGTGCAGTGACATGGAACAATTCTCAAGGGGCATACACTTTCAATATAATCAAGTGATTCGTTGATCTTTTCAGTGCTCATTCCCATGCCAAGATGCATTCCACCAACAATGGCTGATATTTTTCCGAACGCATCTTCCGCGTATGAGATTATGTTTATAAGACCCGCATGCGCGCATCCAGTTATGACAATGACGCCCTCGGGTCCTTCAATGAATATGGATTGGTCATCGGTAAACGGGTCGGGTTCGATGTTCCCCTTGATTTCCCGAAAAAGTGTTTCTTCCCGGTAGTCCGGGTCATTTACTCTTGGAATTTCTCCACTCAAATGAAGCCCGGGTATGATTTCCAGCATGTCTTTTGTGAAAACAAGCTCACGAGAGAGGCTTTCCAATGCGTCACGGGTAAACGGAGTTCCTATGAACCTTTTGACTTTTCCGGAAATGAAGTACTTTGGCTCTAAGGCGTGGGAGTGCAAATATACTTTTTTCGGGCCACTTACGTCCAAAAGAGAGAGAAGGCCTCCGGAATGGTCAAAATGACCGTGGGATAAGGCAATGCCATCTATTTCCCGAAGGTTTACCCCTGAGATAAGCGCATTTTGCAAAATAGTGTCTGATTGACCGGAATCAAAAACGAGGCTTTTCCCGCCCATTTCAATCAGGGCGGAGAAACCGTGCTCGCCTTTGAACGCTCCCGACGCTTGATTTTCACAAAGTATTCTTATTCTGATTTGCACAAGGCAACCCCCTTTCTTCACCTGTTCACTATGGCTTTTCTGCCTGCCTGTTGACAGGGAACCGCTCTCATCTTAGTATTTTTGTGAACATATGTCCATAATATTTTGTGGTGATTGGATATGCCAAGACCGAAAATACCGAGATGCGTAGGGTGGTTACCCGGACAAATCATATTCAAGCCTCGCGGCGTCCCTTTGGAAAAACTCGATGTAATCAATTTGAGAGTAGAGGAAGTCGAAGCTTTGAGATTGGCTGATATTGAAGATTTATATCAGGAAGATGCGGCAAAGAAAATGGACGTCTCGCGTACAACCTTTCAGCGGATATTGAAGGAAGCCCGGGGCAAGGTTGCAACAGCGTTAATCAATGGGAAAGCCCTTAGCGTTGAAGGGGGCAATTATGTTCTTCCTGGAGAGGCAAGAATATTCGAGTGTGTCAACTGCGGTTTTTCCTGGGAGGAGCCTTTCGGGACAGGTAAAAGGGCTTGTGTTGCAAAGTGTAAGAAATGCGGCGGGAGTACAAGAAGAAAAGACTGCCAAAAGGGTCGGTTTGGTGAGGTGAGAGGCCGGGTGAACAGATGGGGGAAGGATGCAAGAGATGAGCGCGCATAGAGGAGTCCTGCTTCTCCTATCATGGACATGACTGACAATAATAGACAAAACAATCAATCGTGAGTGAAAGTAAACAGTCGGCAGCTTTTTGAAATGAAGAAGTTGAATTGAGGAGCGGTTCCCGCAAAGGATTGAACGAGAGCGATTTTTGGTTTTCCCGTAACTTGTGTCAAGGTCGAACTCTACGGGTGATTGACTGCTTTTCGCAATTGTGATAATCAAAGACTGCATTGAGGCAAATTCCTAACTACGGCACATTAAAAGGAGAGGAGAAAGAATGCCACCGTCTTTTGAATCAGAAACTCGAGGGGGAATAAATCTTGACCTTTCGGCAGGACAGATTATGGTCAGGGATACAGTGGCGGAATTTGTCGAGCGGGATATTATACCAAGGATAAGCCTTCTTGACAGAGAGCATAAGCTTGAAATGTCTATTATCGAGGGGATGAAGAGACTCGGTTTGCTTGGCGCTACCATTCCCGAAAAATACGGTGGACAGGGGCTCGATTTTGTTTCAACTGCCATTATTTGCGAGGAAATAGAAAGGGGAGATGGAAGTTTCAGAACCCTTCTTTCGGTCCATCTCGCTCTCAATT
This sequence comes from Actinomycetota bacterium, assembly GCA_028718945.1. Taxonomy (GTDB): domain Bacteria; phylum Actinomycetota; class Geothermincolia; order Fen-727; family JAQUKT01; genus JAQUKT01. The sequence continues at coordinate 5,512 of JAQUKT010000056.1, read as the reverse complement.
CTTTGGCGCTTCTGGAATTTGCGAATGAAGAGCAAAAAGAACGGTATCTCGTTCCACAGGCAAAAGGAGAAAAGATTTCTTGTTTTGGGCTTACCGAACCAGGTGCTGGTTCTGACGTTGCCGCTCTTCAAGCAAGAGCGAAGCGCGACGGAAAACGATATATTCTCAATGGTCAGAAAATATGGATATCATACGCCAATGTTGCCGATAATTTTCTTGTATTCGCAAAGACAGACCCTGAAGCCGGGCACCGCGGGATTTCCGCTTTTTTGCTCGACCGATCTATGGATGGAATTGAAACGAGAGACATCAGGCACAAGCTGGGCTTCTGGGCGGGTTCGACTGGCGAGATATTTTTGACTGACGTAGTTGTCCCTGAGGAAAATCTTCTTGGCAGGGAGGGTGACGGTTTCAAGATTGCCATGTATGCGCTTGATATGGGTCGCTTTAGCGTTGCGGCTGGAGCAATTGGAACAATACGCGCGGCTCTTGACGCGTCCGTGAAATACGCGCGCGCGAGAGAGGCATTCGGACAGCCAATTGGGAAATTCCAGTTCATTCAGGAGAAAATCGCTGAAATGGTGAGAGGCCTCGAGACGTCGCGGCTTCTTGTTTACAGGGCTGCTTTTCTGAAGAATAAAGGAGTTCGAAATACTCGCGAAACATCCCTTGCAAAATGGCACGCTACCGAGTGTGCATTCAAGGCGGCTCATGATGCTGTTCAAATACACGGTGCTTACGGCTATTCCGCGGAATATCCCGTTGAGCGTCTGTTCAGGAACTCAAGGGGACCGATTATCTATGAGGGTACCAGTGAAATTCACAAGATGTTGCAGGCAGAATATGCGCTCGGTTATAGGAAATAACAGATTTAGTGTGAGCCCCAGAGATTTGGGATACTTTTGATTGAAGGGAGGTAGTTCATGGAATATGAAGACATTATCTACGAGGCGAGCGATGGTATAGCGACAATTACTATCAACAGACCCGAGAAGCAAAATTCTTTCAGGTCAAAGACACTCGAGGAACTCACAAACGCTTTCGAGGCAGCAGAGGATGATTCATCTGTGGGTGTAGTCATAATCACTGGTGCTGGTGACCGTTCGTTTTGTGCAGGAGGAGATATCTCGGAAATGGGAAAACTGAACCCTGAAGTTGGCAGAAAGTTTCTTGGTAAATGCCTGAAATTATCAAGTACTATGAGGTCTCTTTCAAAACCGGTAATTGCGGCGGTGAATGGTTATTGTTTGGGTGGCGGAAATGAGATAAATCTTCATTGCGACCTCACTATTGCATCCGAGAAGGCGACTTTTGGACAAACCGGACCCTCGGTAGGAAGCGTTCCAATATGGGGAGGCACCCAAATGCTACCGAGAACTGTTGGAGAGAAAAAAGCGCGCGAGATGGTTTTTCTGTGTCAGAGATATACTGCTGAAGAAGCGGTCGAAATGGGGCTTGCGAACAAAGTGGTTTCTCATGACAGGCTCATGGAAACGGCAGTTGAGTGGGCAAATAGAATTCTCGAGATGAGCCCGCAATCGATAAAACTGACAAAGACATCTATCAATTTCGAATCGGACTTGCTTTACAGTTCCTTTACACACGGGCGAGAGATGCTTGCTCTTGTTTACGGCTCTGATGAGCTTACAGAGGGGATGAAATCCTTTGAGGAAAAGAGAAAACCCGATTTCCGTAAGTTCGGAAAATAATGCTAAAGAGCCTGTCATTTTTGATGCTTTCTATTTGGTGAAGGAGTGGTGGAAATGGATATAGGAAAGGTTCTTGTCGTTGGCGCTGGAGTCATGGGTAGCGGAATTGCGCAGGCGTTTGCGCAGGCTGGTTACGAGGTAATTTTGATCGACAGGGATGATGAGCTTACCCGCGAGGGTCTTAAGAAAATCAAGAAGGGTCTTGAAAATGCGGTAAGAAAAGGAGTATTGAAAGACGAGGAAAAGGAAAAAGCAATAGAAAGAATCACCCCGACTACTGACTGGAACAGAGCCTCGGAGGCTGATTTTGTTGTTGAGGCAGTCTTCGAGGATACGGAGGTAAAGAAAGAAGTATTCAAGAAACTTGATGAATTGTGCAGACCGGAGGTTATTTTCACCACTAACACTTCATCTCTTCCAATTACTCCAATAGCTGCCGCAACGAAAAGACCAGTTAGGGTGATGGGCATGCATTTCTTCAATCCTGTCCCCGCGATGAAACTCGTGGAGTTGATAAAGGGCTTATTAACTGATGATGAAACGAGGCGAGTTGTTCGTGAACTCACCGAGAAACTCGGGAAAACACCTGTTGAGGTCAACGACTCACCGGGATTTGCAATGACAAGAATACTATGCACGATGCTAAATGAAGCAATATTTTGTCTTTATGAAGGAGTGGGCTCACCCGAGGCTATAGACCAGGTTATGAAACTCGGTGGCGGGCACCCGATGGGCCCCTTGGAGCTTGCGGACCTTATTGGTCTCGACATTCTGCTTCATATAATGGATACGCTATATCGGGAATTTTGCGACCCCAAATACCGCGCATGCCCTCTTTTGAGAAAAATGGTTGCTGCTGGGTATCTTGGCAAGAAAACGAAACGTGGTTTTTATGAATACAAGTAGAAGCTAAAAAGATGTATTTCAATATTTTGTTGTAACATGAGTCAATCAAGAAACTGGCGCTTGCTTCTGAGCTATAGTTTGCATGATGGAACATGGGGACTTATGGCAAAGTCAATGATGACGCAGATACTTGTTGAGAATCTTGAACGGGGAAAAGGAGATTAGGTCTGGATTTGCCTCAATTTTCGCCATTTCATTCGAGAGGGTTAACATGAGGGTTTTGTTTGTTCATTATGAAGAGGATTATGTTTCACGGGAAAAACCGCTATTGGCTCATGAGCGAGTTCCGTTCGGGATATCCTACATTTCCTCTGTACTGAAAAAAGCGGGGCATGAAACAGAAGTGGTCATGCCGACTGTTGAAAACGTCGAGGTGGTTGAAGAACGAGTGAGGGACTACAATCCAGGGCTCGTATGCTTTACATCTGTCTATTCGACTTTCAAGTTCCTTTCGCAGATAGCCCAAAGAATAAAGAGAAGATATCCTGATGTTTTTCTTGCCTTGGGCGGTACACATCCATCATTGGATCCGGAGGAATGCCTGAAATCACCCTTCGATATTGTATGCGTTGGCGAGGGCGAATATCCAACCCTTGAACTTGTTGAGCAGATTGAGCGGGGGGGATTTCCGGGAGGAATTGCGAACCTTTACATAAAAAACAAAAACCACATTGAGCGAAATTCCCCACGACCTTTTATCTCTAATCTGGATTCCCTGCCTTTTCCTGACCGTGAAGTGTGGTTACCATTGCTTGCCGCGCCGCTTTCAAGGCCTTCAATTCTTGCCGGAAGAGGATGTCCTTTCAGTTGCGCATACTGCTGTAATCACGCTTTGAGGAAAGTGTCTGATGGAAAATATGTTCGCTTGAGGTCACCCGAGAACATAGTGGCGGAAATTATGTGGTTCAAGAGTATCCTTCCGCTTCTTGAAGATATTTACATCGAGGTGGAAACGTTAGGGGCAAATGCCAAGTGGGCTTTTGAATTATGTGACGCACTCGAGTCCATGAACAAGAAATATGATGTGCAGGTTGCATTCGGGTGCAACTTGAGAATTACTCCAGGGATGGATTTCGAAAGACTTTTTGATGCCTTACGAAGGGCGAATTTCTACTTTGTGAATATCGGCATCGAGTCGGGGAGCGAAAGGATAAGGCGTGATGTCTTGAAGCGCTACTATTCTAATGAAGATGTGGTTAGAGCCATAGAAACTGCTCGTAAGTATGATTTGAAGGTTGGAACATATAACATGATAGGAATACCCGGGGAGAGAAAAGAGGATTTCAACGAAACGATAAAGCTCCATCGGAAAGTAAAGCCGAACTGGTTCATGTTGAGCGTTTTCTTCCCTTACCCTGGAACCAGGCTCTTTGAGGAATGTAAAGAGATGGGACTTCTTGACGGGGTTGATATGGAACTCGAGAGGAGAAGGGCAGCGCTCGAACTTCCAGGATTTTCAAAGAGGCAGATAAAGAGGAGATTCAACTGGTCTCCTGCTTTGTTCAACATTGGCTTGATTCCGTTTCGGAGGGTTCTGCACCAGCTTTTTCTTTGCAGATTGAATACAAGCAACCGCTTTCTTGCGCTTAGAAGAAAGGTAAAGAGGTTCACGCGAATTCTTTCTGGCGGAATCAGGAAATATATTCCTTCAAGTCAATAAGGCGGTTTCGATTGTTATCAACGTGAAACCGGTTCCATTACCACCTTGAGAACGCCCGGCGATATTTCGTTTGCGGTTGACCTCACAGCTGTATTCGTTGAAGCTTCATAGATTCCTGCGACTCTGCCGGCTACTGCTTGGGGATGAAATGGATTTAGAACAGTTACTTCAAGACCGGTGGAGGTTTGTACAAGTCCGGAAGGGTTTCCAATGCCCTTCCAGTTGAAGTCAGAATAAATTGCCTCGTGTTTGTTTCCCTGGTCTTCTTTTATTGGGACGAAATTTTCCCTGAAATATTTTCTCTCCAGTCCTTCAACGAAATCATTAAGTTCCTCGCCAAACTCTCTTGAAAGCGCTCTCATGACTGCGTTGAAACTTTCCACCGGAAGGGCAACCACTCTCACTCCAGTAATTTTGTGACGGAGCGTTCCCTTTTCGAGATTGAGATATATGTTTCGGGTAATGAGCAAAGGGACTCCGCAACTTGGGCATTTCTCAAGTTCTGCATTTCCCTTTACGTATTCTTTGGCAGGCTGGATTTCAGTTTCTTTTTCTGCCTCATCACCGGATTTTGTCAGTTCGAGTATGTATTGCTCGCTTCCCGCTTTCACCCAGCTAATGTGAACCCTGATTCTTTCAAGGTATTCAAAAACGCCTGCGCCGTCACCTGCTATCAATGCTATGGAGTGCCCGTTTGTTATCTTGACTTTTGCGTATTTGCCGCTTTGGTACTGGAGTATAACGGCACGACCCATTCCGAGTCCTCCCATGTAATTGAACATGTAATTTCCTACAAGCTTCGCTCCTGGTTCCGGTCTTGCGAACCTCCCCTTTGGAATTTTGGTGAGAAATCCGGGAAGGAGAGTCTCAACAAAGCGCCTTCCTACCGTTTTTTCTGCCTGGCAGATTATTTTATCTATCGGTCTTTCAACCCATTTTGAGATTCCATTGAAAAGGTGGGATAATTCGTCAACATCCAGATAAACGAGCCTTGTTCTCATTTCATCGTTTCCAAGGATGGTGCCATCGGAAGTCCATTCCAAGAATTTTCCATATGGGGCTGGAAAGCCGCATTCTTTACAGTATTTCATGGCCACATTTTACCTGAGTGGGGTCAGGTCTTGCAATAACACATTTTACGTTTCTGTTGAGGATAGCGGTAGGTGAAAAATAGTAGTCTTATCATGCTTCCATTTCGCTATTTTGTAAGCACCTCTATTAAGGGAATGAATGTGAT
>JAQUKT010000055.1 GCA_028718945.1 Actinomycetota bacterium | reverse complement strand
GTTGATATCGATATTGACACGGATGCTACTGCTGCAATAGAAAGTGATGATGTTTCAAAAACGGTCGATTACTCGGAGGTGGTCGAGGAGGCAAGCCGGATGGTCGCTGAAGAGAGCTTCAATCTCGTAGAGACCCTTGCGTCGGGAATTGCCAATCGTATTCTCGAAATGGAGCACGTAGAAAGGGTTGAGGTTACCGTCAGAAAAACAGGAGCGCCTCTTGTGGCTGATGTGTCTTCGGTTGGAGTGACGATCGTCAGGGGGAAAGGCTTGTAGATTGAAAAGAAGGTGCTTCGTTGGCTTGCGTATTTCTATCTTTGGGCTCGAATCTCGGGGATCGTGCCGCTCGCTTGAGGGAGGCAGTTCAATCGCTTGCCCGAACTCCTCATGTGAACATAATTGCTGTTTCATCGGTTTATCGTAGTGAGCCGGTTGATTACGTGGATCAACCGGATTTTTTGAACGCGGTTGTTGAGTTAGAGACCTCTCTTTCGGCAAGGGAATTGCTGAATCTTGCGCAGGAGATTGAGCGCTCGAGTGGCAGAAAAAGGGAGATTCGCTATGGTCCGAGAAGCCTTGATATTGATATCATCCTTTATGGAGATGAAGAGATCAAAGAGCCCGACCTCGTTATCCCGCATCCGAAACTAAGGGAACGAGGATTCGTTCTCAAGCCTTTGCTTGAAGTAGCTCCCGGGCTTATTCTTCCGGACGGCACAAGTATTGAAGAGGTTGCAAAACAAATTGAAGGTTCGTCAATGGTTGAACTCGAGCGGAACGTGAGTATTTATGGCGGCATAAAAGATGAGCGTGTTGGTTTTATTGGAACAGGGCGCGTGGGAACGGCAATGGCGCGTGCCCTGTCATTGCGAGGTTTTGAAATTTCAGGACTTTTTGATATGGATAGCCAGGCATCGAGGAGAGCATCTGAAATTACCGGCGCTCCACAAAGAGGAAAAATCGAGGACATAACCAGTGGGGCTGATATTGTTTTCATAACAACTCCCGATGATGAAATCGAGAACGCGTGTCGCCTGATTTGCCGTTCCGTGAAAAGACTCTCGGGGAGAAAGTTGATACACATGAGTGGGGCGAAAGGTCTTGAACCACTTGAAAGTGCTAAAGATTTCGGCGCACAGATTTTTGCGATTCACCCGATCCAGACTTTTGCTGACGTCAAGAACGCGGTTGAAAAACTTCCCGGTTCAACTTTTGGGATTACCTGCGATGAGGCACTCTACGGGTGGGCTTGTGAACTTGTGAATGAACTTGGGGGAGAACCACTTTTCATTCCCGATGAGGAAAGGGTCCTTTATCACATCGGGTCGGTGATTGCCTGTAATCTATTTATTATGCTTGAGCATGCGGCGCTTCGTGTTTTTGAATTGATTGGAATTGATGAGGAGGAAGCGCTGAGAGCGCTCATGCCGCTTGTCCGTTCGACGCTCGAGAACATCGAGAGAATGGGGCCCGAACAGGCTCTTACCGGACCGCTTTCCCGTGGAGACGTGAAAACTGTGACTTCTCACAAATTTGCTCTCTCCTCCTTGGACAGGTCTCTTTCTGACCTTTACAGCTCTGTCTCATTATGGGGACTTGAAATGGCACGTGCGCGCGGGCTTGACGATGATAAGGTTTGTGAACTCAGAAGGATTCTCGAGGAGCCATGAAGGTTATCACAGAAATTCCTCGAATGAGGGAGATTGTTGAAGGATTAAAAAGAGAAGGAAGGTTCGTCGGTCTCGTTCCCACGATGGGATATTTCCATGAGGGTCATCTTGAACTCATGAGGCGGGCGAGAAGCGAATGTGATGTTGTGGTGGTGAGCCTTTTTGTCAATCCTACACAGTTTGGAGCTGGTGAAGACTTTGACATATACCCCCGCGACCTCAAAAGGGACTGCTCGATGGTTGAAAGTGAGGGAGTGGACTATCTGTTTTATCCTTCAGTGGAGGAGATGTACCCAGAGGGGTTTCAGACCTATGTCGAGGTTGAGGAACTTTCGAAAGTGATGTGCGGTGTTTCGAGACACGGGCATTTCAGGGGAGTAGCCACTGTCGTGGCGAAACTGTTCAACATAATTCCAGCCGATAGGGCTTATTTCGGACAGAAAGATGCCCAGCAACTCGTGATCATAAAGAGAATGGCTGAAGACCTGAATTTCAACGTGGAGATAATCCCAGTCGAAACAGTAAGGGAGCCGGATGGTGTTGCAATGAGTAGCAGGAATGCTTATCTCAATTCCGAGGAAAGAAAGCAAGCCGTGGTTCTTTACCGCTCTTTAGAGAAAGCAAGGGAAATTATCGAGAAAGGAGAGAGGCGCTCTCGGCTGATACGTGAAGAGATGAAGAAAATCATAAAGGAGGCACCTCTTGTTACTCTTGAGTATATAGTCATTTGTGATAATATCTTTTTGAGGGAGCTTGATATAATAAATGGTGAAGTGCTGATCGCGATCGCTGCGCGCGTTGGAAAAGCAAGATTGATAGATAATATTGTGGTGGATGTATAGAAGAGGTGTTGGTAAGGTGTATAGGACACTTCTCAAGTCAAAGATTCACAGGGCGGTTGTTACTGATGCTGATATTCACTACGAGGGAAGCATAACCATAGACAGAAGGCTCATGGACCTTGCGAATCTTGCCACATACGAGCAGGTACATGTTTGGGACATCGACAATGGTGAAAGGCTTGTCACCTATGTGATAGAAGGGGAACGTGACTCGGGCGAGGTTTGCATGAATGGAGCGGCAGCGAGGCTTGTTCACAGGGGGGACAGAATCATTATCGCGGCTTTTGCCCATGTCCCGGAAAAAGCAATTGAACAACATCGCCCGCGCATAATATTTGTTGACGATACGAACCGCCCCGAGTTGATGGAAAGTCAAATTCCCGCTGACGATTTCTGCTGAAATTTTCACACTTCTTCCGAGGTTTCAGGAGCGTTGATGGCTGACCTTAAAACCAGCGTTGGTGAGATTTCCGAGGTTGAGGAAGTGCCCGATGAAACAGTTGCCGAGCAAATCCTCAAACTCAAGCGCGAGCGTAATGCTTTGATTTTTGTTCACAACTATCAGAGACCCGAGATTCACAGGATTGCTGATTTCGTTGGGGACTCGCTCGATCTTTCTCGCAAGGCAGCTGAAGCCGATGCGGATGTAATCGTTTTTTGCGGCGTTCACTTCATGGCTGAGACAGCCTTTATCTTGAGCCCGGAAAAGATAGTTCTACTTCCTGATATGAGGGCGGGATGCCCTATGGCTAATATGGTTTCTCAGGACGATGTGCGAATGCTAAGGAAAAAGCATCCCGACGCGGTTGTTGTTTCGTATGTGAATACCACTGCCGCTGTCAAGGCTGAAAGCGATTACTGTTGCACCAGCGCGAACGCAGGAGATGTTGTAAGGGCGGTTGAGGGCGAGGAAGTTCTTTTCTTCCCCGACAGGAACCTTGCTTCTTATGTCGCAAGAAATGTCGAAAAAAAAATAATTCCATGGCAGGGTTTCTGCCCAACACATGAGCAAATAACCCGCGAACAGATTGTTGAGGTAATGCAATTGCACGCGGGAGCCGAGGTAATAGCTCACCCTGAGTGCACGGAAGAGGTTTTGAATATTGCTCATCATATAAAGAGCACATCCGGGATGGTAGATGCAGCAATGAAATCAAACGCAACTGAATTCATAGTCGCAACCGAGTCCGGGATGATTTACCCGCTCGAGTGCGCGGTGCCCGAAAAGAGATTTTATCCTCCTTCGCGCGAGCCCATCTGTTCGGACATGAAACTCATAACGCTTTCAAAGGTTCTCTATGCACTTCAAACTCTTGAGCCAAGGGTTGTTGTTCCTGAGGACATAAGGATAAAAGCATTCGGGGCTGTTGAAAGGATGCTTGAACTTTGATGATTCCACGCTATCTCGTTTCCTTTGATACAGGCCAGATTCCAAACCTATTCTGTGATGTTCTTGTAATCGGAAGTGGCGTTGCGGGTCTCTCGACCGCGCATTCTCTTTCCCACTTTTGTGATGCCATGCTTGTAACAAAAGCCGGGCTGAAGGATTCGAATACGAATCATGCTCAGGGAGGGATTGCAGCAGTTCTTGACGAGCATGATAGCTTTGAATCTCACATACGCGACACTCTTCTTGCTGGGGCGGGACTTTCCGATCCGGTGGCAACTCAGGTGCTCGTAACGGAAGGTCCTTCGAGGGTTGTTGAGCTTTTGCGGGATTATCACGCGAAATTCGACATGAGGGATGAGCACTTTGACTTTGCCAGGGAGGGTGGACATTCTTGTTCGAGGGTTGTTCACGCGAGGGGTGACGCTACTGGTTCGGAGGTTGAAACCGCACTTTCAAGAGCCGTGATTGACGAAAACAAGGTGAAAATAATTGAAGGGGCATTTGCGGTTGACTTACTCATGGATGGGAAAGTCGCAAGGGGCTGCCTTGTGTTTGATTCAAAAGGTAAGCTGATTGCGATCTGGTCGAAATTTGTTATTCTTGCTTCGGGTGGAACGGGGATGATTTATCTTGTGACTACCAACCCTCGCGTTTCCACTGGAGATGGACTTGCCGTTGCTTTCAGAGCCGGTGCGCGAATAAGTGATGTGGAGTTTGTTCAATTTCACCCGACCGCGCTTCACATCCCAGAGGAGCCAAAATTCTTGATAAGCGAGGCATTGAGGGGCAGAGGAGCTTTCATCGTTGACGTCGAGGGAAACAGGATAATGGAGGGGATTCACCCGCTTTTAGACCTTGCCCCGCGTGATGTTGTGGCTTCGAGAATGTTTGAGGTGATGAAGGAAGAGCGTAAGAATCACCTTTACCTTGAAACAAGACACATAGACCCGATATTACTAAGAAAAGAGTTTCCAACCATCTTCCAGCACTGCCTTGAGGCTGGAATTGATATCAGGAAGATGAGAATACCCGTTTCGCCTGCTGCTCACTACATGAGCGGTGGCGTCGTGGTTGACCTCGATGGGCAGACGGACATCCCTGGGCTTTTTGCCTGCGGTGAAGTTTCATGCACAGGGGTTCATGGGGCAAACCGGCTTGCCTCTAATTCATTGCTCGAGGGGCTTGTTTTCTCGAAGCGAATCGCGGAGTATCTTGAAAATCACGTGAAAGACTTTACTACGTCAAGGTATCCAAGGATTTCCTTTGAACTCGACTGGAGAAAGCCGCGCTTCAAGTTGGGGCTTCTGAGGGGTAATTTGAGGGAGGTAATGACGGATTCTGTTGGTATGATGCGTTGCGAGAAAGGGCTCAAAGAGGCTTTTGAATTTTTCGAGAGGAATGAAGAGATTCTTCAAACAGAATTCATGAGTGTTCCGGGGATGGAACTCAAGAACATGTTTGAAGTCGGGATGATGGTGGCAATGGCTTCTTATTTGAGGAAGGAGACAAGGGGATGCCACAGAAGAAGGGATTATCCAGATGTGGATGACTGGAACTGGAAAAAGCACATAGATCTCAAACTCGAGGATGGAGAAATATGCCACGAGGGAAGGCTCACCCATCATCCCGGAATTGATGAAGTTGAATTGAAGTTTGTCAAAGGATTTGCCTATGGCAGAGATTGATATTGCGGAAGCTGCGCTTGGGATAATCAGAATCGCGCTTGCTGAGGACCTTGGAGACAAGGGCGATATTACAGCAGATGCTATTTTTCACTCGACGCGAAACAGCGAGGGTGCTGTTTTTTGTAATGAGCCATGCGTGTTGGCGGGTCAGCCTGTTGCCTGTAAGGTTTTTGAGTTAACGGGCGCTCATTATGAGGCTCTCTTGCGTGATGGTGAAAGGATTTCCGCGGGTGAGAAAATAGCATCTGTCGAGGGCAACATAAAGGGAATACTTGCTGGTGAGCGGACAGCTTTGAATTTCCTTTCCCACATGAGCGGAGTGGCTACACTCACATATAGACTCGTTGAGGCAGCGAAGCCTTATGATGTAAGGATTCTTGATACCAGAAAGACATTGCCGGGATTGAGGGTTCTCGAGAAATACGGGGTAGAAAAAGGTGGTGGGACAAACCACAGAATGGGACTTTTCGACGGAATCATCATAAAGGACAATCATATCAGGGCTTGCGGGGGGATAGCAGAGGCGACGAGGAGAGTTAGAACCGCCTACGGTGATATGTACAGGATTGAGGTTGAGGCTTCTACTATTTTAGAGGTTCAGGAGGCACTCGATTCGAAAGTGGACATAATCATGCTTGATAACATGGATGACAAGACCATCGAGAAAGCAGTCTCCATCGTTAGGGGAAAGGTGGCGATAGAGGTATCGGGAGGGGTAAAGCCGGAGAATATTCTTGGTTTTGTGAAGCTTGGGATGGATTCGATTTCTCTTGGTTACATTACAAATTCGGCGAAAGCAATAGATTTTACACTTGAACTCACATAATTGTTTATGTCAGGAAAGGAGACTTCAATGCTTCTTGGAATCGATGTTGGGAATACACAGACTGTTCTTGGCGTATTTTCGGGGAGCGAACTTCTCGACCACTGGAGAATATCAACTGAGCGGGAAAGGACCGCCGATGAGATGTATCTCACCATAGGATGTTTTCTTTGCCTTTCTGAGAGGTCTTTTGATGAGGTTCGAGGAATGATCATTTCATCAGTTGTGCCGGAAATGACAGGAGCACTTACCCATATGGGGAGGTTTATTCTCAAACTTGAGCCACTCGTCGTCTCAAGCGAAACCGATGTGGGCATACCGGTACTTTACGAGAATCCCAAGGATGTTGGAGCTGACAGGCTCGTTAACGCGGTTGCCGCCGTGCACAAATATGGAACTCCTTCAATTGTTGTTGACTTTGGAACTGCCACAACCTGGGATGCTATAAACAGGGAGGGGGAGTACCTTGGGGGGACGATCGCCCCGGGGATCGAGATTTCCGCAAACGCTCTTTTCCATCAGGCTGCCAGGCTTCCGAGGGTTGAATTGCTTGTTCCTTCGGATCCGATTGGCAGGAGCACCGTTGAGTCAATTCAATCGGGAATAATCTTAGGCACTGCGGGTCAGGTTGACCGCATGGTTGAACTTTTCAAGAAGGAGCTGGGCGAGGATTCAAAAGTAATAGCAACAGGAGGGCTTGCAGATGTTGTGGTTGAGCACTGTCGCTCGATTGACATCTTCGATCCTCTTTTGACACTTGAGGGATTAAGGTTAATATACATGAGATGTTGCGGAACGCCATGAGAGTCTCGTGAGACTAAAATAGAAAGGAGGCACTATGGGGGTTTTCAGGGATGCGGATCAGTTGTACGAGCTTCTCGGCGGTCTTTTCCAGGAGCTTACCGAGAACAAAGAGATTGCAGAGAAATTCGCATCAAGCGGTTTGGTGATTAGATTCTCATACAAAGAACCCGATGCCGAGATATGGCTCGACGCCAGCAAGAGGGACCCGGAAAACATTGAAATTATTTGTGGGAAAGCAGAAGGCATTGAACCGGAAGTGGAAATGTCAATGGATGCTGACGTTGCTCACAAGTTCTGGCTCGGGAAAGTGAATCTCATGGTTGCCCTCACGCGTAGGCAGATTGTCGCGAAGGGACCAATTCCTAAGATAATGAAACTCTTACCGGTGATTAAGCCTGCATACGGTGTGTACAAGAAAGTGCTTCGCGAAAAGGGGCTTGAAAGTATGGTAAATGCAAAGTAGACTTGACTGTTCCATTGGAAGTTTGAGGCGGATATAGAAAATTTTCTGTTGATAATATTTGATGATATTTTATATGTATTGTGTTAGAATTCAAAAAAATAGGTTCAAGCGGTGCCAACTTGAAGGCACTGTTTTTGCGTGAGGAAGATTTTATCAAAGGGAAGTCTTGTCATGAGTGCTGAAGAAGAGAAAGTCGAAGTTGCTGAATCCGGTCAAAAAGCGGAAGACGTGCTCGACATGATAATCGCCAAGGAAGAAGAGATCAACAGGCGCGTGAAGAGAGCGGAGCAGGAGGCGGAAAGAATGCTTGAGGAGGCGAAACTCGATGCCTCGGTCTTGAAGCGTGAAGCGCAGAGAGCGGAACTTGGCGAGGATTTTCGCAGGGAAGAGATAGAAAAAGCAAAAGCCGAAGCTGCAAGAGTAATCGCTCAAGCGGAAGAAGAAGCAGGGGAACTGAAGACTAAAGGTATGGAAAAAATAGAAAAAGCTGTAGCGATTATTCTTGAGAGAGTAATGCCCAAGATCTGAACGGATTCGCGGGTGGTTTCTCAGGAGGGTGATTCCCGGTGATAGAGAGAATGGCAAAAGTTGAAATACTCGGTCTCAAGGATGTTTCCTTGGAAGCGATAGATTTGATTCATGAGCTTGGCACTCTTCACATTGAGGATCTATCGGAAAAAATCACTCAATGGGAAACTCACCATGTCTCGAAGATGGAGATGGACTCGAGAGCTTCCGAGAACCAGGCAAGACTAAAACAATTGAGGGATAAAGTAGCGGAAGTTTTGAGAGAGTTAAAGGGAGACATCGACCAGATCCCAAAGGAAGAAATCGAACGGGAATATGAGCTTCTATGGAGCGATAACATCCAGGTTATGACAAGTTCCATAGAAAGGCTTCTCTCTGAGGTCGAGCGCTCGACAAGAGAGCCAGTTGAGCGCAGGGATGACCTGATGGTTGAACTTTCTCGCCTCGAGAAATATGCTCCAATAATTGCCAAGGTCCAACCGCTTGTCCAGCGCGCGGCTCAAATGGAGGATACTGCATCCATCGCTCTCATTATCGAGAGAAAATATAAGGCGATTCTGAACTATCTGAATGAGGAAATTTCAAAAATTACCAAGGGCGAGTGTGAGATCATATCCGCTGATGTTGACGAAGAATCAACAGCGGCTCTTGTTGTTTTTGGACGCCATTACCTGAAAGCGGTTCACGAATTCTTGGCTGTTCAGGATGTCAATCAAGTAAGGCTTCCCGCTGATATTGCGAGGGTGCCAATAGATGAGGCGGTTACAAGGACGAGAGCGAGGATTGCCGAGATACCAAAGGAACTCGAGGAAATTGAAGCAAAACTTTCTGATTTGACCCAGAGGTACACGACGAAACTTGTTGCTGCCCGAAATGCGATTCACGACAGGCTCGAGACCATGGAAACGCTTCCCAAGTTTGGGCAGACCGACCAGGTATTCGTTATCTCAGGTTGGCTTCCCGAAGAGGAAGTGAAGCCAATGGAAGAGGCTTTGCTACAAAAGTTTGGCAACAAAGTTGTAATGACCGTCACGGATATCAGAGAAGAGCGCGAGGAAGAAGAAACTCCGGTTATGCTTCGAAACAATCCCTATGTGAGACACTTTGAACTGATTTATATGCTTTCGAAATATCCGAAATACGGAACAATCGACCCAACTTTCATATTTGCGATATTCTTCCCAATCTTTTTTGGTCTTATGTTGGGCGATATCGGCTACGGGATAATAGTAACTATTCTTGGGCTTTTCGTGTACAAAAAGTGGAAGGACAAACCATGGGCCAATATGGGAGGTTATATCCTCGCGGTTAGTGGTGGTTGGACGATATTCTTCGGTGTAATATATCTCGAGTTTTTCGGGAATATTCTACTGAAGGCGCTGGGAAGGGTTTACGAAGTAAATGGCGTCGAGAAGATAAAATATTTCCTTGGCACTGAGAAGTCAATTCTGAAATACCCTATTGACCGCCTCGAGGCTTTTGCCCTGATGTTCGCGATTTCTTTGGTCTTAGGTCTTGTGCACATGGGAATCGGACTTGTGATTGGGATAATCAACGGAATACGTGAGGGAAACAAGAAGCACGCAATGGAAAAAGGCGGGCTCCTCATGATTCTTATGGGTGCTTTGATGGTAGTTGCGGAATTCGGGCTCTCTTGGTGGCCAATGTTTCTAACTATTGTTGGAGGCATCCTGTTCGTGGCAGGTCTCGTCATGGCGGCACTTGGAGGTGGCGCGGGAGGTCTGGTTGAAGGATTCATAGCTTGGGGAAATCTGTTCTCTTATGTTCGTCTTTACGCGATTGGTCTTGCCTCGGTAATCATGGCGGTTGTAGCGAATCAACTGGCGAGTGATATGGGGAAAAGCGGAATCGCTGGCTTGATTGTGGGGATACTCATATTCATCCTCCTTCATGCTTTGAATATCGTTATTGGAATGTTCAGCCCCTCGATTCACTCGCTTCGTCTTCATCTTGTGGAGAGTTTTGGTAAGTTCTTCGAACCTGCCAAATTCGAATATAAGCCATTCAGAAAAACTGGAGGTGAATCGAAATGAATGATGCTGTGAGGATAGGTATGATTGCTTTGAGTGCTGCAATTGCAATTGGCATGTCTGCGCTTGCGACTGCACTCGCACAGTCAAGGATTGGTGCTGCTATGGCTGGTGCTGTTGCAGAAAGACCTGAACTTGCTGGAAGCGCAATCATATTGGTTGCGATTCCAGAAACCATGGTAATACTTGGTTTCGTTGTAGCGTTCCTTATTACAGGTCTGAAGACAGTGAAGTAGTTTCTTGACAAAGAAGATTATTGAAGGGAGCAGAAGGTGCCCCTTGAAGACATACTAAGGGCGCTCGAGGAGAGAGCAGAAAAAAAGATCGAACAGGTAAAGTCGGAGGCTGAGCAAAGGGCACGCGAGATAAAGGCCGAGGCTGAAAAGGAAGTTTCTCACACACGTTCGATAAGGTTGAAAAAACTCGAAGGCGCCGTGAGGAGCGAAGCAACTGCTTTGATTTATTCCGCTAAGCTGAGGGCGAAAAACATAACGATCGAGGCTCAGAATGAGATAGTGGAAGAGGCTTTCAGAATTGTCGGCGAAAGACTTTCGAGAGTTCATTCAGATGCTTCATATTCCCGTGTATTCGAGTCCCTACTTGATGAAGCTCTCGAGTTTACTGATTCGTCTGAGGTAGTAGTTGCCTGCCGTGATGATGATCGTGAACTCGCGTCAAGTCTCCTTGAGAAACGCAGCATATCTTCCGGGTTTGCCGAACCACTCAACACCTTGGGCGGTTTGAGAGTGAGCTCCGGGGATGGGAGTATACCGGTTGACAATACTCTTGAATCCCGGCTTGAAAGAGCGAAAGAAAAGATGCGCCTCGAGGTGGCAAATGCCCTTTTTCACGATTGATGCTATTCTCAGGTGAGTTCCTGATGGCTAAGGTAGATCTTCCCGATTATGGATATGTAAACGCAAGAGTGCGAGGTATGCGCGCGTACCTTTTGACGAGGGATTTTTTCATGAATTTAGTAAAGGCAGAAGATACCGACACGATTCATTCTCTTCTTGAGCAGACGGTTTACAGGCGCGAAATAGACGAGGCAATTTTGATCCGTCCTGAGAGACCGGACTACGACTATGCACTCAATGTAAACCTTGTTGCTACTTTGAGAAAGATAATTGATGCAACCGGTGGAGAGGTTGAAAGACTGGTTGGTCTTCTGTACACCCGATATGACATCCACAATGTGAAGACGATTCTACGAGGGAAGAAAGGCAGCGCGACTTCCTCTGAAATCATAACAGCCATGATACCGATTGGGAATATCCGAATAGAAGTGCTCGAGGAACTCTCGAAATGCAGAGAAATCTTAGATGTGGTTTCTTTGATGGGTGAGTATCGCATCAAATACAAAAAGACGCTCGAGGAAGCTTATGAGGAATTCAAGGAGCGAGAAGAGGACCTTTCTGTTCTCGAGCTTGCGCTTGACAAATTTCACTATACGGATTGTCTCGAGCAGTTGAAAGGCAAAGGCTCCAATATTGCTTTGACAAGGAGAATGTTTATCAACGAACTTGATATGAGGAATATATCCACGCTCGTGAGGATTCGTGGGATCAAACTCGATGATGATGAAGTGAAAAACTTTTGCATCACGGGAGGCGCACTTGAGCCCGAGAAGTTTCTCGAGCTCCATCGGTCAGGAGATGTGGCAAAGATCGTTTCAGAATACCCCGATCCTGAGTACAGGAAGGTGCTCGACAGAGCGCTTGCTGCATACGAGGAAGTTGATATCGCCGCTTTCGACCGTGAACTCGAGCATGGACTTACCACTTTGGGAGCAGGCATGAGCAATATTGATGTCTTAGGTATTGGCGTCATCATTGGATATATGTGGCTAAAGCAGAATGAAATCGTAAACTTGAGGGTCATTCTTAAGGGCAAGGCTATCGGAAGACCCGAAACAGAGATTTCAAACGACCTGTTTTTCGTCGAAAGGGAAGAATTACAGGTTGCTTGAGAAAAAAGAGAGTGTTGTTATATGTACAAGATTGTAGTGGTTACTGACCCCGATACCGCCATGGGATTTCGTCTCGCGGGTGTTGATGTTTGTGAGGCAGAAACACAGGAAGACGCCTCGTCAGAAATTAGGAGGCTCATGGATGATGATGATACAGGAATTCTTGCTGTCAATGAAGGGTTTATGAAGGATCTCGATTTCAGGCTGAGGGAGAGCATTGAGTCCACTTACAAGCCGATAGTTGTTTCTCTTCCAGTCAAGGAAAAGATAACTA
>JAQUKT010000054.1 GCA_028718945.1 Actinomycetota bacterium | reverse complement strand
GAGCCTTTGCCATATATGGCAAATGTCAAGTGAACTAACTTAAGAAGCCATAACAATTCGGAATGCTAAAATTCCACTAATATTTCCACTGTCGCCGCCACTTCTGCACTCACCAAGCTCGCCTTTGGGGGCTATTTCCGCTAATTATCTTTTTTGGCTTCTATATGTGGAATTGTCTCTTGTCAAGAACCCAGTCAGCCTTGACACCTGTTCTCTCAAAAAGCCTCAACTCAATCTGCTCAGGTTTCTCAATGATTATTCTGTCAGGTGAAATCTCGGTCTCTATCTTCACCTGCTTCTTGATATTTGCTTTTGCAACTTCCTCGTCAAATCCCTCTCTCACCGAGACATACACAATCACCTGGTCACGACTGGTTATATCTTCTTCGTCCTCCTTGGTTATTATTACCTGAAATGATTCGACTCCATCAACCTTCCGAATCGCATCCTGGAAGTTTATGTGAGGAACTCGAGCCCCTTTGATTTTTGTGAAATCTCTTTCCGCACGACCAATTGGAGGTCTCAATATAGGAATCGTTAATCCGCACTTTTTACACTTCTCCCACACCACTCCACCTTGGATGAAGTCACCCGTCCAGAATCGAAGAAGAACGGTGCCGCGCCAGCCCACATGACTGAAAACGAGCACTCCTGGTTCTCCCCACTTGACAGGTTCTTTTGTCTCGGGGTCCAAGACTTCCCAGAAGAAAAACTCGGGATTCAGATGAAGTTTTGACTGCTCATCGCATTCGAAGAATGCGACTCTGAGCTCGGTTGATCCATATCCCTCGATTATCTTTATGTCAGGAGAGCCTATCTTTGCAAACTGCTCCTTGAGTTTCTGGCGATACTCATCCGAAAGCGGTTCTGCCGCAAGAACCGCATACTTCACGGGGTCGGGCCTCTTCGCAACTCCGCCCTCAATCATCTGAATCGCGGTCTTTAGCCAGTAGGTCATGTAGGAAGGAATCGCGATATACATATCGAATGGCATCGAGCCAGCAATGAGTACCTGCTTCTCGGTCGGAATGGACTTTCCTCCGCAGGTGTGGAAAATTCCCGCACCTCCGTCAACTGTGAATTCAGCGAATATCACCTGGAAGAAAGCAAGGTGCGGGAGGGCAGGAAACAGGTTCAGCCCTCTCATGGTTGGTTCCCAGCCGAAAAGATAAAGCATCCCCGCAAGCTGTGGGATAACCCGCTTCAAATCGTAATTCGTGTAGGTCGCCATACTGGGAGCTCCGGCGGTGCCCCCGCTCATGTGAAAATGTATCGGATTCCATTCAGCAGAAGCGGTCTGCAAAGCACGCTCACTAAAGGAGCGGGGTTTTCCATACATATCCCTGATGTAGCGGGTGGTCAATGTCTTGTATGCGTATCCGATTTTCTTCGAGACGGGCACTTCCTCGACATCGTATTCTCCGCCCTCTGTTTTCGGCTGAAGAATAAACTCCTTTGGGTCTATGAGTGTATCTTCCTTCGTGGTAGTCGGAATTCGCCTCAAATCGTCAAGGGTGTTGAGCTTTTCCGGGTTTATCCCATTTTCCTTGAATAGCTTACGGTAGTGTGGATGAAACGGGTAAATGTAGTCCCTTATGTATTTGAATAACTTGTTCAACGAGTATTGCCTTTGCTCTTCCGGTGTCCATTCGTAATTGATTGCCATCTTTTCCCCCTTCCTTGAACGTAGATAAACCTGACTGAAATATTAATGCGAAGCTACACAATTTTGCAAGTACTCGAAGTTGTACCCTGGGCTTTACACCAATTCGATAATCACCATTGGAGCGCCATCACCCGTGCGATTACCAAGTTTCAAGATTCTTGTGTAACCGCCGTCCCTGTTTGCGTAGCGGGGCGCAACCTCAGAAAATAGATGATGCACCACTGATTTATCACCCAAAATTGCGAGCGACTTTCTACGTGATGAGAGGTCACCTTTCTTGGCGTAAGTAATCAACCGCTCGATCACAGGCTTTGCGGATTTTGCTTTTGCCTCGGTCGTCGTGATTCTTCCGTGAATTATCACCTGTGCAGCAAGATTCGAAAGCATGGCCCTTTGGTGTGAGGAACTGCCCCCGAGCCTTGTTCCTTTCTTTGGTTTCGGCATCTCGCATACCACCTACTCAAGCGACTTAAGAGAAAGTCCTCTTTCCGCAAGTCTCTCCTTAATCAGTTCAACAGTCTTTGCGCCAAGATTTCTTATAGCAAGTAATTCCTCCTCGGTGTGGCTAACAAGGTCAGCAAGTGTCTCAATTTTCACTCTGCGAAGGCAGTTATACGCTCTCACATTCAACTCAAGTTCCGTAATCCCGATATCAAGACCAACAGCAGGCTTGACCTCCGTAGGCTCAAAAATCTCACCAGCAACCGCACCTTCAACAAGCTCAGCAAGAAGACTGAAATGTTCAATAAGAACCCTCGAGCCAATGCTAACTGCTTCATCGGGGCTCAAGCTTCCATCAGTCTTGACATAAAGCGTAACTTTGTCAAAGTCGGTTCTCTGCCCGACGCGCGTATTTTCGACTTTGTATCTCACTTGAGTTATGGGCGAGAATACAGAATCAAGCGGAATCACCCCAATGGAGTCATCCTCTTTCTCATTCTCCTCGGCAGACGCAAACCCTCTGCCCTTCTCGAGAGTCATTTCCATCTCGAGTTTTCCTTTCCTGTTGAGAGTCGCTATTATGTGTTCCGGATTTATTATTTCAACCATTGGCGGTGTTTCAATCATGGAAGCGGTCACCACCCCTGGCTTGCTGGCTTTGAGCTTTAGCTTCTGTGCCTCGTCTCCGTCCATTCGGAAAACAAGCTCCTTCAAGTTCAACAAAACCTCAACGGTGTCTCCCTTTATCCCCTCAATTACCGAGTATTCATGTTGAGCACCGTGAATCCTCACTGAAGTCAAAGCCGCACCAGGAATTGAGGAAAGTAGCATTCTCCTCATCGAGTTACCAATAGTGTTCCCAAGCCCCCTGTCAAGAGGTTCTATCACGAACACTCCCTCTCTCATCCCAAGTTCAAGAACTTTCAACTGAGGTCTCTGAATACCAAGCAACGTTAAAAACCTCCTAAATACTTATTACCTCGAGTAGAGCTCGACCACCATTTCTTCCTTTATTGGAACGTCAACACAAACAGGAGCCGGAATGTCAACAACAGTCGCAATCAAGTTTTTCCTGTCAGATGAAAGCCACGCAACCGGCTCCCTCTGAAATGTCTCAGAGGCCTCTCTTATCGCAGGAATACCCCTGCTTTTCTCAACAACAGAGACTGTTTGCCCAACCTTCACCGGGTATGAAGGTATGTTTACCTTTTTCCCATCAACCGCTATATGTCCGTGGCTTACAAGCTGCCTTGCATGTTTTCTTGAAAGTGCGAACCCAGCACGATATACAACATTGTCAAGCCTGCTCTCTAAGATTCTTATCAGATTCTCGCCAGTTCGTCCCTTTTGCTTTTGCGCCTTACGGTAGTGACCTCGAAATTGTTTCTCGCCAAGACCATAAGTGCGCCTTGTCTTCTGCTTTTCTCTAAGCTGCAACATGTAATCCGTTTCTCTGACCCTTCCGCGTCCGTGTTCACCAGGAGGATATGCACGTCTTGAAAACGAGCATCTGTCAGTCATGCAACGCTCGCCTTTCAGAAAAAGGCGCGTTCTCTCTCTCCTGCAAAGTTTGCAGGCCGGTCCCGTATATCTACCCATTGTTCACCACCCTACACCCTCCTCTTTTTCTTTGCCCTGCAACCGTTGTGCGGGACTGGAGTCACGTCTCTTATTGAACTTACCTCTATTCCATTTGCTTGAAGAGTACGAATTGCAGTTTCCCTGCCCGCGCCAGGCCCCTTGACCCGAACCTCCACTTTCCTGACACCATTCTCCTGCGCCTGCTTCGCAACCGACTCTGCAGCGAGCTGCGCAGCAAATGGAGTGCTCTTTCTTGAACCTTTGAACCCGATTGTTCCTGCACTCGACCACGCAATGGTATTCCCTTCGGGATCAGTTATGTTTATTATTGTATTGTTGAAAGTGGACTTGATATGAGCAATACCAACAGGTATATTCTTTTTTGCTTTTTTCCTTCCTCTACTCTTTCTGCGAACTTTTGGCAAACTACACACCTCTTTCTATCTTGTTATCTGCCGTTGCTTTTTCTTTATCCCCACCTGCGGCCTTGGACCCTTCCTGGTTCTCGCATTCGTATGGGTACGCTGTCCACGAACAGGTAAACCTTTTCTGTGCCTCAAGCCCCTGTAACAGCCGATTTCCATCAATCGTTTGATGTTCTGGTCACGCTCGCGCTTCAAGTCGCCCTCGATTCTGAAATTCTGTTCTATAAATTGACGAAGCCTTACTATTTCCTCGTCAGTCAGGTCACTTACTTTCGTTTCGGGGGCAACGCCCGTTTCCAAACATGTCCTCCTCGCACTGGAGCGCCCGACTCCATAGATGTATGTCAGAGCAGTTTCAATCTGTTTCCCTCGCGGAAGGTCTATTCCAGCAATACGAGCCACAAAAATACCCCCTATTTACCTTGCCTCTGCTTATGACGCGGGTTACTACAAATTACCATGACTTTCCCGTGTCTCCTGACCGTCTTGCACTTATCGCAAATTTTCTTGACTGATGATCTTACTTTCACTTCTTCTCCTCGAGCAAAATTACTTATACCTGTATATTATCCTTCCCCTGTTCAAATCGTAAGGTGAAACTTCAATGGTTACCCTATCACCAGGAAGAATCCGTATGTAATGCATCCTCATCTTGCCAGAAATGTGAGCAAGCACAATATGCCCGTTTTCAAGTTCAACCCTAAACATCGCATTCGGGAGTGTTTCAACAACAGTACCCTCTACCTCTATCGCTTCTTCCTTTGGAGTCAAACCAGCTGAAAGCCTCCTTCAATACACAAAACTCTATGTCCTAAGTCAAAATAAACATTTATCTCTGGCCATTTCGAATCACAAAACCGTAAGCACATCTGGCTCGCCTTCAGTTATTGCAACGGTGTGCTCGAAGTGAGCCGAGAGTTTACCGTCTTTTGTCACAACTATCCACCGTTCCGGGGAAGCAATCACATCACTTGTTCCCTCATTCAACATGGGCTCCAAAGCAAGCACCATGCCCGGTTTCAAAACAGGACCATTTCCCGGCTCTCCATAGTTTGGAACCGGTGGGTCCTCGTGCATGCTCGTTCCAATCCCATGACCAACAAATCTCTTCACCACTGAAAATCCCTGAGATTCAGCAACCACCTGTATTGCATGGGAAACATCCGAAAGCCTTCTTCCCGCTCTGCAAACACGAATAGCTGAGTAAAGAGCCTGCCTTGTAACATCAACAAGTTTTGAAGCCAGCGGTGAACCGTTTCCAATAACAACCGAAACAGTGGCGTCGCCATAATATCCATCAATCTCAGCGCCTATATCAATTGAGAGTAAATCCCCCTCCTCAAGCTGCCTATTGTTGGGTATTCCATGAACAACTTCGGCGTTGACCGAAGCGCAGATTGTCGCAGGGAAAGGTTCGCAATGAACAAAATCGGGTTTATAGCCCCTGAACGCAGGTTTTGCGCCAGCATCGGTTATTACGCTTTCAGCAATTCTATCGAGTTCTTTTGTTGTAACTTTCACCTTCGCTTCTTTTGTAACAGCGTCAAGTGCCTCCGCTACAATCCTTCCAGCTTTTCTCATTTTCTCTATCTCTTCTTTTGATTTTACGACTATCACTTAAAACTCCTTGAGTCGCAACTTCAAAGTTTTCTCTACCTCGCCGAAAACATCTTCAGGTTCGAGAGACCCATCTATATCGGCAAGAAGACCTCTCGATCGATAGTATGAAATCAAAGGCTCGGTTTCGCGCCAGTAAACCTCAATTCTCTTCAACACGGTCTCTTCTTTGTCATCATCTCTCTCGATAAGCTCTCCACCACATTTGCAGGTATTATTTGGGGGAAGATTTGAGTGTATGTTGTAAATAATACCGCATACAGAACACGTGCGTCTCCCGGTAAGACGCTTCAGAATAGTCTCTGCTTCCACGACAAAGTTCAAAACAATATCCAGTCTTACTCCTCTTTCTTCAAGAAACCCATCAAGAGCCTCAGCTTGATGAACACTCCTGGGGAATCCATCAAGTATGAACCCAGAAGCTGCGTCGGGCATCGATAACCTCTCAAAAACTATCCCCTCAACAATCTCGTCAGGAACGAGCTCACCTGAGTCCATATATTTCTTTGCCTCCCTGCCGAGAGAAGTTCCTTCAGTTACTGCAGCGCGAAAAATATCGCCGGTAGCTATATGTGGCAATCCATATGCTGTAAGTTTCTCTGCCTGAGTTCCTTTCCCCGCTCCTGGAGGGCCAAAAAGAACGATCCTCACCTTCTACCTCCCGAGGAAACCCTCATAATGTCTCATCTGCATCTGAGATTCGATCCGCAGCATCGTCTCGAGTGCGACGCCAACAATGATTATGACCGCTGCACCACCAATTGGAACATTCATGGTGCCAAAAAGCTTGAATGTAAAAGCAGGAATCAAAGCAATCACCGCTATGTAAAGGGAACCAGGAAGATTCACCCTGTTTACAACATGAGAAAGATAGTTGACTGTAGGCATGCCAGGTCTCGTTCCGGGTATGAAACCCCCGTATTTTTTTAGGTTATCCGATAGTTCAAACGGATCAAAGATAATGGCTGTATAGAAATAAGCAAAGAAAATAATAAGCCCTGCATAGATAACAAAATAGCTCACCGAACCACTCGTGAAATTCTCAGCGAATCTCCTCAAGCTTGGAACAAACTGAGCAAGGATGGATGGAAACTGAAGGACCGCCGCGGCAAAGATTATTGGAATCACGCCGGCAGTGTTTACCTTTACCGGTATATATGTACTCGCACCCGAATACATCCTCCTTCCCCGAATCTGTTTTGCATATTGAACCGGGATTCTTCTTTCCCCCTTTTCAACGAAAACAACACCGGCAATTATCCCGATGGCAGCAACCAGAACAACGACTGTCATCACTGGATTGACATTGTAAGCCGCCTTGAAGAGGTTTCTGAACTCAGCAGGCATTGTCGCTATGATCCCACAGAAAATGAGTATCGACATCCCTTCTCCAACGCCTCTGTCTGTAATAAGTTCACCCAACCACATCAAAAGCGACATTCCAGCAACCATCGTCGCAACAATTAGAGCGCCCTTCCAGAAAGTGAGATTCTCAATTACAGGCACGGACTCTTCGCTACCCGTTTTCACGAGAGTATTTATCGAAACAACCATAGCCGAGGATTGAATGAGCGCCAGGCAAAGAGTCATGTATCTCGTGATCTGGGTTATCTTCTTTCGCCCCACCTCTCCTTCCTCGTGCCATTCCTTTATTTTTGGAATGACAGCGCTCAAGAGTTCCATTATGATCGAAGCGGTTATATAGGGCATAATTCCGAGACCAAATATTGCAAGTCTTGATAACCCACCTCCGGTAAAAATGTTCAAAACGCTCATGAGACCGCCCGTCGAGACCTGCTGTTTGAGCGACTCGACGTTTACACCCGGCGAGGGGATAAAACAGCCAATCCTGTAAAGTGCAATGATAAAGAAAGTAAAGAATATTTTCTTTCTCAGGTCGGGAATCTTGAACGAATCCCTGAATCCTGAAACTACTCGCAATTCAAATCACCTCGACAATTCCGCCAGCCCGCTTTATCTTCTCGATGGCGCTCTTCGAAAACGCATTGGCTTTAACCGTGAGAGATTTCTCAATCTCTCCGTTCCCAAGTATTTTTACAAGCTCACCCTTTCTCACCATTCTCATCCTAACGAGGAGATCAGGATCAACCACGCTTCCAACATCAAACCTTTCCAAGTCAGAAACATTCAAGACCTGATACTCAGTGCGGCTTACGGGTTTGAAACCGCCAAGCTTTGGAAGCCTCCTGAATAAGGGCATCTGCCCTCCCTCAAATCCAGTTCTCAGGGAAGTGCGCGCTTTCTGTCCCTTCTGACCGCGCCCGCTCGTTTTTCCATGACCAGAACCTCTACCCCTTCCAACTCTCTTGGGTGGTTTCCTCGAAGAGGGCAGGGGTTTGAGATTGTGAAGTCTTATTCCTTCCTCCTCCATTTCCCTTGCAACCCTTTCAGTCTTTCACTCGAGATTCCCCTGAAGGCTTCTTTGCAGCATGAGAGCTCTGAGCCTTCTTTCGACCCGCTGATTTTACTTCCTCTACACAAACAAGGTGCTGTACTTTCCTTACCATACCGCGTATCTCTGGTCTATCTTCTTTTACAACGGTATGACCTATCCGCTTGAGCCCTAAAGCCCTGATTGTGGCTCTCTGGTTTTTGGGCACACCTGCAAGACCTCTCTTCAAGGTAATGCGGAGATCATAACTCTTCAAGCAGGTCCCCCCCAATTATTTGATCGATTGTTTTTCCTCTGTTTTTGGCAATAGTCCTTGCGTCACGAATTGACCTTAGTCCTGCCTCAGTTGCTTTAACTACATTAAGTGGGTTCTCGGAACCGAGACTCTTGGCAAGAACATCTTTTATCCCGGCAAGTTCCATTACCGGACGCACAGCACCGCCGGCAATAATCCCCGTACCGGGGGAAGCGGGTCTCAGCAGTACGCGAGCCGCGCCGAATTTCCCCACAACCTCGTGCGGAATAGTTTCGTTCACAACCGGAACCCTGAATATGTTCTTTTTTGCTCTCTGTACCGCCTTTTCAATGGCAAGCGGAACTTCTCGTGCTTTGCCATACCCTATGCCAACCAGACCCTCTCTATCACCAACAACAACCAACGCAGTAAAGGAAAATCGCCTTCCACCCTTCACCACCTTTGCGACTCTGTTGATATGAACCACCTGCTCGTCGAGACTTTTTTCCTCGAGAACCTCTTTCTCCATAACTCCCCCTATAAATCAAGTCCCCTCTCCCTGGCACCTTCCGCCAGAGCCTTCACGCGACCATGATATTTGTACCCTCCCCGGTCAAAAACCGCTTTCTGAATGCCCTTTTCTTTCGCGCGAATCGCTATCGTCTCCCCCAAAATCCTTGCGATATCAACTTTTGTCTGACCGGAAGCAGGTCTCAAATCGTTTTCGAGGCTTGAAGCCGAAACAAGGGTCACCCCATGAATATCATCTATCATCTGACAGCTTATGTTCTTGTTTCCCTTAAAAACAGAGAGACGCGGTCTTTCGACCGTACCGTATATCTTTTTTCTCACTCTTCTGCGGCGCCTCTGTCTTCCCAGTGTTTTATCTACCCTTTTCACTTTATGGTCTTACCCACCTTTCTACGGATGTGCTCGTCACGGTACCTTATTCCCTTGCCCTTGTAAGGCTCAGGCTTCCGCATCTTGCGGATATCAGCTGCGATTTGTCCAACCTTCTGCTTATCGCAGCCAGACACAACCACACGTGTAGGAGATTGAATCTTGAATTCAATTCCCGGGGGTGGGGAAACCAAAACAGGGTGCGAAAATCCCAAATGGAGCTCAAGGTCTGAGCCCTTGAGAGTTGCACGGTAACCAACACCCTGTATCTCAAGCACTTTCTCATATCCCTCTGTAACTCCTTTGACCATGTTGGATATAAGTGTCCTCGAAAGTCCATGGAGAGACCTTGCTTTTCTTGAATCGTCATCGCGAGACACAATCAACCTCGATCCATCTTTCTGTACGCTTATGTGCCCCGGCATCTTAAACTCCAACTCGCCTTTTGGGCCTTTGACTTTCACCGTATCTTCACCTATCATCACCGTCGCTCCCGACGGAACCTCAACAGGTGAATTACCTACTCGCGACAACAGTAACCTCCATTTGAACTACCATACATAACAAATGACTTCTCCCCCAACACCCCGCGCCTTGGCCTCTTTCTCCGTCATTAAACCTCTTGAGGTTGAAATTATCGCTATCCCAAGCCCACCAAGCACTCTGGGAAGACGATCTTTTTTGGCATACACTCTCAAACCAGGGCGACTAATTCTTTTGAGCCCCTGAATTACCGGTTCATGGTCAGGCCTGTACTTGAGGCGAATAACGATCGTATCGAAATTACCCTTCTTCACAAGTTCGTACTTCTTTATGAAACCCTCACGTTCCAGTATCTTCGCAATTTCAATTTTGATCCGCGAAGCAGAAGTTTCTACACTCTCGTTTTTGGACGAACTTGCATTTCTGATTCGCGTAAGCATGTCAGCAATAGGGTCTGTCATGGTCAATTTTTCTCCCTCCCTACCAGCTTGCTTTTCTCACCCCAGGAAGTTCACCGCGGTGCGCCAGTTCGCGAGTGCATATTCGGCAAAGCTGAAATTTGCGAAGATAGCCCCTGGAGCGACCGCACCTCTTGCAACGACTGTATTCCTGAGTCCTATGTTTTTTGGGTCTCGCTTGTTTAACCACAAGCGCCTTTCTTGCCAAATGCCTTCCTCCTTTTCTAACCAACTTTGAATGGGAAACCAAGCGCTTCCAATAGCGCCTCCCCCTCCTCATCATTTTTCGCTGTGGTCACAACCGTAATGTCCATTCCTCTTACCTTGTCAATCGAGTCGTAATCAACTTCCGGGAAAACAAGTTGCTCTTCTATTCCAAGAGAATAATTTCCTCTCCCGTCGAACGATGAACGGGAAAGGCCCCTGAAATCTCTCACCCTTGGTATTGCAATCGAAAGAAGCCTATCAATGAACTCGTACATTCGATTACTCCTGAGGGTCACCTTGCAACCTATTGTCATCCCAGCTCTTAGTCTGAAAGCCGCAACCGCCCTCTTTGCTTTGATAAGGACCGGCTTCTGTCCCGTTATTGCCGCAAGGTCTTTCGCCGCCGATTCAACCGCTTGTGGATTCCTCACTCCTTCACCAACTCCAATATTCACCACGACTTTCCCCAGTTTTGGCACTTCAAATCTATTCTTGAAAGAGAAGCGCTCCATAAGATACGGAACCACTTCTTCTTCATAGGTGACCTTCAACCTGGGTTTGTAATCCGGAGAATCCTCAATCATATCTCACGCTCACACCTTGTACATATCCGCGCAAAAGCTTCCCCGCCACGCCTGCCTCTCCTTATCCTCGTGGGTCTTCCACATGAAGAGCAGACGAGCATGACATTCGATACATCAACCGGCAATTCCCAATCAACAACGCCACCTTGAGGAGCGGACTGGCTCGGCCTCAAGTGCTTCTTCGTTCTGTTCACGCCTTCGACCACAACCCGCCTTTGTTTTCGGTCGACTTTGAGAACCTTCCCTCTTTTTTTCCGGTCTTTCCCGGTCAAGACCTCAACCGTATCACCTTTTCTGATATGCATGCTCTTCATTCTCGCGCCCCTATACGCCCCTATATCACCTCTGGAGACAGTGAGACAATCTTCATGAAATTCCTCTGTCTCAATTCGCGTGCTACAGGTCCAAAGATTCTTGTTCCCCTCGGATTCATCTGATTGTCGATCAGCACAACAGCATTCTCATCGAACTTTATGTATGTCCCATCAGGTCTGCGTCTTTCTTTCTTTGTGCGAACCACAACCGCCTTTACAACAGTCCCCTTACGAACAGATGAGCCGGGTATCGCATCCTTCACGGAACCAACTATTACATCGCCAACAGAAGCATATCTATGCCCTGAACCACCTATGACTCTTATGCAAAGAACTTCTCTCACTCCTGTGTTGTCGGCAACCTTAACTCTTGACTCTTGTTGAATCACAGGGAGACTCTCCTTTTTACTCTGCTTTCTTGAGCACCGAAACAAGTCTAAAGCGTTTGGTCTTCGAAAGCGGCCTGGTCTCCATTACCCTTACCAGGTCACCAACATTACACTCGTTTTTCTCGTCATGAGCGTATAGTTTTGTCGTCTTTTTCACCGTTTTCCCATATATCGGGTGCCTGGTCAGAGCCTCTACCGCAACAACGATAGTCTTGTCCATCGAGTTAGAAACGACTCTTCCAACTCTTACTTTTCTCGACCTTCTCTTCGCCATTCTTATCGCCTGTAGCCCTCTATTACTCTTCGCCGACCTCTCCGTCGAAAGGCTCGCCTTTCGTTTCAGGTGCGCTCTTTGAAGTGTCCTCTATAGTTTCCGTTGATTCCCAAGCCTCCTCAAATTGCTCATGGATGCCGAACTCCTCCTCTGTTATCAGTGTGTAGACACGAGCAATATCACGTCTTGTCTCCTTTATCTTCATCGGGTTTTCAAGTTGTCCAGTCGCATGCTGAAATCGCACATTGAATAATTCCTCTTTTAGCTCCCTGAGCTTCACTTCCAGTTCTTCCCTGTCAAGCCCCCTCAAATCACGACTCCTGAGCATATCTTCCTCCAACAAACTACTCAACACGCTTCACAAAGCGGCATTTTATCGGGAGTTTGTGCGAAGCGAGTCGAATCGCCTCCCGCGCAACCGGCTCGCTCACTCCTCCAAGTTCAAACATCACTTTCCCCGGTCTTACCGGAGCAACCCAGTAATCAGGGTTCCCTTTGCCGGACCCCATCCTTGTTTCCGCAGGCTTCTTCGAAACCGGCTTGTGCGGGAAAATATTTATCCAGACTTTCCCGCTTCTTTTTATATACCTCGTCATCGCAACACGGGCAGCCTCGATCTGCCTTGCCGTTATCCAGGCGGGCTCTAACGCTTGAAGTCCATACTCACCGAAAGTAACCTTTGTTCCGCCTTTCGCTCTGCCCTTCAATCTTCCCCTTTGAACTTTTCTGTGAGGTGGTCTCTTTGGCTGGAGCATTTATTCCTCCACTACATCTCGATCAACTTTTGGTTCACGTTTCTCTTCTGTCGTTTCTTCGCCCTCCGATTTACCAGAGTTTGACTCAGCGTCAGTTCCAACTTCTGCCGGCACTTTTAGTGCCTCATCCAA
>JAQUKT010000053.1 GCA_028718945.1 Actinomycetota bacterium | reverse complement strand
CTCCTTTCACGCTACTTTTTACAAACAAGTTTAAAGGAGTGTCCGTCTTCTTAATAATCCAGGTCTTGCAATAACACATTTAATCATCATACGCAAGGCAGGCAAAGAGAAATGTGTCATTGCAAGACCTGACCCCAACCATTCATTTCTTCTTCTTGTGGCGATTCTTCTGTAGCTGTTTTTTGTGTTTTTTCTTGCGCATTTTCTTGCGCCTCTTCTTTACTACAGAGCTCATCTTTTGTTGTTTCGAATCCTCCTTCTCAGGTTTCAATATCAGGTTTCAGTATCACAAATCTCAATAAGTATCATCACGGGGAATTTCCTCGGGCTTCCAGATTATATATGAAGTCAAGAGCCTTTGCATAATTTTCCTTGATAATATCACTTTCCCTTGGTAATCAAAGCACGGCGGAAGTTTTCCCTTGCTTTTGAAGACTTCAGCCCAGGTGCTCACCAACCAGAACAACGAGAAAATCAACATCCGCGGGTTTTTCTGTGAGAACTGTGTGAACCGTACACAAAAAAGACGGATTTTCGCATTCAACACATGTCCCTTTTCTCGCGCACTCGAGTTCGAGTCCGAACCTTCTCGCTAAATGTGGAACATGGATATCCTTCACAAGCCTGAAGCCCTCAGCCATATCCTCAACTATCATATTTTCCCCAATGACTATGATAGTTTTCCCTGGTTGTCCAAGAGGAGAGAACAACAAAAGACTTTCCGGCTCTGGTTTCATGATTATGCCGTCAAGTGTGATAGCGCCGGCTGAGGCAAGATAGACATCCTCACGCGAAAAACGCGCTCTCTTCTTGGAGCCTGTCCACATTGGGTAAACATCAACAACTCTATTTCCCCTGGCGATGAGCGTGTCTATCAACCCGGCTTCATCGAGGGCGACTCCCCGCCAGCAGAAAACGGTGCTCCTTCTTGGAATCACTGAGGTTATTCTTCTATTTGCTTCAGAAATAGTTGGGACTGGAAGGGCATTGAAGTCTCGTTTTATGAGACTATCGGCGCAACCTAAAACACGCTCCCTTATATCCTTACGCGACTTTTCCCAAAGCTCAAGCAACTCTTTTTCCATCATTCAAATGGGGTCAGGTTTTGCAATAACACATTTCTGCAAGAATATAACACAAAGGGCTTATCCTTAGTAGTTTTTTATCCGGGTTACTTCTCGAAGTCCCTCAAAGAAAACTCGAAGTTTGCGCCATTATCGTTGTAAACCCGAATATCTCCGCCGTAGAGTTTCACAAGTTTTTCAACTGTAGCAAGCCCAATTCCCGTCTCGCCTCTTTCGCCAGCATAAAAGGGCGTGAATATATGCTCGATATCCCTTTCGGATATTCCAGGACCATTGTCACTCACCAGATACTTGTGTCCTGCTTTTTCATCTCTGCTGAGGTAAGAAAGCCTGATTTCGGGATTTTCATTGTCATTGTGCTTTATTGCGTTGTCTATGAGGTTTGAAAATATCTGATAAAGCTGCGTTTCATTCCCGCGGATTATTCCGAGGTCGTCAGGAAGAACAATCCGAATATCTCTGGATTCGATTTCAAATGATTTTTCTTTGATGATTGATGAAATGAGCCTTCTAATATTGACTTCTGAAGTTGATTGCGGTTGTTGACCTGCCTCCGCGAGCGTTAAAAGTTCATCAATCAACCTGTTTGCTTTTTCAACGCTTTCGGAAATCATCTCGCTTACTTCTCCAACAATTTCCCATGACTTTCTATCGGGAGTTTCACTTTTTTTCGTAAGGTTTTTCATGACTCCGCTGGCGGCGAGAAGAGAGGAGAGCGGTCCCTTGAGGTCGTGCGATACAGCGTATGCGTATCCCTCGAGCTCGAGGTTGAGTGCCTGGAGTTCCTCCTCTTCTCTTTTTCGCTCCGTTACGTCTCTTGTTATTCCCACAAACCCTGTTGGGTTTCCGTCCGCATCATGGATTAGAGATGTGCTTATTTCACCGATGAATTTCGAACCGTCTTTTTTGAGAAACGCGAATTCCTGCTTTCTTTGTGGACCTTTATTCATTGTGTCTTTTATCATCAACGTTGCATGATTGATGTCGTCTTTTTCCATAAACTCAAGAGCATTCATCCCAATCAGTTCATTGGGGTCTTCAAAGCCGTGAATTTCAGCGGTTCTCTGTGAAGCGTGAACTATCTTCCCTTCGAGATTGGTGACGGTAACTGCATCTGGAATCGCTCCAACGAGCGTCATGTATAATTCTGTGGATTCGCGAAGGCTTCTTTCCGCCTTTTTCCTTTCAGTGATGTCTCTTACTATTCCAAATTCGCCCTTGCTTTCTCCCATCTCAACAAGCGGCACGCTGATGAATTCTCCCACCAGATACTCTCCAGACTTAGAAAGTATCCGAAGCTCGAATGATTTCTGTGGTTTGCCCTCGGTGGCAGCAAGGAAGGTATCCATGGCTTTCTCGTGGTCATCAGGGTGGACGAGTTCTAAGTGTGGCTTTCCAATCCATTCTTCTCTTGACCATCCGGTAATGCGCCCGAATGCTGTATTGAGGGAGGTTATAATGCCTTCTTCGGAAATCGTATAAATAACATCAGGCGCTGCCTCCACAAGTTGCCTGTATCTTTCCTCGCTTTTCCGGAGTGCTTCTTCTGCTTTCTTGCGCTTCGTTGTGTCTCTTATGATTGCCGTCTGGTAGACTTCATCGTCAAGTTTCCATGGAGAGCGCGATATCGCGATGGGAAACTCGCGCCCATCCTTCTTCAGGCCATAGATTTCATGGATTCTATCAGGGTTTTCAATTGCTTCCATAGTCATCGCTTGTGTAGTTGAATCATGTTTTGTCTTTCTCAATCGTTCGGGGAAAATTGTTACAAAGGACTTTCCGAGAATCTCGCTTTCAGAATAACCGAACATTTCCTTTGCGCCCCTGTTCCAGAAAGCGATATCACCTTTGCCATTCAAGATAACTATTGCCTCAAAAGCAGACTCGACGGTGGACCGGAAACGCGCTTCGGAAACCATGAGTTTCTGGCGGGAAATGGAATTTTTAAGGGCAAGAGAGGCAATGTCGGCAAACGCGGAAACCATGAGGGAATCTCTTGTGCTGAAGCCCTTTGCCTTGTTTGAAAGGCAAAGAAAGCCAGATGGGTTTTCCTCGACAATGAGTGGAGCGACAAGGACATTATCTATCCTTATGTGACTCCTGAGAATCAAACTTTTTTGATTTTCTCTGAATTCGTTATCAATTGTTGTTTTTCTCGAGGTTAGAGCCTCTTTGAATGGGCTGGAGAGCGGCATTTGGTTCTTTGGACCGAATGAATTCATCAATCCTTCTGGTTCCGTAACGATCATTCTCTGATACTCTTCATCCAAGAGCGAAACAAAACCATTTTCTGCTTCAACGAGATTCATGCAAGCGCCAAGCATTTCGTGCGCCGCTTCACCGAAATCTTCATTCTTTAAGGCGTAGCGTGTGCATTCGAGGAGGGCAGAAATTTCCTGCCTTCTCTCATTTGTCTCCTGGATAACGCTTTTCAATGCTTCCTCTGTTTTCTTTCTATCCGAAATATCATGCGCGAGCATTGCTATTGAGCCTGGTCCGCCAAGAGTTTCCTGAATCAGATTTGCGCTCAATTCAATGGGATTGCGCGTTTTGTCCTTCTTGATGATTTCGGTTTCTATTTTTTGAGGGGAGCCTCCCTTTGCCATTTCAATTAAATTATCAAGGCGTTCCGAGTCTTCTTTTGGACAAATATCCTTTACAGTCAGGGATGGTATTTCCTCGGCTGAATATCCCGTTACCTCTACAAGCCGATTATTCCAGTGAGAGAATCTCCCGTCGAAGTTGAGTACGGCGAAGATGTCAGATATTGTATTTAGAGCAGTCTCCGTAAATGTCTTTTCCTTTAGAACTGCTTCCTCTGCTTCTTTCTTGTCGGTTATATCAACCGCCATTTCATAGCGGACGAAGCGACCATCTGTCCATCTTATTGCTTTGTCTATGCACCGATACCAGCGCTTGTTTCTCTCATTTTGAAATTCCCATATATAAGTTTTCCCGAGATTTTCCCCGAAGATTTTGTCGTTTGTGCAGAAAGTGCAAGGAGACGAGCGTCTCTGAAACTCTTTGTAGCACTTCTTGCCGTGCGTGTCCCCGAAGACATCTCTCAATGCTCTGTTTGAGAAAAGAACTTCATAACTCTCCGGGTCGCTTACGTAAACGATCTCGTCAATGCTTTCGAAAATGGAAAGGAACCGTTCCCTTGCGAGATCCAATTCTTCCATAGACCTTCGAATCTCAATTTTCTCGAGTGCTTTTCCTACCGCTTCCGGAAGGAGTTCCGCAAGGTGTTCGTCTCTTCTCAAGATAAAAGAAGCGCCATCGAGAAGTGCCCTTACTGCAACTTCTTCGTTGCCTTCTTTCATCAGGACTATTACTTCTGGATGCTCTGGCGTCTTTAAAATTTCTCCTATGGGTTCAAGAACGCATCCGTCTTCAAAGTTCAAATCAAGAGTGATGACGTCGAACTTTTCAGATGCTAATTTCTTTTGGAGCTCGTTGCTCGAATGAGCAAACTCGACTTCCGTGCCGAGTTTCTTTTGAAGTATCTTCTTGATTTCTTTTGCTTCCTGCTGGTTGCTGCCTCCAACGAGGATTTTCATGCCTGGTTTTCTATTCGATTCACGGAAAACCATCAGTATCCCCTGCCCTGTTGAATGGATGCAATTGTTTGTGAATTATAGCACCGATGAATATTTTGGTGCAATCTTCTAACTAAGAAAATTGGCGATTTGCACCAGAGAAGCTTTCTTGCATACCTCTTTATTTACCAGTCCTGCCCGGTGAATGCTTCTATTGCCTGTTTTCGATCTCCGGTTTGGAGAGCAGAGATAATAGCGCCAAACGCTTTTCCTGCATACACTCCCCATGCATCAACCGATGAAATCCTGACCGGCGTTCTCGTTCTGTCAACTGTGAATAGTCCGAACCTTGGTTCATAGGAGCCCCACTCGTAATTGTCAACGAAAGTCCAGTAGAAATAACCTCTTAGCGGAACGCCATCGGCAAGCGCTCTCATTGCTTCGAAGACAAAGCACTGGAGAAAGGCACCTCTTGTGGCATGGTCATATCTTTGCTCCACTCTGCCCCCGCGAACTTTATATGCCATCCCGTTTTCGAGAAGGATGACTGGCAATCCCTCATGGTTTATGGTTTCCGCTTTCAGGAAATGATAAAGCGCACGGGGATTCAAAACCCATTCCCAGTGTTCTGCATTGAGGTTGAAACGGTTTTCCCTGATGTCAGAGAAGGTCGGTAGCCTGTACATATTGCGAAGGAATGGGTCATAGAAGTCAACTCCGAGATAGTCGAGCTTTCTTTTTATTTTTGATTTGTATATTTCTTCGACACCCTTGGATAGCCGCTCTGATGTGACAATCTTTTGAAGCGCTCTATCGAGAGCCCGCTCGCCCACCCTTACCATTCGTGGAGATTTCCAGACTTCCGGGCATTTCTGGATTTCTTCATCCCATGCCTGTTTTCCATCTCTCAAATAAGTATCGAGGTCCTTCATTTCAATCCCGTTTTCTCTTGCGTTGAGCATGTCAGTAAGGAATTTGTCAGCATAGTAATTCGCGACGTTTATGGTGTTATAACTCACAAGGGGTTCTTCCCAGCCATTTTCCTGATACACGCTGTGTACTGTGTCGTATGCACGGCAATGCCCGGCAATCATATTTGAGAGTGCCTTGAAGGAGTTCAGAATGCCCGACCTGCCGTGTGGAAACTGCCTGAGCGCGTAAGTGATATGCGGAAGTCCGTTCATCTCGTTTATCGTCACATAGTATTTGATTGGACGAAGTGAGTGTTTCTCCACAAGTAAGGAATTGATGTCTTCGGCAACGACCCTTACGAAGTCCTCGAAAAGGTCGAGTTTCGCCTGATCGAGCCAGAAATCCATCCCGAGCCAGTATGGATGGGTGAAGTGGTGAAGAGTAACTACGGGCTCCATCCCCGCTTTCATTATTGCGGCAAGCATATCGGAGTAAGCCTCAATTGCTGCTCTGTCAAAACGGGGAATTAAATCTGTTTTGAGTTCAGTGATTGGCTGAATTCTTGACCAGTCGATTCCGAGTCGGAAAGCGTTGATACCAGTTGAGCGGGCAAGTTCAAGCTGCTCGGGATAGTCCGTCCAGAAACGAATAGCCTCACCGCTTCTTTCAACCTTGCCCTTTCGCTCGAGCCTCACCCAGTTGTTGAGTGGTTCTTTGTTGCCATTATAGCCGCCTTCGACCTGAAATGGAGCGTTTGCCACTCCAAACATGAACTTAGAAGGCAAAGACAGCTTTTCAAGAAGTTCCTCGAGTTCCTCGAGGCTGAAATGTCTTTTGAACTCCATTCTTCCCCCGGTGCTGGAATTCAGATACAGAATCTGCAACCAAGCGGTAATTCTATACCAATTGATTCGAGAGGAACAGCACCCTCGCAGGATTCCATCCAAAAAAAGGAATCATCCTGGTTGAGGAAATCAACAACAGTTTTTGATTCATTGGTTGTTTTGCCTTCGGCGCTTTCATTGTCATCTGGTTTTTTCATGGCTGTATTTTATCATCTATTGAAAGTTGCTGGAATGAAGCAGGTCTTGTGGTGTTCCAATTCTTGTTAATTCACAACCTTGAAATTTGCGCGCTGCACTTGTTTCTATGGCAAACCCTGGCCATGGTAATGAGCCTCGAATAACGTTGCTGTTACCGCAAACCGAAAAGACCACGATCATGAACGCAACCAATAACGAAAGCACGAGAGCATTTTTGGCTTGCTTTTCTTTCACGTAGTTTCTATTGCTTCTTGTGTACAAACTCTTTACAACCGATACATGAATGCCTTGTTGGCTACAGCATGAACCGATCTTTCGACTTTCCACTTCTTTTCTATAGTGTTAATTGTTTACTTGCGGCTTTCTTTGCGATATGGTCAAAAAAATCCTTCAGAGATGTGGTATTCCATGCAGAAAATTGCCGACTTTGATATCATACCTCTGCAAGAGTGACTTATCTTGTAATATGTCTGGAGAAATGCCTGACCGGGCAAGGGTTTGCATAATTTGGCATACGTCTTTGTTTAATTGAACAGGAGGTGGAAATGGCTGGAATAGTTGCTTATGGTGCTTACATACCAAAACTTCGTCTCGAGCGAAAACAAATCGCCGAGAGCTGGGGGACCCCGGGCGCGCCGGGCGAGATAGCTGTTGGAAACTTCGACGAGGATAGCATAACCATGGCTGTTGAGGCGGGAAGAGACTGCCTGCTTGACGAGCCGGATGGAGTGGGAGGATTGTATTTTGCATCAACCTCCGCCCCCTATGCTGAGAAATCCTGCTCGACAATAGTAGCGTCCGTTCTCGACCTTCAGCCAGACGCGCTCGTGGCTGATTTTGGCACGACCCTTTCCGCTGGAGCGAATGCGCTTGTGGCTGCTGTTGCTGCGGTTGATGATGGGCTTGCGGAGAGTGTTCTGGTCACATGTGCGGAGTGCAGGGTTCCCGAGCCAAAAACGTCCGATGAGCAAACTCTTGGGGATGGTGCGGGAGCACTTCTTGTCGGCAAAAAAGATGTAATAGCTGACATAAAGGGTTTACACACGGCTTATGACGAGATACTCGGTTCATGGAGAACAGCCGAAGAAAAAAGAATCCACGATTTCAATCCAAGGTTCTATGCCGCTAAGGGTTATATCCCGGCTATGGTTGCTTCGATCAAGTCTTCCTTGGAGAAATTTGGCGTTGGCGAAAGTGAAATATCGAAGTTTATCTATGGCGCCCCGGATTTGAGGTCACATGGGCAGGTTGCAAAATCAATTGGCGTAAAAGACCCGTCAAGAATTCAGGACCCCCTATTTGCTTTTGTGGGAGGGCTTGGTTCAGCGCAGCCTCTTGCTATGCTTGCGGCGGCTCTCGAGGATGCTTCCCCTGGGGAAACGTTCCTGCTCGTTGGCTGGGGTGACGCTTATAACGTGATGCTTCTTGAAGTTACTGATGGAATCAAATCCTTGAAACCGCGTCGGGGAGTCAAGGGTCATGTAGAATCGAAACAGGGTCTTGGAAGTTATGCAAAATATCTCAGGCTGAAAGAGCTTCTCGAAGTCGACGTGGATGCCGGTTCCTCATCGCCGATACAGACATGGAGGGACAGGAAGGCAATTTATCCTCTTTATGGAAAGAAGTGCAACAAATGCGGAGAGGTTTATTTTCCACCGAGAAGGGTTTGCCCATACTGCAAAAATTACGGCGATAATCTCGATTGGAGGCTGAAGAGAAAGGGCAAACTATGGAATTTCATTCATGATTATCTTTATCAGAGCGAGGAATCTCCTACCACTCTCACAATAACGGACCTCGAGGGCGGCGGGAGAATCTTTCTGCAGATGACTGACAGAATTGTTGATGAGGTGGAAGTGGGCATGGACGTTGAACTGACTTTCAGAAAAATCAACGAAGCCGGGCACTTCTACAACTATTACTGGAAGACGAGACCGGTCCGGTAGGAGGTGAACAATGGCTGACTTGAGGGATGTTGCTGTTATCGGGTGCGGTTGCACCAAATTTGGCGAGAATTTCGAATGGGGAGTTGACGACATGCTGACGATGGCATGTTTCGAAGCGATTGAAGACGCGGGTATAGAACCGGGGGAAATACAGGCTGGCTGGATAGGCATGCAATATCCATTCACCGGTTTTTCCGGAGCAACCCTTTCGGATGCTATCAAGGTATATGACATACCGATTACTCATGTTGAAAACTATTGCGTTTCAGGGCTTGATGCCTTCCGAAATGCCTGCCTTGCTGTTGCAAGCGAACAGTACGATATCGTAATCGCGTGCGGGGTTGAGAAGATTACGGACCAGGGTGGACGGGGACTGCCGACAAGCGGAATGGGGCATCCGGTTATGATGGCGGGACTTACTGCCCCTTCGGCGTTCGGTCTTGCGTTCACCAGACATTCTCTTGAATTCGGCACCACGAAGGAGCACCTCGCGCATGTGGCGGTAAAGAATCACAGGAATGGAGCGGCAAATCCTAAAGCGCATTTCAGACGAGAGGTTACCATTGAACAGGTCCTCAAGGCTCCACCGATAGCGGGACCATTGGGTCTTTTGGACTGCTGCCCGATTTCTGACGGGTCTGCGGCAGTGATTATTACAAGGAAGGATATCGCGAAGAAAAAAAGGGATGATTTCGTGACAATCAAGGGCATGGGTATGTCAGCATACACGAACCTCATGATGTATAACAAGGACTTTGATTACCTTGCATGGCGTCCTACCGTAAAAGCGGCTGAGGCTGCATACAAAATGGCTGGAATCAAGGAGCCTGCTAAGGAAATAGACCTTGCAGAGTGCCACGATTGCTTCACCATCACCGAGATACTCAATGTCGAGGACCTTGGTTTTTGCAAGAAAGGCGAGGGGGGACCGGCAACGGTAGAGGGGCGGTTCAACATAGATGGAGAAGTCGCGGTGAATCCCTCGGGGGGGCTCAAGTGCTTCGGGCACCCGATAGGAGCAACTGGCATAAGAATGATTTACGAGGTTACAAAGCAGCTCCAGGGAAGGGCTGACGGCATGCAGCGCGAAGGCGCAAAGGTTGGCCTTGCGCACAATCTTGGTGGCTTAGGAGGTATTGTCTGCGGCATTGTCATACTGACCAACGAGAACTGAATTCACAAAAGAGAAAGGCGCGAGACGTTCTGCGGTTTAGCGTTATCTAAGACGTGGTTCGAGAATAGTTGAATATCACCGTTGAAAACAATTTCTATTGTTGGTTGTTATTTTTTTGAGGGGCACGTACGCAAAATCAATAAAAGCCGAATTATTGTGTTTAGCGATTGGGGAAATATCGAGGTAAATGGTCGAAATGAATGTGTATCAGATGCTTGGATATGAAACCATAAGGACAGTTCTTGGTCCGTGGGTTGAGTTTGGTTTCAGAGTTCGCTCGGAGGGCACCGAAAATATACCCGAAGAGGGTGGCGCTTTGCTGATTTGCAATCACTGCTCGATAATCGATCCCCTTGTTTTGATGACTCAGGTTGACCGATATATTAATTTTATGGCTGGAAGTAGAGGGATGATTCTTCCTGTGCTGAGAACCCTTTACCACATGACTGGTATGGTCGGGCTTCCGCTGAGAAGTAGTGCGAGGGGGCTCGACCGCGCGATAAGCCTTATGAAGAATGGAGAGCTGGTTGGTATTTCCCCGGAGGGGGCCGATTCGTTCACGCGGCTCGACAGGGCTACAAAAATTAGTCATTTCAGAACTGATTTTGTGAGGATTGCCCTTGAGGCAGGCGTTCCGGTGATTCCGGCGGCAGTGATTCCCGAGGAAAAAAGAAAGCTTCCCGACATTCTTTCGTTTTCGAGATCTCCCAAGGGTTTCTCGAAGAAGGAGGCAGAAAGTTTTTTGAATTACAGAAGCATCCTTGTCAGAGTGGGAAAACCGATAAGCCTTGAGAATGTTAGGGAAATGCTTCTCAACAAGGCGACAATTGATATGCTGAGCGGAAAACTGCGCAGGGTGATAATGAAGCTTTATAGTGGTGAGGACCTC
Source organism: Actinomycetota bacterium (assembly GCA_028718945.1). Classification (GTDB taxonomy): domain Bacteria; phylum Actinomycetota; class Geothermincolia; order Fen-727; family JAQUKT01; genus JAQUKT01. The sequence goes on along the minus strand of JAQUKT010000053.1, from coordinate 2,678 downwards.
GACAGATTCATGACGGGAGAAAAATCCTTTGATATATGTAACGAACGAGTGTAAGAGCTACAAGGAAAAAACTACAGGCAGGGATGATAGATAGTGCTAATGCTCAACCTGCTTCGAACTTGTTTCGATTCCTGCGAAAGAACCTACAAGAAGTGAGATTATTCCTAAGCACGCAAGACCGAGCGGAAGATATGAGAATTGAAGCTTGATTTTCGCTTTCTCGTCTTTTCCGAATGAACAGGCGTAATCAAGTGTCCCTCTCGATGGCGAATATTCAAACTCAGAGATGGTTTTTGATGCGACAAGGATTCCATCTTTCCTTTTTGCGGTGAGAGATATTGACTCACTGGATTTCGGAATCGTGACTATCGTTCCGGACTTTGGCTCGACCAGGAGTTCGGTGATTCCGGTCAAAGTGTATGAAATATCAACCGTTTCGCTATTGGAAACATCAAGGTCTGGATTTGAAAACATTGCCTTCAATTCTGTTCCACTTGCGGTTCTTGGATATATGGTGGGAAGCGTGATTGGTTCGTTTTGATACTCTACTCGAAATTCATAGACCTCGAGGCCACCGATGCTGGTCTTTCTCGTGAATTTTGCCTGGTGGGCACATTTTCTGGTGGGATTCCAGAACGGATAATCTTTTTTGCGGGTGTCGAAAGGGAACTGGATGTAATAACCCGTTTTGAATGGCTTCTCTTCTCCCCATTCTGTCTTGATTCTGAATGGAATATTTTTCTTTGATTTTGTGAGCTTCCTTAGATATTCATTGACGTTTTCTGCCTCATCTTTCCTGGAAGTCCAGGCAAGCACGGTTTCGCAAGTTCTCCTGTCAAGAAAGAAAACGCGCTCTGCTTTTGCAAACTCTTCACCTGTGCTGCGATTCTTTATCTTTATGTCTTCTTCCACTGCCGAGTATTTTGGGGACGAAAGTTCAAGACGAGAGAAAAGCCGCCTTTCAACGATGCAGGGGAGGCTTTTTGTCTCAAGGCTTTCACCGGGGGTATATGTTTGTGGGAGTCGAGAGAGGTTCCCCTCGTAAAAGTATATGAGGTCGAAATCTGTTGCGACTACTTTCAGAGCAGGTGCAATCAAGAGGCGCCAGGCAATGGATAGCAGGATAATAGAAATCCCCGCAATTACAAGCACGAGGTTGGCTTTACTTTTTTTTATCCCTTTCCACCTCGATGCGACTCTTCCCATTAGATAAAGCTTTCCTTTCAGGTTTTGGAGGAAACTGTTGTTTGATTCTAACATTTATCATTGGACATTTTGGACAACCGCAAAAAACCACCGTGGTAGGGAATTGTTGAAATTTTTGCCCGATTCTTTCAATTTCTGACCCTGACCTTGCTCTGTGAGATTCCGAGGTAGTTTTCACTGGCGTTTGTTGGAGATGTCCGTTGCTTCAAGCAGGTCGGACAATTTCCTGCTCAGCCTGTTCAAGACTGGCTCTGAAGGTGTTTTCTTATAAACTCCTCGGTGGTAAGTTTTTTGATATCTTCCCTTATTCTCGAAAGCTCGCGCTTTGCTTCTTCGGGGTCATCGAACAATTCCTTGCTGAGAATCCTTTTAGAGCGGAAATTCAAAATCTCAACGATATCTCCCTCACCGAGCCCAACGCCCAAAAGCCCGTGCGTGATTCTTGCCTTGTAGTTTTCATGCGCCATCTTGCCAAGTTCTATTTTTGGCCGATGTTTTTTTTGCTCTCTTTTTTGCGGTTCTCTTACCATCTTGGCTGCTGCTTGGTTTCCACTTTTTGCTCTACGTTGAGTCCTGCTCTTTTTTTGGGACAACAATTCTCTGAAGCGCATAAATACCAATTGCAGTGATTGCACAGCTGTGCGTGGGAGGAAGCTTAGAGGAAGCGATATAAAATGCACAGGTGTCTTCGCATGGAACTTTAGCCCCTGGTATTTGAGGGCTTTTCAATGGGCACCAGCTTCCAGGAATTGTTGCCAACCAATCTCCTTTCAGAATATCGAGACTCTTATGTCGCTATATTCTATTTAGGTTTGAAAGTTTCTGCAAGATTTCTCTCTTGCCGGTTCCTCTCGAGTCGGATTTGATTTAGCTGGGGAAGTACAAAAATCCTTTGTGAGACTTCGTGGCAAAATTGACATGAAAAGTTCCGTATTGTAGCATTAAGAAACTTTTTTTGGCTGTACGGATTTCTTATCGGGGAGGTAGAGATGAGAAAAAGTCGCAGTGCTGGTTTTCTTTCTTTTCTTGTGTGCCTGTCGGTGGTTGCCATGCTTCTAACTGGTTGCGGAGCAAAGAAGGGAGAGACTCCATCGGTGATCGCGCTTTCCTGCGAAAGCGGAAAGACTGGAACAAAAGTCGATATTATCGGCAGCAATTTTGGTGATTCTCAAGGGGACAGCGTGGTTCATGTTGGAAGCAAGGTTGCGGAAGTTCTTTCATGGAGGAACGACAGAATCACAATAACAATTCCAGAGGGACTTGATGAACTGACCTATCCGGTATCCGTTCTGACTGAAGGGGGCGAGAGCAATTACGTTGAGTTTACTGTTATTGCTAAGGCAAAAAAGCCAGCGCAGCCGGAAAGAAAAGAAGGACAGGTTGAGCACATCACTGCAGCGCAGGCGATGATTGCCTGGATGAAACAGAACAACATTGACCCGAATGGATTTGGATTCAGTATCGCTCAAATA
>JAQUKT010000052.1 GCA_028718945.1 Actinomycetota bacterium | reverse complement strand
ATGACTTTCAAGATGTTGCTGTCGATGAGGAAGTTCTGACCTCTTTTTCTGCTTGGTCTTATCGCGTGCTCTGAAAGCAATTTCCTCGTGAATTGGGGAGATGAAATATTGGGAACAATATTTTCACTTGATTTTTTGCATTTTTCGCTTATAGAGTGCTCCACGGTCCAATCTTCCTTTGGATTAATTTTATGCAATTCCGAAAGCATTTTTTGCGTTTGTCTCGAGTATGGTATTCATTTCAGAAAATTCGATTCCATGTATCTCTGCGAGTTTCTCCGCGACCAATGCCACTCTTTCGGGGAGATTGGGTTTTCCCCTGAATGGTTCGGGAGAAAGAAATGGGGCATCCGTTTCGCACAAGAGGAGGTGAAGCGGGGTCTTTTTCGCGGTCTCGCGCGCTTTTTCTGCGTTCTTGAATGTTATCGGTCCCGCGAATGATATGTAAAAGGAGCGGGACACGCACTCCTCGAGCAGGCGTTCATCCCCGGAAAAGCAGTGCATTACCACACTCCTTATGCTTTGGAGATTCTCGAGCGAAAGTATTTCGAGGACTTCTTGGTTAGCTTTCCTCGAGTGGATGACGAGGGTAAGTCCTGTTTTTTCCGCGATTTTTATATGTTCGAGGAAGAATTTCATCTGTGTTTCGGGCTGCGAAGATTCCCTGTAGAAATCAAGACCGGTCTCGCCGATTGCCACAACTTTTTCGTTTATCCTTGCGATTTCCCCGATTCTTCCCATGTCGTCCTTGCTTGCTTTGGATGTGTCGTTTGGATGGATTCCAACCGCGGCGTAAACATTTCCGTGTTTTTTCGCGTATTCGCATGCTGCAAGACTTGATTCGAGATTTATTCCAATCGTCACAAGAGGAGAAACACCGCCCGCGAGCGCCCTTGAAATCACGATATCCTCATTTTCGTCTATCAGGTCAAGGTGGCAGTGGCTATCGGGTATCAATTTCACCAGCCTCAGGCGCTTTGGATTCTGGGGAAGAGCGGCTCGCCGGTACGGGTTTTTAGTCCGGTTTTGAGATTGCCCCATTCCGAGGCTTCCGGGAGCCTTGCGGATGAGATGGGCTCTTTGATGCCGAGGCGATTCCATATTTCGCTTGCGGTATCCGGCATGAAGGGAAGTATGAAGACTGACACTATTCGCAATCCCTCGAGGCAGGTGTACAGGACTCCATCGAGTTCATCACTTTTTGATTTGTCTTTTGCAAGCGACCAGGGGGCTTCTCTATCCACATATCTATTGAGAGCGCGAATGAAATCCCAGATCTTAGCGAGGGCATCGTTGAATTCAAGATTTTCAAGAAGTTCATCGACCGTTTCATATAGTCCCTTTGCTTTTTCCTGAATCGCGTTCTCTTCGGGAGCCTGGGCTCGAGGTGAAGGGACGATTCCGTTTCTGTATTGCTCCACCATTGAGAGGACCCTCGAGACGAGGTTCCCGAGGTCGTTTGCGAGCTCGTCGTTGAATCGCCTCGTCATTGTTCTTCTCGAGAAATTCCCGTCTAACCCAAAGGAGAACTCGCGCATGAAGTAATATCTGTACGCATCAACCCCGTATTCCTCGACGAGCTCACGCGGTCTTACAACATTCCCGAGCGATTTTGACATTTTTTCTCCCTCGACGGTTAGCCAGCCGTGTGCGAAGATCCTTTTCGGTAGAGGAAGGCCGGCTGCCATGAGCATTGCCGGCCAGACAATCGCGTGAAAGCGGAGTATCTCCTTTCCAACAAGGTGCCAGTCCGCGGGCCAGATTCTGGTAAATCTTTCATCATTTTTTCCGTATTCAATTGCGCTTATATAGTTTATGAGTGCGTCAAACCAGACGTACATTACATGCTGTGCGTCGAATGGCAGCGGGATTCCCCAGGTGAAGCTTGTCCGCGATACGCTCTGGTCTGAAAGCCCCTGCTTTATGAAACTCATCACTTCGTTTCTACGGGATTCGGGCTGAACGAAAGAAGGATCATCTTCTATGAGTTTCAAGATCCGTTCGCGATATGCGGAGAGCCTGAAGAAATAATTTTCCTCCTTTACCCACTCCACAGGACGGTGACACTCTGGGCAGGCTCCATCAGCTAACTGGCTTGACAGGAGGAAAGTCTCATCATGAACGCAGTACCAGCCTTCGTATGAGCCAAGATAGATATCTCCCTTTTCGTTCAGCTTCTCGATGAATTTCTGGGCGACGGATGTGTGCCTGTTCTGGGTTGTTCTTATGAAATCGTCGTTGGAAATGTTCAGGAGTTTCCAGGTTTCAGTAAAGTGCTCGACCATTTCATCAACCCAGTCCTGCGGGTTTTTGTTTTTCTCAAAAGCCGCCTGCGCCACTTTTTGCCCGTGTTCATCTGTTCCTGTCAGGAAGAACACTTCCCTGCCCTTGAGCCTCTGATAGCGGGCAACGACATCAGCCGCAACCGTGGTGTAAGCGGTTCCAATATGTGGAACATCGTTCACATAGTAAATTGGCGTCGTTACGTAGAAAACTTCTCCCAAAATGTTCTCCTAAATGGGGTCAGGTCTTGCAATAACACATTTAATCATCATGCGCAAGGCAGGCAAAACAAATGTTGCATTGCAAGACCTGACCCCGATGTTGCAACATTGGGCTCAAGTATATCACAGCAGGTCTATGCAATACTTATCTGGCACTTTCCGCTCTTGTAAGGAATTCACATAGGGGCGCTTATCTGATAGTTTAGTGAGCATGGACGAGTTTGAGATTCTCAAGTTTGGCATAGAACATTCAAGGAAATTAGGCGTGACCTCTGCAGAGGCAGCCTATGAGTTCGAGCGTGGAGTTTCAATCAAGGTTTGCTCGGGGAAAATCGAAAAGTTTGAGTATTCCCTTTCTCGTGGACTTTCAATTCGCGTACTCAAGGGGAATTGTGGCGGTAGAGCCTATACGACTGACTTCGGCATGGATTCGGTAAGAAGGGCTTCCGAGAGAGCGCTCGAGGCAACTTCAGTATCTGCTCCCGATGAGCATCAGATGATTTGTCCCGCTGAATTCTTCCCTCCAGGGGCATCCAAGGGGAAGTTTTTAGGGGAAGAACTTGCCATTTGTTCTGGTGAGATAGATGAAATAAGCGAGGATGAGAAAATCGAGTTTGCTCTATCACTCGAAAGGATGGCGAAGGAATTTGACGGGAGAATATCTGGCGTCGAGTCAGCGAACTATAGCGATAGCGTTTTGGATGTCATTCTTATGAACAGCAATGGATTCAAAGCGGGATACAAGAGTTCGTTTCACTATGGCTATCTCACGGCGATTGCTGAAGAGAGGGGGGAAAGCCAGACCGGTTTTGGTTTTACGGCAGGGAGGTCTTTTGCCTCGCTCGACCCGTCTGCGGCTGCTCGTGAAGCTTCAGAGAAAGCAATTCTAATGCTTAAAAGCAAGCAACCTGAATCCTGTCGTGTTCCCGTTCTTTTCGATAATGTATCTTCATGCGAGATTGTTGCTGTCTTAGGAGCGGCATTGAGCGCGAAATCAGTTATTCTCGGACGCTCGTTTTTGCGTGGCAGGCTCGGGGAGAAAGTAGCATCGGAATTAGTTAATATCACTGATGACGGCAGGCTCCACGGCGGTTTTGGAACAGCCCCATTTGACGCGGAGGGGGCGAAAACGGGCGAAACAAAAGTTTTTCAGAGCGGAATCCTGACTTCCTATCTCCACAACTGCTACACTTCTTCGCGGATGGGAACCAAAACAACCGGAAACGCCTGTAGGGCAAGCTATCGTTCTTCTGTTGAGGTGAGCCCGACAAACTTGAAATTAAGAGCGGGGAAGGAAAGCCCTGACGAACTTCGCTCGGGGATTGGAAAGGGATTTGAAGTAATAGAACTCCAGGGCGTTCATGTTGGCTTTGATACAGTATCTGGAGATGTTTCGGTTGGAGCGAGGGGGCGTTGGATAGAAGAAGGGAAACCGTCTTATGGCGTGAGAGAAGTGACCATAGCGGGAACGATGCAGGAAGTTCTCGGTGGCATCAAGGGTCTCGGGAATGACCCGAGAGAAATTCCGGTTATGGGTGGAATTTGCTCTCCTTCCATATTGGTGGAGGGTCTGGTTTTGAGTGGAAAATAGAGGATGGTTTTGCCTCAATTTGTGGGGATTACATTAGAAACAGAGATGAGCATTGCTTTTTAAACATTGGGAACGCTTCGATTGGTGCCGCTTGTGCTCTGGTTTCCACTCGCTTTGCAGAGAAAGAAGCGCAGTTCGTGGTGGGTAATTCAGGCTGCTCGTTCTGAACGTTTTGCCTGATGATTTACGGATTGATTTTATCGATGTGGTTAACGGGGTGCGATGCACCCAAACCTTTCAAAAATCTTTATGCCTGTAAATGAGGATCGGATTGGAAGGGTTGAAGACGTGAGGGGGAAATGGCGGCTTTCTAATGAACAATTTGCCAGGGGCTCAGACTGCCTCTAAACAGGAAGCAGATTACCTGGCCATTGGCCAATCTTTGCTTCTCCAACAAAACCTCGATTGGAGCCACGAGGAATGCCACTATCATATCTGCATCCAGAGTGGAATTTATCCGTAGGTTTCTTTGAACCACTGGCTGAAAAGAATTTTGTTTTGTTTTGAACGCTCCACAAACTTTTCATAACCTTTTAGATTCCTCTTGCGAATCTCGGTTTTGTGCTCGAGAACCGATTCGGTCTGCCTTACGAGAACAGGAAAAAGGTCATCTATTTTAGGAGGGACAGGATCAGCATGGTCAACATATTCATTATAATAATCCATCAAACCCAGTTCACGGTGAACTGCCTCCAGCCTGGTATCCGAAGAAACCGATATTGTAGGAACTCCTGCTGAGGAAGAAAGAACATGGGCGTGATACCTGGTTGTGTTAAGGAATTCCAAGTTAACCAAAACAGTAATTATGTCATCGACAACGTAATCGTCACTCAAAATAAGTCTTGCCCTATCTTGGTGTTTCATCTTTGCGTAGATTTCTTCGGTAGGGAAACGGTCCATATGTTCCATTGCAATCAGCGCGATATCCATATTTAGGTTTTCTATGCACCAATCTGCATATTCTGCATTCTGCTGGATATATCTGGCATTCCATTCACGGGCGCCTTTCGGCCAGGTGTGAAACATAAACGGCATATACTTATCTTCCTTTGGACCGTAAGGTCTATACGCGATTGGCCAGTTGAAGAACCATTTTGGCGCCAGTCCGGCAATAGGTTTTTTCTCAGGGTCAATATTGAATTTTTTCAATAAATTATTCTGGTATTCTTCTGGTGGAAGAGGATAGGCATAAGCCCCGTCAGCCGTGCAATGGATTTCTTTTTTCACACCGTATTTTTTCATTCTGGCAACTGCATCAGGGTTGCGGAGCATTATCAGGTCCGCTTGATTGACTGTTCGTCGCAGTACCCGCTGGTTATACGGCTTCAGGTTTCCACAATCGTTTGAATAGCAAATGCAATGTAAATTTTTTACTTTTTGAACGAGGAGCGTACCACAAAAAGCCCACAGAAAACCTGAGCCGAAGTGGTCTATAAAAGTTGAACCTTCTGAAAGCAAAACGATCTCAGGTCTACGGAACATTATCAGATTCTGCAATCTTGCAAATTCAATCAGGTCAAGTTTTGTAATAAGAGCAGTAACCTCAATTAGTTCTGCTTCCGGACATTTATCCTTTAAATACCTTGACTGGTTTTCCTTGTTAAATGTTAAAACAGTAATTCTTCTAAGTCGTTCTCCCAAAACTTCTTTTACATCTGCTATTGTGGTTAGTAATTTTGCTTCTGAGCCTGTATTGTTTGCCCCATTATATCCAAAACAAACCACATCAATTTTGTCTAACATGTTTTCCCCTCCCGATACACAGATTACGCTTGCGAGTATGTCTTCAGGGAATCTGTGCCCCGCATTAGTGGCTCTGTGTCATCTCGCAGCTTCAATCACGCATCGCAATTAATATCACTCCGGTAGGGATAAGAATTCCAACTATCACACCCAGAAAAGCAAGTAGCCCCCGGACCACGACCGACCCACCCCAATGAGTAAAAATTCCCCAGATTGCCCAAGTGCCATCAATAAAGAATATTAAGCAAAAGATTGCCACCAGAAAAAGGATTATGCCCATTACTTTATCTTTCCCTTTTGCATGCCACGCTAACCATCCTCCGTCGAATAATCCGAAAATCACGAAGAACAGCAATAACATACTCAAGAAATAATGCATTTTTCACCTCCCAAATCGCACATCCATCTTGCCATTTGACTATCTTCGTCCCTCTGGCGAACAAGCCAACCTGCGTAACTCATTTACGGTTGTTTCTCTGAGCACCAAGTATATTCTCGATAGGCCTTTCACCTTTTGGGGTGGCCCCCCTCTTGTGTCCCGCCTCTAACAGAACCCTCACCCTGGATGTGCTTTTCATAATACCTTCTATCGCCCACCCCCACTTCGTTGTGGTTGGGATTTCTTCATTTGTCTTCTATAACAATTCTCTAAATATTGTCAAGCCTTAATCCAAAAAAACCAAATATCTCTCAGGTCCAATTTTCGGTTTGCTTAGCCTGTCGAATCTGGATTGCGAGTAACTATCAAAAGAGTTTTTTGTAAACAACCAAATCTTTGAGTAAGGGGAAATCAAGCGATGAGGCAGAGTTGCGTATTGCATAAGGGCGGACAATGGCGCTGATTCTCCCGCAGGACGCTGCCCCGATTGGCGCGGATGCCGTTGCAGTTAGTTTGGGAATTCCAACAGTTTCGAAGCTTCCGAAGCCAAACTATTCAAAGGCGAATTAAGAATCAAGAAACGTCGTTCTCATATTCACATGCCGGCGCTTCCCTTGGTATTTCGCAAAGGAAGGTGGTGCCCTTTCCTACGGCGCTCGAGAGGGTCATTTTTCCGCCATGGCCCTCAACTATTGCTTTACATATCGCAAGCCCGAGTCCGATACCCTGAGGTTCCCCTCTGACCGGCTCGCCCACGCTCGAGAACTTTTCAAATATTTTCTCGTGAAATTCGGGTGCGATTCCCTTTCCGGTATCCTTAACGGTGTAAATCACTTTTTCGGGTGTCGCTCGCACCCCGAGTGTCACACAGCCTTTTTCTGTAAACTTTAGTGAGTTTTCACAGAGATTTGATAGCACTTGCTCGAGTCGTTCCGGATCACCTTTCTCTTTGACAGGTTCATCGGGGGTTTCGAGTTTCAGTTCAATTCCCCTTGCTCTGAAACGCCCTTCGTAAAGTGAGGCAACCCGTTCTATGAGAGTTCTTGCGTCAAATGTCTCACACCTTAGATTCAACTGATCGATGTCTATCCTGGAGAGGTCTGTGAGCTCATCCACCAATTTTGATAGCTTCTGCACTCCTCTATCGATCACGCCCAAAAGGCTTTCCGCTTCTTCTGAGAGGTGAACACCTTTCATGGATTTCAACGCGTCTATGCTGCTTTTGATTGCTCCAAGCGGTGCCCTGAGCTCATGTGAAAGAATCGCTACCAATTCACTTTTCATGTTTCACGCTCTCCCAACTCCTGCGTTCGACCTGTCAAGTCTTGTGAAAATTCTCTTGGGTATTGCTGATGTCAAACTATTATTTCACCTATAACTTACCGATTCGCAATCACATCAATGTAAACATTATGCCACACTACTGGATTTCTATCCGGATTGACTTTTCAACAAATTCTTCGGTGCTGAACCCTGAGGCTTCGGTGGCTGACTTTTTGCAGTTTTGATTTTCCCGCTAATTTTGAAAGCCACCACCCCATCGGTTGGCGATTCAAATAGTTCCTTTCATCTAACCTTGACGGCAGAGACGCAAAATTGGTCAGCCTTCTTCCTTTACTTAACTTTCATGCTATAGAATATCACGCGTATGGTTTTTTTGGCGAATTTAAGAATTTTGATTCTTTCTTATTCGTTCACTTGTCGCGTTTTATGCAGTGGCAGACTCGTTTTTGTTAGTGGTCCTTATGGAGAACAATTTCGGCAACACAGATGAAAAAATGGACGGGGGAATAGAAGCAATTCCCGCTGGCTTTCAAGGCTCAAAAAAGCAGAGTGGGAAACGAAGGTTTCCTTTCTGGGTTGTTTTAGTCGCGCTCGGTTTGATATTACTCATAGTTTCAATATTCATAATAAATGGTTCCACAAAGCCACAGGTTTCTTATCAAAGAGTCAAGTTCACGACAGAGGGTCTCGAGCCAGAGCCGGTAACGATTTCGGGACTACTCATGAAACCTTCCGATGGCGGAGCACAACAGGGAATAAAAAGGCCAGGGATTGTTTTTGCACATGGCATAACGGGAAACAAGGAATGGTATATTCAACTCACAAGAAGACTCGTTCTCGAGGGTTTTGTGGTGCTTTCAATCGACTTCAGGGGGCATGGTGGTTCGACAGGCTATTGTAGTTTTGGTTATGACGAAGCAAATGACGTGCTTGCCGCCGCTCGATATTTGCGAACGAATGTCGAGGAGATTGAGCCAGCCTGGATTGTCGCAATGGGTCATTCGCTGGGTGGAATAATCTCGACGAGAGCAGGCGCGATACAGACTGACGGACGCATTTCCTCTGTTGTGGCAATATACTGCTGGACGAGTCTAAAGGATGCGATCGAGGACCTTGCCGGCTCGATTGACGATTTTGTCTCGAGACTATGGAAGTTCGTCACCTTCTCGAAACACGTTGACGTTGATGCCCCGGATTTTGAGCAAAAATATAGCATCCTTGACATTGTGGATGATGCGAGACCGCCGAATTACCTTCTTGCGATAGGGAGCGCTGACGAACTCGCTTCAGTTTCACGTGAGGAGGAAATCATCGAGAAGATGACTGTGCGCGCGAGAAGCCTGGGACCGGAAAAAAATGTGAAAACTGGATGTCTGTACGGGAATTTCCAGGACGGCAGCGCAAGAAAACTCTTCGTTTCAAACGATGACCATGCTACTGAACTTGCAAGCGGCTCAATTTTGGTGGAGGCGGTAAACTGGATAAAACAGTCCTACGGAATCCCTGCCGGTCCAGTAGTCAAGGCCCCTTTCCTTTGGACGAGGATTTTCGGTATTGCGCTTTTTGCCGTTTCACTTTTTTTGATGAGTCTTGGAGCCCTCTCTTTCGCAAAGCCGAGGTTATTTCCGGGAGGTTCATCTTACTGGTTTGAAGTTCCATGGGATTTTGAAGGAAAGGGAATTCGTGAGGTTGCGATATACATTGTATCGGTATTGTGCGCGAGTTATCTTGCTTTCCCGGCGGCAAAGGCGTTCGGAATTGGTCCGCTCAATCCCTATACCGGGGTAAATGAATTAGCGTTGTTTTACCTTTCGAGGAGCATCGTGCTGCTACCGATTGTTATTGCTCTTATTGTTGTTTTGATAATCAGAGCCGGGGGCTTGAAGGAGTACCTGAATAGAGGAAAGGAAATTGCTTCAATTTGGGGGAGGGCGGCAATCTATGCTTTGTTGCCGTTCTTACTGATAATCATTTTCATGCTCATATTATCGGGATATCTTTTTCTGCCTCGCGCGCTTCCCATGTTTCCGGGAGCATTCATAGCGGGGACGATTCTCATGGGTGCCGGGTTTTGGCTCGAGGACTATCTTTTTTACAGGATTGCCTGCTCTGTTCTTGTTCAGGACGAGCGCACAGGAATTGCGGTTATTGTTCACGGTGTCGTGCTCACGCTCACGTTGATGTTCGCGATTCTCCCACTGCTTGAAAGCCCGATGGTAACGCTTGGAATTATCAAGGTTCCCGTGCTTTTGCTTCTTGTGTTTACTTTTCCGTTCTTCATACTTGTCGCGTGGCTTTCCATGCGCTTGAGAAAACTCACCGGCACGAGTCTTGCCTTCGTTTTGATGTTTATGCCGCTTGTCGTATGGGTTTTGACCACCCAAGTTTCTGTGAGAGGATTTTAGCGCACCGTCCCATGGAAGCCTGGCATTCGAGCGCCCCTGTGTCCACACGAGCCTCAAAGCGCTCCCTCGACGTACATCCTCATGCGACTTGGTCAGGAGCCTTGCCTTGCTGGTGCGGTGCAGAATGACACTCTCGGTGCGTCAGCTTACCTATGGGATGGTGCACCAGAAAGCCTGGATGAGTCAATGATGGAGTGTGCCTGAGTATTATGCTTGAGAGAGAACTCAGATGGAATCAAATGCACGATTGTTGTCAAAGACGGGTGTATTTCGACTAATCGTGATTTGCTTTTTTGCCACTGAAGAAAAGCATCGTTCCCACTTTTCGCGTAACTATTTGCTCTATTCCCCTTGACTCGAGTTCCTGTTTGAAATCCTGTTCTGTCATGAATGGACTTGAGTAAAGTCCGAGCCATAACGCGATATTCGGAAGAGCGATGTCTGACATCAGTCTTTCTCCTTTGACGTTGAAGCATCCCGCGATTTTCCCTCCGCTTTTCAGTACGCGCACCATCTCGTCTAAAGATTTCTTCTTGTCCGGGAAGGAATGAAGCCCGTTCATTGACATTATGCCCGAGAAGGATTCGTCGTTGAATGGAAGGTTACAGACATCCGCTCTTATGACCATCACATTTCCGAAATCCGAAGCCTGGATTTTCTCGAGAGCCGAGATGAGCATACTCATGTTATAGTCGGCGACTATGAAATCGAGGTTTGGCTGAATGCTGTACTGCCCCGCTGTGAATATTGCGGTTCCAACAGGGATTTCGAGGAAGAAGCCGGGCTTGCAGTTGGAGGCAACGCTTTCGAGAAACTCGAAGAGCAGGGGAATAAACTTTGTGGTTCCGTATGCGATTCTTATGAAAGCGCGGTCATAAGCAGTTGCCCCTGTGGCGATTTTCTCGTATGTTGTTCCCGCTATTCTGGTGAAGGCTTTGTCAACTTTTTGCTGCTTCTTGGTGGGTTCCCCGGAAACGAAATTTGGGATCTCGTCCTTTATTTTGAACGCGTGGAGGACCGGTCCAGAGCAGCAATATGAAAAGACCTTTGAATGATATCTCATCTCACTGGAGCAGACGGGGCACTTCAAGAGGTTTGCGAGGGTTTCGTGGTTCATTTTGGATCGCCTTCCTGTGGGTTTCCACTGTATTCTTGATTTTCAACTTCCATGCCTTTTTCCAACCGGGGTCCGTTGCCGGGGGAAGCCCCATTGTTGTTTTCAATTTTTACTCCTATTAGTTTGAGTAAGTCATTGGTTTTCTTTAACTGGTGAAGGAGCATAATGGAGAACGCGATTGAGGCAATGCACATGAAAAGAGAAGTAAGCTCTCCCCTGATGAAAAAAGTGATGAGTAAGAATGCGCCGAGTGGTATTAGAATAATGCTTCCAGCAAGGAAGAATATCCTGTATCTTTTCAGCCTTAGAGCGGCGCGTTCAATCTCAAGTGAGTTCATGTGTTTCGCACGGATAGTATTTGCAGCAATACTCTGAAATAATTATTCAAAAGAAGCACGTGAGATACCTTCTTGAGAACAAGAATTTGGCGAGGTCAAATTCTTGGAAAAATTCCTTTTGCTGAATTTCGTTATTGACCCCTCGCAGTACTCACTCAGATATAATAATGGGGTTGGGTCTTTGGGTTTGGTTTAAGCAAGGCATACGAAAGACAAAATGTGTTATTGCAAGACCTGACCCCATTTTTCCCCATTTTTGGAGGAGGTTTGATGGAATACGATGTGGTGGTAGTTGGCGCGGGGCCTGCTGGCGCTTCTACCGCTTACCATCTTGCAAAGAGGGACGTGAATGTGCTTCTCATAGACAAATGCAACTTTCCTCGCGAGAAAATTTGCGGCGATGGGATTGCCCCAAGGGCTGTTCGAAACCTTTACAAGATGGGTCTTCAGGAGAGGCTCGATGGGAACTTTCTGAAGTTCGGAGGATTCATATTTGGCGGTGCGGGCAGAGCGGTAGTGAAGCGTGAGATTCCACCCACTCCACGTTTTCCGGACCATGGGTACATCATAAGGCGAATTGATTTCGACAAATTGCTCCTGGATTACTCTCGGGAGAATGGGGTTGAAGTCCTCGAGGGAACGAAAGTCATTGCTCCTCTTGTGGAAGACGGAAAGGTGTTCGGGGTGAAGGCTCTTCGTAATGGTGAGGAGATCGAGATATGCGCAAAAGTCGTGGTCGGGGCTGATGGAGCGCACTCCGTTCTCGGACGAAAAATGGGTCTTCTTCTGAACAATCCGCAATATCTTGGAATTGCGATCAGGCAGTATTTCGAGGGCGTCGAGGAAGTTGGCAGGTATCTCGAGGTATATCCCGACAGGGTAATTACGCCGGCAAGTGGTTGGGTTTTTCCGCTTGGTGGCTCGGTTGCAAATGTTGGTGTTGGGGCAATGCTTTATCAGATTCAGAAGAAGAAAATAGACCTTCACGAGTATTTTCAAAAGTTCATAACGGAGTCGGCTATTGTTTTTCCTAAATTAAGGAACGCAAAACCCATATCGCCTCTTCGCGGTGCTCTTCTCCGCGTTGGACTTGGCGGCAGCAAAGTTGAATGTCCTGGTTTGATTTTAGTCGGTGATGCGGCGAGTATGACGAATCCGGTATCCGGTGAAGGCATAACTTACGCTCTCGAAACGGGGGAAATGGCAGCAGAGCACATACTCGAAAGCAGGATGAGCGGGCGCGGAATCCATCATGACCCGGAAGAGGATTCATTCAGGGAAAAGCTTTTGAGTAAGTATTTTCACTATTTCAGGACTGGAATAAGAAGCATAAGGTGGGGAGACAGACCAATTTTTATGCGTCCACTTCTTTCTGTTGTCTCCAAAAGTGAAAAGCGTAGCGCTGACCTCGTGAGGGCTCTGATGTATTTGAGGCATTGATGTTTCTCCTGGAGCTCAAGAAGAAGTTTCAAACTTGCCTGTCTTGTCCTTGCATCATTTTTTTCACTTTGCCTGAAAGCGAAAGGTTGCGTGGTGTTGAAAGTTGAAAGTAACCTTCATCTATCCCGATTTTTTCCAGTATCCTGACGGAACGTTCATGCCTGAGGGGAGAATCTATCTGGGCATTGCGTATCTTTCGGCTGTGCTAAAAAGGGAGGGGCACGAAACTTCTTTGATTCATGCTGTAAGACCTCCGGAGAGGGAGTGGCTCATTGAAGAAGTGAAATCAAAGGAACCTGACCTCATAGGGATATCCAGCACCACCCACATGTTCAGGCACGCCTCAAAGTGGGCGGAATGGCTGAAGGATGAATTCAATGTCCCGGTTGTTTGCGGCGGAGTTCATGCGACAATCGCGCCGGACGATGTAATTTCCCGCCCGGGAATAGATATTGCATGCATTGGCGAGGCGGAAGAAACGATTGTTGAACTGTGTGAAGCCCTCG
>JAQUKT010000051.1 GCA_028718945.1 Actinomycetota bacterium | reverse complement strand
GTAGCGGGATAGCCCTCGTGGTCGTTGGTATCTTCGTAGCCCGCCAGCCTCGCATAGACCGACTGCCTGATGAGTCCCAGCATCTAATGCTGGATGTTCTTGCCGGTTCTCGCTTCGACTATCTTGTCCCCAGCCATCTCCGTGAGACCCAACATCTCGCCTGAGTTCTCTGACTGCAAGCAGACCTGCGTCTGTCGTTATCTTCGCGCCCCGGAATTCCAGCCTCAGCCGACGGTCGAATCTGAGCCTCAACCCCCCATTTTGCGCTGCACCCAATGGATTCTCGCCTCCTGAAAGTACTACATGGCCAGTATTTGGCTTCTCACAATGCATACTTAAGCAATGCAAGGGGGGAATTCTTCCTCTTTCATATGATTTATGCGGGATTAAAGTAATGACATGTTTTTTCATGAATTGCGGAATATTTGACCTCCATGGTTGGTTGGGGTATAAAGAGTTTGGTGGTAGATGATGTTGAAGATGAATGTAATAGGAGTCAGAGTCGAACTGCCAACCAATCAGCCTATTGTTCTATTGCGAGAAGATGAGGGGCAAAGATTTTTGCCTATCTGGATTGGCGCATTTGAAGCTACTGCTATAGCTTTCGCGCTTCAAGGGGTTGAAACCGCAAGACCAATGACACATGACCTTTTCAAAAATGTGTTGGAGGAACTTGGGGTTGCAGTCAGGCAGATTATTATAACTGACCTCGTAGAAGGGACATTCTTCGCCGAGATAAGCATGATTCTGAATGATGAAACTCATGTTGTGAGTGCTCGTCCATCGGATGCGATAGCACTTGCAGTCAGACTTGATGTGCCGATATATGCTGAAGAAAAAGTACTTGAAGAGGCCGGAATTCCTGTAGAGACAAAAGAAGATGAAGAGACGGAAGTCAAGAAGTTTCGGGACTTTCTTGACCACGTGGAGCCTCAGGATTTTCTATAATGTCATCGAATCTATTCTTGTTTATAGCCTTTGCAAACTATTGACATGAACCTTGGGTGATTGATGCAAAGCAAACGAAGCCCATACTGGCATCTCAGAACTGCGCTTATTCTCCTCGTTTTGCTTATTTTTATAGGAACAATTGGCTATATGCTGATTCAGAATACCAGTTTTCTTGATTCACTCTACATGACTATAATAACAATTTCTTCCGTTGGCTATCGCGAGGTAACCCGTGGGGGAAGAGCGCCATCATCCATGTGCCAAGTATTCACAATTTTCATAATATTGAGCGGGCTTTCTGTTGTTGTTTATGTAACCACGAGTGTTGTGGAGATGCTTCTCGAGGGAAGGGTTCTTGATTTGATGGGGAGGAGAAGAGTTTTGAAGGAATTGAAGAGCTTGAGCGGGCATTATCTAATTTGTGGCTATGGAAGAGTCGGAAGACAGGTTGCAATCGAATGCAAAACACGCGCGACCTCGCTTGCTGTAATCGAGAAAGAAACTCATGCCTACGAGTTATGCCTTGATGATGGTTTCATAGCAATACGTGGGGATGCGACGGATGAGTCGGTTCTCAGAGAAGCGGGTATTGAGCGCGCGAAGGGCATTGTTACTGCACTTTCAACTGATGCAGATAACCTATATGTGGTAATGACGGCAAGGATTATTCGCCCTGATATTTTTATAGTTGGGAGATGTAATTCTGATGAAACAGAATCTAAGCTGTACAGAGCAGGTGCAGACAGGGCTATTTCACCCCATAATGTGGGAGGCAGAAGAATGGCTGCTCTGCTTTTGAAGCCGCTTGTTTGCGATTTCCTTGATACTATTACACATGGAGAGCTCGTTGAGTTAATACTTGAAGATATTCATATATCCAAGGGCTCACCTCTTGGGGGAAGGTCCATAAGGGATACTCTGATTGATGAACTTAAAGGGCTGGCTATCTTAGGGGTAAAAAAACCAAAGCGCGAATTTGTGGTCAATCCATCGGGAAGTACGATTTTGCACGAGGGGGATATTCTCATTGTTCAAGGGTCATCAAGTCAAATTCAATACATGAAGCGTCTTGCAAGACATGTGTAAAGTGCCCAATATCAACATCAACAATTTTAACAATAATAACAATAGTTGATTATTATTATCAGAATTGCTATATTTTGACGAACGCCAGCAATACTCAAAATCCAATTATCGAGGTTCAGTAATGAGAATAAGTAGAGAAATAGATGGAAGGAAAATAGGAGTTTTCGCTTTACTGATTCTCGTTGGGTTCCTTGCCTTTCCTGATTTTGCGGGCGCTCAATCCTACCCTGTGAATTTGATGGAGAAACAAGATGAAGCGAGGAGACTCGAAAGGGAAATACTCGATCTCAATACAGAACTCGAAAAAGCGAAAAATGATTGGTTGAGTATTTACCAAAGGGTAGAGGAGATTGAAGGAAAAATACTGGACTGTTATCTTGAAATCGATAGGCTTGAAGCAAAGCTTGATAGTGAAAAGAAAAAAATAAACCTCAACTTGAAAGAAATGTACATGAATGGTGGGGTTGACCTTATTGTCAAGATTTTCTCGTCAACTGATGTTGCTGATTTTATCGATAAATGTGACTTTCTTCTGACTGTAAATAAAAAGACAGCTGCTGATCTTCGCGTTATCAGAAAAAGAAGAGAGGAATTGCGCGCGAAGCAGGAGAAACTCACCCAATACAAGATTGAGCAAGCAAGACTTTCGCAGATTGCCGATACAAGTCAAATCGAGAATAAAATTGCCGACAAGAAGAAACAACTGGCACAGATAACGAGCGAGATAATTTCGATGCAATTACCATCAACCACTACGCCAGTAACTAATAATTTCGATCCCGTTCGCGCCTATGTAAATTCTGATGAGAACAATTTCACGAGAACCGGGCAGGTATTTTCTGGATATTCCAGCTGGTACGGAAACGAGTTTCACGGGAGAAGGACTGCGAGTGGGGAAATATTTGACCAGTACGGATTTACGTGCGCTCACAGAACGTTGCCTTTCGGAACATGGTTGAGGGTAGAATTCAAGGGGAGGAGTGTAATGGTCAGGGTAAATGATCGTGGTCCTTTCATAAAAGGACGCATTCTTGACCTTTCAAGGGGCGCAGCAGAGTCAATAGGCCTTACTGGTGTTCAGTGGGTTGATTGCGAAATTGTGGTACCAAGGGGCTCATGAGAAAGGGAATGGGTAAGCGGGATATGCTTGCACATGATAATAGAATGGTAGATGAAGTGTGTCCCTCAATATTCTTGCTCCGAAAAACTCATGGTTCAAATGTCTATCTTATTCAGGACACCGAACTCTTCCTGATTGATGCAGGTTTCCCATTGGATGCCAAGAAAATATCGAATGCAGTTTCACAGTTTGGAACTCACGTTTGCATGGTTGCTACTCACTATCACCTTGACCATGTCGGTTCAATGAAAATGCTTTCCGAGAATTTTGGATGGGGAATAGCCGCTCACGAAGACGATGCGTTAGTAATGGAAGGTAAAATTCCATATGAAATATTTGAAATGGAACCCTTAAAAAGATTATATTATCGGCTCCTTGCCCCCCTATACAAGTATGAATTCGTTACGGTTGATTCCAAGTTAATTGACGGGGACTTTATGGATGTGATAGAGGGTCTAAAAGTCATTCATATTCCTGGCCACACTGAGGGGAGCATCGCACTTTACTCGGAATCCCGAAAGATTCTTTTCTCGGGCGATACGTTGAGATGTGAAAAAGGGATTCTTGAGGGTCCACCTCCTAAATTCAATACCAACATCGAACAGGCATATAAAAGCATCAGGGAAAAGTTGCTTGATCTTGATTTCGAGACACTTCTGCCGGGTCACGGTGTTCCCATTCTGAAAAATGCTCGCAAAGAAGTTGTGCGCATGCTGCGTGAATCCTGAGAGCAAAATGAATTCGATGATCAATTGTTTGAGGGAGTTTTGAATATTTGATAGCCTGTAAGACTACAGAAAATACCCGCGACGCTTCCTCCGACAATAGTGTATAAACCATGTCCCGGACCGGTAATTCCTGTTTTCAGGGATAGGATTATTATAATTGTCAAAGATAGTATCAGCGTGATAAGTGAGCAGATGAAAGCAAGGGAATATGGGAACCATCTTCGTGTTACCACACCGGCAAAGAGGAACAAGAATCCAAGAATCCCCAGTATTAGTGTAATAATTCCGTCTGAGCTCGTGATGACTTCCACATGGATTCCAGACTGTGAATAGAGACCGAGCACAGAATCGGAGCGCCAGGTCAAGAAACTTCCGGCAACGATGATTGACATTCCAAATACGATACCTAATATACCGGCAATCAAGCCTCCGATATTTTTTCTTCGGTTGTCATAAATCTGGTTATTTTCTCTGCTCTCGACCATTTCTATTCCTTCTCTTCTTTCCGGTTAGTTATTGAAGAAGTGTCATGAAATTATCTTTTCCGGAGTTTAACAGAAATAATCGTTTTCGTCTCGATTTGCGCTTGAAAATGGTATCCATTGAAAATATCTTATTAAATAAAGACGGTAGAAAATATGAAGAAATCCAAAAAGCATCGAGTTCACAGAAAGAATGCTTCTATGGTAAGATTTTGAGTGTCTCTAAATGGGTCTCCCAAAAGTTATCTGTAGAATATCGGTATTTCGAGGATAGAAAGGAATTGAGTTGGATTGAAAAAGAAAGCATATGTTTTGATCAAAGTATCTGCTGGGAAACTTGACAAAGTGATGAGAACACTTTCGAGTATGCCCGAGGTTGAGTCGGTAGAAGGTGTTTCCGGTCATTGTGACGTTGTGGCAATTATCAGCGGCCCAAACCTTGAAACTCTTCAAAACACCATACTCTCGACTGTAAGAGGGACGGATGGAATTGAGTCTACTGAAACTTGGATTGTGATGGTTCCACAGCCCGAATCCTGGCTCACGGAGGAGTTTGAGAGCTACATAGGTGATCTTGATGATGCTGAGTTGGCTGCCATCCGTGTTCTCGCCGAGAAAGATAGAGGCGTTATGATTCAAGAATTAATAGATGAAATCTCGAGAAGGCTTGGCGATAAGTCTTATGATATACACAATCTCACAGTGACAATAAAAAATCTAAAATTGAAAGCAAGGGAGAAATACAGGCGAGAAAGTCTAATAGATTTCGATTACGATATGGGATATTTCATCAATGAAGCCTATATTGAGAGTCTCAGAAATATTTTAGGTATAGAACCAGGCCTCGACTCTAAGTAGGGGAGAAAAGGAGAAAACTCTTCTTTTGTATTTTTTTCAACTGTCAAGTAAACCTTTCACATTTATCAGTTCCCATCGTCTTATTGTTTTCTCCACCGGGGGGGGGCTTCAGCTGAAAGAAACCATCAATAGGGGAGGAGAACGGATTATTCGTATTCTTTCTCAATAGAAGAAAGTTAACATAATATATCTTATGGGACATTTACTAATACAGCTTTTTGATATCATAATTGCCAAAGTTTCAAAGGAAAAAGAATTGTCTTATTTTGGTATACTGCGAATATGATGAACAATTATCGCTTCGAGTGGGATATTTCGGGAAAATTACGTGCAGCACTTTTTTGCGCGTTGTTGTTGATTCTTCTTTTTATTTCGATTGAGGGATCTTACTTCAAACTACCAATTGCCAAAGCGGAAAATAGAAGTATTACAAATATAGAGTACTGGTTGAAGCTGCCGGCAGCGGGTGCAGACAAAATAAACGTAAGATTGAAGTTAAAGATCAATGACACCGGTGATTTGATACTTAAAGCGCCACTTCAGAGTTATGAAGGTATAAATTCATTAGAGATAAAGGAATCCTGTTTGTTGATTGGCAATAAGTGGAAAATGGTTAGTTTAGAGAAGACTAAGCATGGCTGGATGTTGAGAAATTGTAAACCTCGGAAATACGAGATTTCATATGATGTAAGGAATGTCAAATATGAAGCGGGTGGAAGCTCGGAGGAAACATCAAATGAGGAATTGATATCGGATGAAGACGTAAAGTTAGTAAAATGCTCAAACTTATTCATTTTGCCGGATGTCAAGCCAAAGGCTTCATTTGAGAATTTGCGTGTTCACATAGAAGCGAAAGCCGGAACAAAGGTCGTTACTCCATGGAAGGCACTACGAATGAATTCATTTGATGTCGAAAGTAGGAGTGCATTGATTGACAATTTCATAGCATGGGGCAAATTGAGTGTATCAGATATCACATCAGAGTCAGGGAAAATTGTTGTTGCGGTACAAAGAAATTTCTGGACAGAAAATGAATTGGCAGATAATGCACAAACAATAAAGGGCATTTTTTCAAGGATGACTCGTGACCTGGGACAGAGAGGAAATAATGAAAGAGTGGTAGTTATCGTCAGGCGAGTAAAAAATGACCGGGGTATTTCATTTGAGGCGCTTAGAGATTCCATTGCTATTTCAACGAATGAGAAAAAGACAAATGGAAGCAACGCGTTACTGTTCTCCCGCGCTCTCTTTGCTTTGTGGAATGATTCATCAATTTTACCCAAGACTTCCGGTAACTGTTTCTGGTTCCACGAGGGGACTTCCATTCTCTATCCGCTAAAAGTGTCAGTTATTGAAGGTATCATGACTGCCAAAGAAGCTGAAGCGCGTATTTCTTCCATTTATGAAAGCTCCCTTCAACATAAAAATATTAGCATTCTCGAGGCAGAATCAAAGGGGCAGAAAAATATTCTCAAAGAAAGGGGAACTCTGCTGTGCATGCTCATAGACAGAAGGCTCAGGCAATATGACAAGAGCATCGAATGGTTGTTGAAAGAACTTGCGAGGAAAAAGAATTATTCAAAAGGAGAGAAATATACTCTAATGGATATAGAGGAGATAATTGAAAACGGGACAAAGAAAAGCTGGGATCGCTTTCTTGATGAGAAGTTGAACTCCCCTTCTCCCCCACCGCTCGGGGATTTCATGGAAGACAATTATTTTGATTCCCAGAAATCTAATGAAGCTTTGTCCGGAAAGAAGAGTTCCACAAGCAGCATTGTTTTTCTCCTGATTTCAATATTAGTCGTATTTTCGGTCCCCTTGATTTCTGAGAAATATGTTAGAAATGCTGTCAAACTCGATATTGAAATGCCGAAGATACTTCCGGATGACTTAGAAGAATAGAAGCTATTGAGTCTATTTTATCAGCCTGGAGCAAATTTCCTGTGCGCCCATTCTCAATTCAAAGGCACCAAGATGTTTTGGGGCAGCGGAATCAAAGAGTACAACGCATCGGGAGGGAAACTCTATATTGCTTTTCCATAGGACGAAACAGATTTTGATGAGCGGGAATAGCGAAAAAGTAAAGGATAAGTCGCCCATATCCTCTCTTTTGCCGCCTAACTGCATTGATTTCTGCCTGAAGCTTTCAATGTCATCTCCGAAACGTGTCGCAACCGGATTCTCAACGCTCCTCTGGAATACTGGCTCGTAGAACATCCCCCCTGTAATTTCTCTGAAAGATATCCATTTCCCGGTTGGTGGGGTGCCAGAAGCTCTGCTTAGATAAATCAGGGTGAGGAGTGACATGCTGTAACTGGAAAGCTCAACAGGAGCAAACGTTTCGAATTCGGGGATACTCACTGTAATGGTCCCCGCAAGAACGGAAACCAAAAACTTCCCTACCCCTTGCTTTGTTTGCTCCCATTTTACTTTTGCTCTTTTTGCGACAACTTCAGGCGGAAGTGACTTGAGAATTTCTTTTGGTTCGTCGAATGGAGATTTGTGTTCTTCTATCAAGATCCCTATATTCCTGTTGAGCCGAATCCACATTCGCCTCTTTCGGTTTCATCAAGCATATCTACTTCTTGAAAATGGACCTCTTCGACTTTTTGGAAGACTATCTGGCAAATCTTATCCCCTCTTTTTATTGAGAACGGCTTGTTTCTACTGTGGTTTATCAGGATTACTTTTATTTCTCCTCTATATTGTGAGTCAATCAAACCAGGAGTATTAACAATGCTTATTCCATGATTTGCAGCCAGTCCACTTCTTGGTTGAACAAAAGCAGCAAAACCGGTAGGGATCGATATTGCAATGCCCGTTGGAATCAATTCCCATTCACCGGGTTTGAGATTAGCATCAATTCTGCTTGTGAGGTCATATCCGGCATCGCCACTATGAGCCTGACCAGGATTTGGAGTTTCAGGATCGAGCTTTTTGAACTTGACGTGTATCGGCAAAAGTCAAAGCCCCTTTCAAGCAGCATAATTTGCAATTTCAGCCGGTCTTGGCACATGACAGCGCCACGACTGAATTACCTGGTCATCTTCATCAACGAGAACTATTGAAGGCGTGCAGAGCACACTATAGAAAGCCGCTTCTGCAAGCCCCTCGCTTTCATCAATGCTGTAAACTCTGCTAAACGGGAACTGACTTGCGACTTCCTTGGCAGCCGGGCAGTTAGGGCAGTCTTCTTTCACAAAAACCTTAAGAATCATCATCCATCCCCCCTGTAAGTGGAATCCTTCTTCTCTGGGCAAGTTCACCCAATTTCCCCATGTTCCAAGTTGATATCTTTGAGAAATAACCAACTATGCGAGTTATTCCATAGACTTTATCCGACCCGCACAGTGGGCATGAAGAGTGCAGGCCACGACTTGTTCGGAAACATGATTCGCAAACCGTAAATTCTGGACTGAATGCTATCTGCGCAGCCTGTGTTTCTCTAAATGTTTTCTCGACAAACTTCCGTATAGAGGCTGCAGGCGGCTGATGTTCACCCAGCCAGATGTGAATTATCGCCCCGGCTTTTATCAACGGGTGAAAGAGACTTTGCCTCTTGACTCGTTCAATGTAATCCACCGGCGCATCAGTTGCGAGGTGAATACTATTCGTGTAATAGTACTGGCCATTCTCAACATCACCCTTTACGACTTTCAAAGTTTGTTCGGTAAAATACTTCATATCCAATTTTGCCAACCTGTACCCGCTTGATTCTGCGGGCGATTCTTCTAACACAAGGTTTATGCCATATTTTTTTGAAAGTTTTTCGCACATAAGGCTCATATCAGCAACTACCTTCAAGCCGAACTTCAAAGCAGAGTTTGAATCATGCAGTTGTTCTCCTGTGTGAAACTGTACCATCTCATTCAACCCGAGAAGACCCGCAAGGTATGTAAGCCTGTCAATTCTAAGGTAAGGTTCACCATCATGCTCCATGCACAAAAGGGAAACCGGCCCATTGCTTCCGAGCGAGAGTAAACTTTGAATAAACCTCTTTTTTTGCAGGTGAGCCCGCGCAACCATCTCGAGAGTTCTTTCAAGTTCACTGAACAACAACTCGTTATTTCCCTGTGCCCGGTAAGCAATTCTTGGAAGGTTTATGGTTATATTTTGCAAAGCTGAAAATCTCATTTTTTCTGGCGTCATTGCTTGAGCAAGGTCTTCTTCGGCAAGTTTTAGTTTCAAACGGCAGCACTGGCTGACAGTGACCTCATCTCCCCTATCGAATACGAAATAAGCGATTCCCATCTTACTTGCGACTTCGCAAGCGAGATTCAGGAATTCTTCCCAACCAGGTGTCTTGAAAAAATCCTCCGAGATGTGAAGGAGAGGCTTTGGGAAAACGAACGTCTTGCCCATGGCATCCCCCTCGAGGTAAACCTCGAAAAGAGCCTTAAGAAAGGCTTGTGATTCCCTTTCGTATTCTGCATAAACCTTCCCGGTTTCTACCCCACCGGGCCCAATGGCTGGCGCATTTTTGAGGTGTTTTGGGACGTTCCAGTAAAGGTTGAAATCAGTGAAAACAACCTGTGAACCTCTCGCGCCGGCAAGCTGATTGAACTCGAATATGAGCATCTGTGCGAGTTGCTTTATTTCAGAATATGAAAGATTTTCAAGGAAAGGCGCAAAAAAGATGTTAACAGCTTCCCATCCAATTGCTCCCGCATAATAGGATTGAAGTGTAGAGGCCATCTTGACCATGTGCCCGATTAGAACCTGAGGGTGTTTTGCAGGCTTTGAGGTACTTGTTATGTTCGGCAGCTGAAGACCATACTTTTTCACATATTCAAGTGAATGACCACCGCAGTATGGCCTTATGCAAAATCCCAAGTCGTGCAGATGGATGTCTCCCTCATAATGCGCATGAGCAATGTCCTCGGAAAAAACTTGAGTAAGTGCGAACTGTTTGAGAACCGATTCTGCGATTGTGAGATTTATCGATTCAGGATTATGCGTTGTGTTTGAATTTTCTTTGTTCGGTTGCGTGATTATGCTCTCGACATCATAAAGCGGAAGCCCGAGCCTTGTGTGCTTTTCAAGCATGTGCGAGAGGCCACGCTCCATTAGTTGCATGTCAACGAGTTCTCGAATTAGGCTTGTTGTAACACGGACTTGACCGGTGGCGATCAAGGTCCTCTCGACCTCATCCGCTATTTCCTGCGCAAGCATCTGAGGCGCCCCAGTCTCAAGAACAATTGAATCTACAATCTTTTGCTTATTCCAAAGATTTATCTCCTCATGTGAACTTGTTGAAACTTGAAGCGCAACATCGGTGGCATCGCCTGATAGAGAATAGTGAAAATCATCAGCTCTTGGCAGGACCTCTATCTTTGGATTCATCAGTCGCTCCTTTCCATTTCTTTATCTTCTTTTTCATTTTCTTCGCTTGAATTCATAAGTTGCCCAAGTTCTTTTTCAAATTCACTCAAATCATCAAAACGCTTGTAAACAGACGCAAACCTCATATATGCAACTTCATCGATTTGTCTCAGTTTTTTCATCACCATATCTCCTATTGCAGAAGCTTTTATTTCAAGTTCGGGGCAACTCGTTATCTCTTCTTCAATTTCATTTACGCTTTTCTCGATTACCTCCGATGGAACATCACGCTTGCTACAGGCTTTATAGAAACCAAGAGCAAGCTTTTCGCGGCTATACGGTACCTTTCTTCCATCCTTTTTTATTACCGCAACCTGGTATATTCCACGTCTCTCAAAGGTAGTAAATCGAGTTCCGCACTTTTCACAGAGTCTTCTTCTTCTTATAGCAGACCCACCCTCGATGCTTCTCGAGTCAATTACTTTTGTCTTATTGCTTCTACAAGAAGGACACTTCATGATTGCCTGCCCAAGCTCACTTCTTTCTCATTGTTTTCTTCGTCTGCCAGCCAAAAATTTCACAACATTTTGTGTGTGATGTATTTTAGGCGCACTACATGATGGGGTGTCAATATGGTTCAGAGAAAAAAAATTCCTATTCCAATACTCGATAGTTTACGTCAATAATCAACCTTGATTTAAGGTTTATCATCATTGAAATAAACAGAGTTGCAGAGGAAATCGGGGATTTATGGCATAACTACACTACATGATGGTTACGGAATAAATAGATGTCTGCGATTATGAAAATAAAAAGCCTAAACCTGCTGTCAAATCTTGGTTGGAAGGCATGATGGTTTATGGATAACTGTGATTGTAAAATACTATAGTTCAAAATGGCAAGGTTAGCGAAAAAATTTTCTAATCTTCGACTTGAGGTTAATTTTTTTTTCGAATTATTGGAATTTCAGAAGCGAGTTACCGATTTCGAAACATTGGAAGCTGTCGATGATAAAAAGGCATGTTCGCCGAGTTTGTCATTTATTGATTGAACAACTTTGCCGAAGTTCTCACCGGTTATCGCGGAAATAAATATACCTTCAGGGTATTTTCTTTTTAAGTATTCGATTGTTTGCTGTTCAGATATGTCAATCTTGTTGAAGAAAAGCAATGATGATATTTCTCCCGCTCCAAGGCTTTGAAGGACATCTTTGACGGAATCAATCCTTTCTTCAATGATTTCGTATTTCGGTGAAGCATCAACTACATGCAGAAGGATGTCCGCTTCGCGTATAACTTCGAGTGTTGAGTGAAAAGCAGTGACAAGCTGGGGCGGGAGCTTTGTTATGAAACCGACTGTATCTGAAACAACGATTGTTTTTCCTGAAGGAAGAAAAATATGCCTTGTTTTTGAATCGAGTGTTGAGAAGAGCTTGTTTTCCACAAGAACATTGGAACCTGTAAGTTTGTTGAGCAGAGTTGATTTTCCAGAGTTTGTGTAGCCTGCCAAGCACGCCGAAGGAATGCCAGCTTTTTGTCGCTTCTTTCTCTGCGTGCTTCTAACAGATTCCATTTTGTTGAGGTCACGCTGCAATTTTTTCATGCGGACTCGAATTCTTCTTCTATCTTCTTCAAGCTTTGTTTCGCCTGGCCCTCTTGTTCCTATTCCCCCGCCTAACCTTGAAAGCTCGATGCCTCTACCTCTTACTCTTGGAAGCAGATACGAAAGCTGCGCAAGTTCCACCTGTATTTTTCCTTCCTTGGTTTGTGCATGTTGTGCAAAAATATCAAGGATTAGTGCGGTTCTGTCAATTACTTTCGCATCAAGGATGGAGGAAAGCCTAACCTGCTGACCAATAGAAATGTCGTTATTGAATATGACAGTTTTTGCCATGGTTTCCCGGACGATTTTTGAAAGTTCCATGGCTTTTCCACTACCAATGAGAGTCGCGGGGTCAATACGCTCACGCCGCTGAATAGTAGAATACACTACTTCTGCGCCAGCCGTTTTTGCCAGAGCTTCGAGCTCGTTCAATGCTTCAGAAGCATTTTCATCCTTGCCGGTTAGAACAGAAACAAGTACTGCTGTTTCCTTTTCATTTGACATTTTCATCGGTCAGGCATTAGCCTTGAAGGCTTTCTTGATTCGAGAAAGTGCCGCTTCTATTCGCCTCTCTGTAACGGTCATGGAAACTCTCATATATCCTTCACCGGAAGCCCCGTAGGCATTGCCGGGAGTAAAAAATACTCCTGCAGTTTCAAGTAAGTGTTCAGAAAATCCTACCGAATCGAAACCACTTGGCACCGGTAGCCAAATGTATATGCTTCCACGTGGTGGTATTACATCCCATCCAAGCTCGAGGAACCCATTCACGAGCATGTCACGCCTCTTTTGGTAGATTTTTCCCATTTTGATTGTTGTTTCACCTTCGTCCTCAAGCGCTTTTATTCCTGCTTTTTGAACTGGATTGAAGATGCCGGAGTCAACATTTGTCTTGACCGCGGAGAGCGCTTCTATTACATCAGCGTTACCAGTTGCGAATCCAATTCTCCATCCGGTCATGTTGTAAGACTTAGAAAGCGAAAAAAACTCTATTGCCACTTCTTTTGCGCCTTCAACTTCTAAGATGCTTGGCGCAACGAATCCATCGTATGTAATCTCGGAATAAGCGTTGTCATGGCAGAGCACCAGATCGTGTTTTCTCGCAAAATCAACTGCCTTTTGAAAGAAATCAATTTCTGCGACTGCTCCGGTGGGATTGTTGTGGTAGTTTATCCATAGAACTTTTGAGCGTCTCAAAATCTTAGAGGGGATTGAATCGAGGACGGGCAGAAAGGCGTTTTCTCTTTTGCGCGGGAGAAAATACGGTTCAGCACCCGCGAGTAGCGTTCCCATTTCATAAGCAGGATATCC
>JAQUKT010000050.1 GCA_028718945.1 Actinomycetota bacterium | reverse complement strand
CAGAGGTGCTTTGCATAAACTTGAGATGAGTGCTATCGGACAGATATCATCATCTATCTATTGGTTTGTTATTCTCTTGTTCTCTTTGCAGGAAGACCAAAATGTGTTATTGCAAGACCTGACCCCATGAATGTGTTATTTGTGGGCGCGCACCCTGATGATATTGAATTCATGATGGCCGGCACACTAATTCTTCTCGCACGTGCCGGTTTTCAAATACATATGTGGAATGTTACGAATGGTTGCTATGGTGGAATATCGGATGACAAAAATGAGATTGCAAGAAAAAGGTGGGAGGAATCGAAAGCTTCAGCCAGTATAGCAGGAGCGGTTCTCCATGCTCCGATTGCTGATGATATGTCTGTATTCTATGGAGATAATTTTGTGAGGAAAGCCTGCGCGGTAGTGCGTGATTCGAAACCGTGCATGATTTTTATTCCCGCTCCGGATGACTATGTCGAGGACCATATCAATACGAGCAGAATTGTTGTGAGCGGCGCTTTTGCCAGGGCTATAAACGCATTTGAATCAGAGCCTCCCCTTGAAGCATGGAATGGAAAAATGACTATTTATCATGCTCTTCCATTCGGGCTTACAGACCAGTTGGCAAGACCGGTATGTCCCGAAATCTATGTTGATATAGCATCAGTTTTCGACAAAAAGGCAGAGATGCTCAGATGTCATTCATCTCAGGGAATCTGGCTTTCGGAAAGCCAGGGGACTCTATCTTTTGTTGAAAATATGGAGTTGATGGCAAAGAGCGTTGGTGGAATGTCTCGAGAATTTCGATTAGCGGAAGGTTGGAGAAGGCACTCACATATCGGATTTTGCGGTCCGGATGACAATCCCATTGAGGAAATCCTTCGCGACAAATGTTATGTGGACCATTTGGCTGAGCGCTATTGAGCTGGAATTGGAGAGATTAGATGAGAAATATGAGCAAAATTTCTCCAGAATGGTGGGATTATACAACTCTTGATGAGGAGATTCTCAAAGAGGCGGAGGCACTTACGCCGGTTGGATTGAAACAGCTTTCAAGGGATGGTTTTCGGATTCATTTTTATGATTCGCTCAAGGAGTTCTTTCTTGCTGAAGCTCTTGAATATATAGGCGCATGGAGTAAGGCGACGCCAGATAATCCTGCTGGAATATGTGGACCGGTTGGACCGGTTGAACAGCTACCCCTTGTTGCAATGCTTGTGAACGAAATGGAATTGAATCTCTCGGATGCTCACTTCTGGGGGATGGATGAATGGTACGAGGGCGGAAAGCCTGTTGATTTCAGTCATCCCTTATCTTTTGTCAGAACCGACATGGATTTGTGTTTTACGAAGATAAGGAAAGACCTTGTGATGCCTGAAGAAAATATCCACTTTCCGGTCGGTTCCTTGGATGAATATAGCAGAAGTTTTTCTGAAATTCGTTGTGTTGTAATGCAGGGAGGGCAGGGTGAGTCAAAGCACTGGGCTTTCAATGAACCATTCAGAAGGAAGCCTCCCTATGAGGATGAACCGCCATCCGTGGAGGAGTACAGAAGCCTTGAAGTTAGGATTCTCGAGTTGCATCCCCTAACTATTATTCAGAATGCAAGAACTTCTGCAGGTGGGAATGCTTCCATAGTTCCTAAGTGGGCAGCTACCGTTGGTCCGAAGGAGACCTGGAAGGCTGAGAGAGTTTCCATCTGGCATCCCGGATATCACGATGGGCCTCTCGGAATAAAACTTACAGCCATGATGGTATCGAGAGGAATAATTGATACAGCAGTACCGATGTCAGTTTTGGCTGAACATCGGGATGTCCATTTTCACATATATAAAGGTGCTATTATTCCGTAGGATTAGTGGATAGTTATTCGGGGGTGTTTTAGTGAAGGAAGAAACGAGGAGAGCGACTCGCGACTATTCTCTTTTGTCGAGCACGCCCTGGGGCATCTGGAATACGCTATACTCGCGAAGGTCATTGAGGAGGTTCGAACCAACGGTAGTTCCGGATGACTTCGCAGTGGCGTTCGAGCGGTTCATTGAGAAAGCAACAAGTATTAGAAATGCGCCTTCTAACTCGATTTTTCCGGTTCTTGATGAGGTAAAAGTTTCTTCGATTAGCAGGGCGGCACAAAAAGGATTGGGAAATAAGCTAAATGTATGGCTTCCGAGAACACATCCGGCAGGTTTTCTTGTGATGAGAACTTCAAAAGGAGATAGAAATTCCGAGCGACCACGGGAGCTCCCATTTGTTTCAATGGCAGGCGAAGACTGTATTCTCTGGCTTACCGAGAATGGTTATGGAACATGCTGGCTTGGCGCGATAAACGCTGAGGCTGTTTCGAGGATATTGGGATTAGGGGAAGCGGTAGATATTCCCTTGATGATAGTGTTTGGCAAACCAGAAGAAAAAGTAAGGACGGTTAGTTATGACAAATTTACTCTTCGTACTCTTTCGAGGAAAAGAAAACCTCTTCGGGAAATTGCATTTCTCGAGGATATGAGCAACCATTTCGTTCCAGTCGATTTTCCTGAAAGGGCATTCGAATCTGCTGAAAAACAGGATATTGAATCTCTTCTCGAATCGATGGACTCTGGCTCTAAGTACAACGCGCCTTTGTCGCTTCTACTTGAGGCATGTTTCGAGGCTGCAAGAATCTCTCCGAGTGCTGCTAATTTTCAGCAAAGTAGATTCGTTGGGATTTCATCGCTTGATGGTCTTGAAAACGTTCAAGAAGCTTGCAAGACAGATGAAAAGTTAGATGCGGCAATCGTTGCCTGTGGCAAGGGGGGTCGGTTTGATGAGAGAATGTACGAGAGGCCCTTTTGGATGATTGATGTGCCAATAGCCATTTCACATATCACACTTGTGGCAGCTTCAATGAGGATTCGTGTTGCGGTATATATTGAGAGCATTGATGAAAGCTCCTTGAAGAAGCAAATTGCTGCCCAAGATAATCTTCGGGTTGCTGGTGTTGTTGGCTTTATGTTTGAATGATAACTCTGTTGAAGTGAAGTATTCTTAGAATCACTCAAATTTAGCGAAACGGGGCTTGAAAAATGATATACACATTAACCCTGAATCCAACTCTCGATATTACTTATTCAGTTGACGAGTTGAGTTTCGATGAGCCAGTAAAGGCAAAGGCTATTGTCAAAACTCCTGGCGGTAAGGGATTGAATGTCTCGCGTGCCTTACACAATCTCGGACTTGATTCTGTTTCAATGACACTTCTTGGGGGATATACGGGCGAGGAAGTAATGGTTCTTCTACAGCAAGAAGGATTGATTCTGCAAGTAGCAAGGATTTCTGACGAGACAAGAACAAATGTTGTCATCGAGGTTCGAGGTGGCAAAAATCAAATTGTAATAAGGTCTGAAGGTCCTCGTGTAGAGCAAAAGGAGGTTAAGAGAATCTCGGAGCTTCTTTTTGACTCGAGTGAGATTCCAGAAATACTTGTGCTATCCGGTTCTCTCCCGAGGGGCGTCAACAATGATTTCTATGCAAATATTATTGAGAGGTGCAGGCAGCATGGGATAAGAGTATTTTTAGATTCTTCGGGGGAACCATTGAGACTTGGAATCAATGCACAGCCTTACCTTGTGAAGCCGAATCTTTCCGAGCTCGAAGAAGTTGCTGGGAAAAAACTGTGTGGGGAAGATGAAATCATTTCATTCTCGAGGCACTTGATTGAGACGGGAACAGGAATCGTGGTTGTTTCATTAGGTAGTGAAGGCGCAATTATGGTCACTCAGAATGAGGTGTTACGCGGGATAGTTCCTCGCATAGATGCCAATACCGTTGGCGCTGGGGATTCCATGGTCGCAGGTCTTCTCATAGGAATCATGAATTCAGAGCCTTTGAGTGAAATTTTCAAGAAAGGCCTTTCTGTGGGTGTCGCGACTGTTTTGAATAGGGGTTCAGCTCTTGCAGACAGGAGATTGTTTGAAAAAGCGTTGGAGATGGTAAAGGTTCAGAAGGTTGAATGAACTTGTTGTTTGTGTGGAGTTGTTTGGCAAATTTTGATGATGCGGCATGAAAAAAGGAATCGTTCTTTTGAGTGGCGGAATAGATTCTGCTGTTACACTAACAATTGCGCTCGAAGAGGGATTAGATCTGGAAACCCTTACATTCGATTATGGGCAGAGGAACAGATTTGAAATAGAGGCCGCAAGAAGAATTGCGCATTCGTTTTCAGTGGAAAGACAAGTAGTCTTTGTTTTAGACCTTTCTAAACTTGTAGAATCCCCGTTATTAGAAAAGAGAAATGAAGCGCAGAGAGACGCAAAAAGATCTACCTATAGAGATAAGAAAATATCACAGTTCTATGTGCCTGCGCGAAACACAATTTTCCTTGCACTCGCGCTTTCTCGAGCGGAGTCAACGGAAGCATCAGATGTATTCATAGGGGTAGGCGAATCGGACCGTCGGGACTTCCCAGATGCAAGACCTGAATTTATCGCTCTTTTCAATAGTCTCGTCAAGGTAGGAACAGGATGTGTAGAAAAAGGGGAGGAAATAAGAATAAATGCTCCCCTGCTGATGATGAAAAAAGCGGAAATCATACGGATTGGCGAGGAGAAGGGGGTAGATTTTTCACTGACCCAGAGTTGCTACCAACCTGGCCCATCTGGTCGGCCATGTGGAAACTGTGAAAGTTGCCATACGAGGAGAATTGCTTTTCACGAAGCGGGAATAGAGGACCCCGGCTGGAGGGCGTGAAATACCCCGAGGTCACCGAATAGAAATAATTGACCAGCACCTGCCGTATCAAGACTTCATATGCTCTTGGAATAAGTGTTTTGCAATTATGAGGAGCCACCGAGCAGTAAGTTATCAGTACTCAATATTCCCTTTTAGGTCTTTTTTGGCTTGGACCAGAAGAAATTCTATTTTTGGTTCTACTTTTAGATGCCCGGATTTGATTAAATCGTCGTAAAGAGAATTTGCGGTTACCGCATGGACGAAAAGTGAAGATAGTTGAGGAGGCTCAGAAGATCCACGAGAGCGCACTATGTGGGTCTGAGTATCAGTTAGAATATGCAAGCGATGGAAGTGCATATCGAATAATGAAAAAAAGAGTCAGAGGGTTCGAGCCAGCTTACACGAGCCGGTTGGCCTTCGAGCAGACCGAGAATATGCAAGCCGAGATACTCCAGAACTTGCGGCGCAGGTATGACGGGTAACGTCACTTGAATGCCTTTCTCAACGTCGAGCTCAAGAAGCACGCCTTCGCGGAGCAATGGCACTCCGGTTGCGTCTTCTGATGGTATCAGCATGCCGTTGATGCCGCGGTGATCAGGGCTATCCTGTGTTGATGCCGTTGAGGAGCCACTGTCCGGGTTTCGCCGGGTCGGGTACCACGTCATGCAGGCCCGGTGTGAAGCCGCTGCCGCCAGGGTAGCGTTTGACCATCACTTCGTCGAAGCTCACCCAGAAGCCGTGCCTGGTGGCTGTGTTCATCTTGGGCGGGACGTCCTTCGTGGTGATATCCACGACGCGGATGGCCCTGATATAGTTCGAGTACTCCGCTTGGAACTTGTCGAACTGGTTCCAGGGCTTGGATCTGAAGTCCTTGGAGCAGAGGGAGTAAGCCCTTTGATAGTCACTGGCGTTGATAGCGGAGTAGAAGTCGTAGATCACCTGCTGGTCGGCCGGCACCCTGGAGGCGGGCGGTCCGCCATAGGTGACCGGCATGAGCCGATTGCGTGGCGAAGGCTGCCCTCCCTCCATCTCGACGAGGTAATAGTCTCCGTCATTGGCGACAAGCCGCCGCGCCATCAGGTAGTCGTAGTCGCGAGTGCCACGCTGCTGAAAGCCCGCGACGAGCACCGTACCGCTACCGTTCGCTGCGATGTCCCTGGCGTAGTATTTGCCATTGAGTTCCAGGTAGTTCCTGGTCATACCGTTGTCGGTTCCCAGCTCCCACAGCCGGACGCCGACAAAGCGGGGAATGTCACCACTTGAAGGTTCGAGCTTATTCTCCGCGTTCCATGCGCTCCCGGGCGCCCCGCTGGAGATGCCGACTTCATCTATGTCCTCGTGAACGTAGAGATTCTTCGCGAGCCAGCCCTCCTGCCCGTCTGTGGCTGTATAACTCCCCACGGTCGTGCCACTCATGTCCGGGTCGCGCACGGAAACCGGCATCAGGGCGTCTCCCTTCTTGGAGACGGCAACGCTGAGAATGACCGGGGTGTCACCGAAAGCCATCGGTCGCACGTTCTGCCATAGGATCGAGCCATCGGAGCCACTTAATTTCAAAAGGACGGCTGATTTGGTGTCGTGCTCGACGATCGTCCCGGCGATAAAGAGACTTCTGTCATGAGAAACGACCAGTTCATAGCTGCATGGGCTGACGCCCTGGTAGAAATTCTGCGACCAAATAGAGCGGCCGTCCGATCCTCTGTATTTCTTGAGTGTGAAACCGGCGTCATCGTTGCCGTTATCAGCAAGCACCACCAGGTTACCATCATCGTCACATACGACGTCGGCGACGGTGAATTGCTCTTCCTTGGCTGACCAGAGCAGTTTGCCGTCAGAGCTGCCATATTTGTTCAACCAGGCTATCGTTTTCATGTCCTCCTGCGAATCGCCTATGACGAACGCGTCACCATGTGGGTCGAGGCAGGCGTCTTGCGCCGCGGTCCCAGCGTCACCGCTCGAGAAGGTTTGCGTCCAGAGGGCCTTTCCCTGAGGGTCGTATTTCCTTATCCAGGCTATGCCGCGCGCGTCGTCAGGGTTTCTGTAGACGTGACCGACGAAGATGGACTCCCCACTGGAACCAACGTCTACACCGTGCAACTGCCCCCGTGTGCTTCCGGCCGGCTTGTGAACGGACACGCTACCCCCGCAGCCTGCCACAATCACGAGAGGGATACAAAGGAGGATGATAAGAATTCCGGTAGTTGAACCTGATGCGTATTTATCCATGATGACCTTCCTCCCCCCGGTTGGATTCGCTATGATTGGACAACCCGACATTTCCTCAGTATTCGCATCCTAATGTTGTCATTTTACTATATTCGGCTCAAATGCCGACCCTCGATTTCGGACTACCGCGAATACAAGGTCGCCCGGTTTCAACTCATTCGGCAAGAAGCCCGTTTTGACAGCGTCCGCAGCCGGTTGACCGGCTTTCACCTCCCATTGGCATACGCGTCAGGAAAGTGTCAAGGTAGCGGATACGTTAGAGCAGGTCGGCGGAGAGCTCCCGAGAAAAGGCGACATCAGCGCACTGGAATACTGTCTTACTTGAGTGGCTTATGACCTTCGCCCTGATCTTGATGAGCTTGAGCTGTATGCTTCGAAGCGACCATTGAGATACTTTGTTCGGAGGGGGTAATCGCCACAGAAAGTTGCCCAGGTTGTGGGCGAGCACAAACAGTCCGAGCCTCAGGCTGCCGTCTAAATGGAACTTCAATCCGCCCTCTTGGGCTTCACATCGGAGAATAATAGAAAGTATACAAATCCCTTTCTGATCAATAATTCACCAATACAAGCGCAGATTACTCCTTGTTAATATGAGAAATCCGAGAATATGCGCATAGCTGGCTGATATTCTTCTTCAATCATATAGAACCTTGTTAGCCACCACCAATCGGCGTAAGTTCATCCTGGATTCTATCAATAAGTTCTCTGATGCTGGTGGATTCGACATCAATGTCGCTCATCTCGATAAATCTGCGAATGAGATACTGAAGGAATTCAAGTTCAGGATTCTCCAATATTCCTCACCCCCTTCGTTTGTGAACTCTCTTAGATATTATAATTGTAACGAATATTGCTTTTTTGATGGATGAATATTTTGCGAGGAGGAGGATTCTATGGAATTATTTAATGGGAGAATCGAGATAATTGATGATGATATTACGACCTTAAAAGTTGACGCGGTAGTTAATGCGGCTAATAGGAGTCTTCTTGGTGGCGGGGGTGTGGATGGGGCGATACACAGGGCTGCGGGACCGGAACTGCTCGAGGAAACGAGGACATTAGGCGGCTGTGAGACCGGGGATGCAAAAATCACGAAAGGATACAGGCTTCCGGCGAAATATGTAATACATACTGTTGGACCGGTATGGCATGGTGGTAAGAGCAACGAGGACGAGCTACTGGCAAGCTGTTACAGAAGAAGTCTTGAGGTTGCGCGTGATAACGAAGTAAGAACGATTGCGTTTCCTGCGATAAGCACTGGCGTTTATGGTTTTCCATTAGAGAGAGCAACAGAAATTGCTCTGAATGAGATAAAGAATTTCCTCAAGTCTGATAAGTCCATAGAGAAAGTAATCTGCTGTTGCTTTGGAAAACGTGATTATGAGATTTATGTGAATATGGCAAAGAGAACCTTTGGCTCATGAGGCATGCGGAAGTCTCCGTGAGGAACTGAAAGAAAAAGAAGAGAGCAATCAAAAGAAGTTCATATATGAAATCTGCCGGAAATGTTTGAGTGCAGCAGGCAGAAGCTTTACCAAGTGTTTACCAATCATGCTCTTACAATGTATGAGCCATAGTTCCCTTTTCTTTCGAGCCATTCTATGGATACTGGTCTCCCGGCAAGTTTCTCAAACGAAGCTGAAAGTTTTGCTGCGTAAAGCACCTGATTGTACGCATTGCCGATCTCGACTTTCAAGGAATCATTTTTTGCATCGAAAGCAAGTGGATAGCCAAGACCGCGAATTCCCATACCGAGGAGGTAATTCTGCCAGAAATTTTCACTGGCACCTTGAGCGCATTCAAGGGAATTTGATTCGAGTTCTTTCTGAATGCTGAAAAGAAGTTCGAGTATGTCCTCACCGAGTTCCCTTTCAAGTTCCCTAAGGATAGCGTTCACCGACTGAACGGAAACTATTACCTCGCGGTTTTTTGTTTTCTTGTTTGTAATGACTCCCTCTTTCATGTTCCACGAGAAGGTTTCCGCTGCCAGATGAGGAACGCCACAGGATTTGCATTTATCGTAGGTTAGGGGTCCGTTTCCCGGTTGCACTTCCTCGAGAAAAAGTCTTTCTTCTCCCCGAGCCTCCTCTTCTCCGTGGGACATGATTATGAAAAGATTATTGTTTTCGGTTCGATATTCCACCTTTGAACTCTTCATTTTCTCTAAGGACTCATAGATACCGAGGGAACCGCCAACAAGCAAAGGTATTAGGCACGGATTTTCGTACTTGATAATCATTTTTTCTCCAGGTATGTAGGAGTCAAGTGAAATTCTGCCGTCACCGAGACCTGCTATGTCTTCAGCGATAGCGAGTTTGACTATGAGCTTCGCAATCCACTGAGGTCTGAAAAATTTTTTCGCGGGAAGCCGCTTAGCGTATTTGATGGGGAGGTTTTCAAGAATTGTCTTACCCATGTTTTTCTGTGCCTGTATCAAAAATCTATCGACTTCTATGCCAAGTTTACTGGAGAGTCCCTTGAACAATTCCTCGAATTCTCCGGAAGGGAGGAAAACTATTTGAGATTGACCCCCCGTCTGGTCGCGACTTATTATTGTTCCATCAGTACGCCAATCAAAATAATTAGCGAATTTTTTCGGAAAGGAACATTCCTTGCAAAATTTCATTCACCCTCCGGTATTTTCGTTGTGAGGGATCAGCAAAATGCTTTAAGACTCATACTTTGCGCGAGCCTTCTCAGCCTTTTTCGTAGCACGCGTAGCTTTTTTTTCTGCTTTCTTTGCTTTCTTCTCGAGCTTCTTTGCTTTCTTCTCGAGCTTCTTTACCTTTCTTGTTTTCATTTAATACACTCCTTTCTTCCAAATAAAAGTAAATAGCAGCGATACTTTCACTTTCACAAGCCTCGACCGCCCAATACTAATTTCAAAAATGATTATATATCAAAGAGGAATTTCGTAAAGGTCAGGAGGAACGAACAAAAAAATACCGGGAAAAGCAGAAAATGATGAAATCAAAAGCCAGGAATAGATTTGAGCACTATACTCAAGTATCATAATAAGAAAAGTTGGTTTAATTGTGGAGAAAAGGAGGGATTCAAGTGAAAGTTGTTGCGCTTGGTGGAGCAGGAGACATGGGAAGCAGAGGTGTTCAGGAACTTGCTGGAGAAGAGGAAGTGGAAAGCATATTGATTGCTGACTATGATGAGCAGAAAGCCAGGGCATTTGCAAGCAAGTTTGGCAAAAAGTGCACCGCAACAAAAGTTGATGCAAATGACCACTCTTCTTTGGTTGAGGTAATAAAAGGACACGATGTTGCGATGAGCGCAATTGGGCCATTCTATAAGTATGAGCAGAAAGTAGCAAAAGCCGCCGTTGCGGCTGGTGTCAACTATGTAAGTATCTGTGATGACTACGACGCTGCGGAGGCTTTATTCGGGCTTGATTCTGATGCGAAAAAGGCTAATGTTACTGTTCTTACAGGACTTGGCTGGACCCCCGGTATATCCAATGTTCTTGCGCGCATGGGTGCTGAGCGTCTCGATTCTGTTGATGAAATAGCAGTTGCTTGGGGAGGAAGCGCTAATGATTCGGAAGGGTATGCGGTGATACTACATACCATTCATATTTTCACTGGATTTGTTCCCTCCTTTCAGAATGGGCGCTTGAAAATGGTCCCGGCGGGAAGCGACCGCGAGAAGATTCTATTTCCGGCGCCGATGGGGGAAATATTCGTTTATCACCTTGGACACCCGGAGCCTGTGACGATACCAAGGTATATTCCGGCAAGCACCGTTACACTCAAGGGTGGGTTGATGGAAGAGGAAATGAACACTGCTGCACGAATTCTTTCAAAATTGCACCTGACGTCAACTGAGGAAAGAAAAGACCGGGTTGGAAAAGTGATAAAGGCATTGAGCCCTGTGATGTTCAAAATAGGCAAGCCAGAGACGCCAATTTCAGCACTGAGAGTTGATGTAAGCGGTATCAAAGCAAAAAAGCGAGAATCTATGACTTTTGGTTGCGCTGCTCACATGAATGACCTTACCGGGATACCACTTGCGATAGGAGCGCTAATGCTTGGGCGTGGACAGATTGAGAAAAAGGGTGTTAATGCCCCTGAAGGATGCGTTGACCCAGGAATATTCCTTGATGAATTAGGAAAACGAGGAATAAAGGTATTCGAGGGTGCGAAATACGAAAAAACATTGAACTGACCCCCTTGCAAAAAGTGGAAATAGATAGCAAATGAAATACCTGAGTAAATGCAGCTCTATATCAAAAAGCATATTTTTCGTTGCTTTACTTGCTCTCCTTCTATTTTCCGGATGTGACCCGCTATCTTTCTTGGGAATTAAGAAGGTGGGTGTTCCTGATGTAAGAGGTGCAATCGAGAAAGAGGCGGTTGGAGAACTTGAGGAAGCTGGCTTGAAGGTAAAGGATGTAAAAAAACAGAACTCGGAATCAGTTTCATCAGGTAAAGTAATAAGAACCAAGCCTCAGGCTGGAACCAAAGTCAAAAAGGGAAGCAGCATCACAATTGTAGTGAGCGAGGGTCCTGCTCGCGTTGCCGTTCCAGATGTCGGCGGAATGAGTCTTGATGAAGCGCTCAAGGTTTTGAAATCACTGGGATTCGAGGCAAAACTTTCTCAGAAATATCACAAAGATATACCCGAGGGAATCATTATTGGCTCTAATCCGGCAGCAGGGAACAGGATCACGAAGGGTTCGATAGTGGAAATATTCTCAAGTCTTGGTGCAGAGCATGTTACATGTTCAAGATGCGGTGGGACGGGAGTAATTACAACCTTGGTTGAGTGTCCGGAATGCGGTGGAACTGGGATTTGTTATTCGTGAGGTGGGGAAGAGACGCCGTGCAGCGTCTGTGGGGGTACAGGAAAGATAGAACAGCGAAGTAAGTGTCCGAATTGCAATGGCACAGGCAGGGTCAAAAGATAACCGGGTTCTTCCGGGCAGTTGTAGTCAAAGTGGGGCACTCAAGTTATAGACCTGATTCGTTGCTGCCAATTCAAGCAAAAGAGAAACTCTTGTTTTAACCCCTTCGATTTGCACATTTATGACAGTGGCTGAAAGCTTTTCTAATTGGAAAGTTGTCGAATCAATCCATATTTCAATGAGAGCATCGCTTGCGCCTTCGGGCTTAGAGGCTCCGAGAATTCCAGTTACATTTTCGGTATTTATGCGGTATCTATAGTGAAGGCAGCTCAATTGGCCAATATTTTCATTCCCGAGTTCCTCTGCTCCCCGGAAGTTTTGGAACATTCTATTAGGGTCAGGATTGATAAGGCTGGGGTCGGCTTGCTGCCAAGAGCCGGACTGAAGAGCATAGGAATTCTTGGAAACTTTCAATTGCTCGATGCGTACTGGTTCCCTTCCAGGGATGTTGAGCACAATTGCACTTGATGCCTTATCCGGATATTCATAAATTATTGTTCCGGAAGCCGATGATCCCCCCGTTGCTTCGCTTTCAAGATTGCCGGAAACATTCAGTTGATAACTCGAAAGCTTCTTCATAACGGAACTGCATTTCTTTATGTTTCGTGTGCTTGCGCTAAACATGTTTTTTCCGCCAAACACGAAAAACCACAGAAGCGCGAATACTATTAACGTGAGTAGGATTGCAAGAAGCCATTCCCTGACTTCCCATTTTGCAATTCCTCCTTCGAAGTGAAGTTTTTGTCTGGGCGGTAATGCCCCCTCGGTTGCATAGTAGTCGCTTGGTTGAGAAATGTCTGTAAGTGTTCTGATTTCAGCAACGTTATCCTCGAAGGTTTTGCGTGATACAGTTCCCGTGGATGAATCTACTTCATTGATTCTTTCCTCGCCAAGCTCAGAACCGCAATTCTTGCAGTATTTTTGGTCGTATGGATTTGCCATTCCGCATCTATTACAGTATTGCATCCTCTCGGCAAAATCAGCGGTAACATCCGTTTGTTGAATCTCTTGAACCCCACTATCGTCTTGCTCTGGCGAGAATATCTGTTCCTTGAAGTTAGGTTTCTCAATGGGTCTCCTGAAAGCCTCAGTACCTTCATCTGGCTCAGGACCGATTTTTTTCTTCAATCCACCACCAATTGGAGCTTCTTCAGATCCGGCGGGCGTAAATGTTTCGGATTCGAACATCTCCTCGGGTATCTGACTTATTTGCACCGCATCGAGGTCTTTGCCACATTTCATGCAGAAGCGCGCTTCATCAGGATTTTCCGTTCCGCAAAGTTCACAGTGCTTCAAGAGACCTCCGTTTTCATGCTGTTGATTTTGTTGCTATCATTTTATATCAGAAATGCTTTTGCTGCTTGCGACTTTCGGCTGGTCAGGAGATTGGTTGTTTTTCTTTCAAATCTTGGGCTCAGTAGAATGATGATTTCAGAATTCATGTTCTCTGTGTATTTGATTGAAGCTTGCGATTTGTTGTTCTATCCTTTCTTAGTGAAGGGTGATAATTTATCTCTTTGAGAAATAAGTTTTGAAAATTGACTTAGGACTTACGGAAAGGAGAGACTATGCAGACAATATCTCTGAGCGAACCATGTTTTACACAGAAGCCTGGAACCGATGTGCAGCATTTGCCACTTGAACTTTGCAAGAAACTCTTTGGATGGGATTCCGCCTGTCAGTCAATTGAAATTATGTTGAGAAACAGAATTCCAAATGTCGAGTTTTATGCTGTTGTTGCAGTTGAAAGTAATGGCATGACACTTGCTGCGCGGGGCGAACTTGGAAGGCACCATTATTTTATTCCCTGGAGCAATGTAATTGCGATTCACGGGCACATAGCCACGTGATTGTAGAGACTTTGGATGGAGAAAACAGTTGAGAGTATG
>JAQUKT010000049.1 GCA_028718945.1 Actinomycetota bacterium | reverse complement strand
TGTTGCGAAGGAAGATTCTTGTGCGGTTGGGCTTGCCGTCGTAAACTTTTACCTCTCCCTTTATGGCTCGAGGGAACAAGGTAGAATCATTGCGTTAATAGTTATAGATGAGCACAGAAGACGGGGTATCGGTAAAAAGTTAATCCAGGAGGCTTTGAGTGCGGCAAGAAGACGAGGTACCAGGGAGGTCGAAGCTGGGATCAACGAGGATGATACGACAACGTTCGAGCTCTGCCGGCGGTTTGGTTTCGAGCCAAAGGTTCTCCTTTGTTATAGGTTTGGTGAGGAAGAGCAGGATTAAAGGGAACCGATTTTGAATGGAGGGAATTTGAAGGCTTTGATTGTTTACTACACGAAAACCGGTCACACGGCGCAGGCGGCAAAAGATATTTCAAAGGGTCTTTTACTCGAGGATGTTCAGTGCGATGTCGTGAGTGCGCAGATGGGCCTGAACAAAGACATTCGGGAGTACGAGATAGTTGTGTTTGGAAGCCCAACTTATGGAACGAAGGGCTACCGTTATCCGGCAAAGAGGATTCAGGATTTCCTCGATTCCCTTTCCTCGGATACGCTTTCAGGTAAAGTTTGCGGTGCATATACGGTCAATGCTGAATTTGGTGGAAGGAAGCTCAAGAGGGCAATGGAAATGCAGCTTCTCAAAGCTGGTGCAGAGGTTGTGGAGGGACCGGTAGTGAAAGCCGGCGTTCCCCTTTCACTATGGAAAGGTCCGGATGCTTCAGAAGTGGACAGAAAGAAGTGCGAGGAATTCGGAAGGGCGCTCGCGAATGCTGCTCACAGTTGAAGAATCTATTATTCAAGGTCAGTTGATGGTTTTCCCTGCGCAAGGTTTACAGCCAGTGTTTCAATGGTTTCCTTATCTTTTGGATACTCATGAATCTCTGTCTTTATTGCTCCCTCAGATTCGGAATCGAGCCCATGGCGGTCAAGGAAGGAGGCAATCTTACCCTTTATCCTTATTGTTGCGCAGGTTGCACCGTCGAAGTTTGTGTTGGGGAAAAGCACCGAGAATGTGGTTGAGCCTATTCTGGCAGCCTCATCAGCACCTCGAATATTACCCCTTACCACTGAGTTCCCGAGGTCTTTTATCAGTTTGATCTTGAACTTATTCTTCAGAGGCTTGAAAAGTTCTTCATTTATGGCAAAGTTTACAAGAGAAAATTGTGAGCCATACCTGTCAAACTCACTGATATATTTCTCCATCAATTTTGATAGGTACTTGGCATTGTAAAGGCTCGTTACATCATCAACATAGTCATGGTG
This sequence comes from Actinomycetota bacterium, assembly GCA_028718945.1. Lineage (GTDB taxonomy): Bacteria > Actinomycetota > Geothermincolia > Fen-727 > JAQUKT01 > JAQUKT01. The sequence continues at coordinate 12,490 of JAQUKT010000049.1, read as the reverse complement.
TTCTAACTTCGTAAAAAGATATTTGAGTCTTGCATTTAGTTCACCGGCAACAAATGCAACGAGGGCATAGACGATGATCCTAATAACCATGAGCTGTAACGCAATTCCCAAGTCTTTGGAATGAGTCGCAAAGTCAAGAATTGTATATATAACAGCCGCGCACAAGAATCCTGCAAGTGCGCCTTTTCTTCCGTAATGAAGACCAGCGAACAGCGCTACCAGGATTAGAACCTGACCAATTATTTCGGAAGCGGTGCTTGTATCAGCACTTGAGCTTGCAGCGGTTCCGATGACTGCTGCAATCCCGACTATCATTGCAAGAATTTCAAAACGAGAATACTTCAACTCTTACTCCCTAATTTGTTAATCATGGATTGTGACTTGCTCTCGGACATGATGTTTCTCCCTTTGCAGGGTCATAATTATCTCTATAGTCAGTTGATTGCCCATCCAAGGGACCGGATGGGCAAGTCCATTTGAAAGAGCTCTTAATATAGCCTTCAGTAGTGAGTACGTCAAGATTTGGTGGATAATCGCCATTGTGAGCCGCTTGATACTCACAAATCGCAGAAGAAATGTTTCTCAGGTTAGATTTACATGCTGCTTCCTGTGTTTTTGACCTCGACGCTGACATTGTTGCAACCACTATCCCCGCAAGAATACCCAAAATAAGTAGTGTTACCATCAACTCGACAATGGTAAATCCCTCTGAACCTACTGAGGGTTTTTTTCTTTCCATATCGAACCTTTATGAATGAATCAATGAAAATAAAAACTAAAAAACCCCATATTTATGATTATTGAGTTTATTATAACATCCACAGTCAAATGCTCCTTTCATTTATGTAAATATCTTACATTTTTTGATTGGCAATATTCCCCATCTTTGTCCAATTCTTACACAATTTTTTCACATGGGTCTTTTCCTTTCCAGATTTTTTAAACAAGAAATAAGGCTTCAAAGATGTCGAAGCGGAAGAAACCCATCAATTCGTTTCTTGCCATGCTCGTTCACTTAGTGGCCTTTTTTGTTTATTATTCTTTCAAAATTTGGATTATCTATTTGAAATACTGAAAGGAGGAAGCTTGAGGAAAACTTCAATTTCGGTTGAAAATATCAGTATAACCCCGCTCGTTTCATCGATTTTCGGTCTCGATGGAGGAACCATGTTTGGCATTGTTCCGAAAGTCCTGTGGGAAAAAGAAGAGCCTTCCGATAAGGAGAACAGAATTAAGCTTAACGTTAATTCCATTCTCATAGAGACGGAGTCCTCAAAGATTCTTGTCGAAGCTGGCATGGGAAAGAGGTTTTCGGAGAAGGAAAGAGAAATCTATGCGCTGCGGGAATGGGATGTCGTGGGAGCGCTTGCAGAGATAGGAGTTGAACCGGAGGATATTGATATCGTGATACTTTCGCATCTTCATTTCGACCATGCGGGCGGAGCCACAGAATACGATAAAAACAAAAGGCTCGTGCCTGTTTTTCCAAGGGCGAGGCACGTCATTCAGAAATCTGAATGGGAAGAAGCAATCAATCCTCACCCGCTTGCGATGAACTCTTATAGAAAAGAGGATTTTCTTCCTCTCAAAGATTATGAATTACTTGAACTTGTTGATGGAAAGGCGGAAGTAGCTCCTGGAGTGAGGGTTGAACATACTGGCGGTCATACGCCGGGTCACCAGGTTGTCTGGATGGGCGATGATGATGTTGCTTTGTATCCAGGGGATCTTGCTCCCACAATTCAACATCTGAGGCTAAGATGGTTAATGTCATGGGACATGGACCCCCGCATGGTTTTCGAGGAGAAAAGGAGAATTCTTTCAGAATGCTCAAAAATGAATGGAATACTTTTACTGACTCATGACCCGGACTATTTTGCCTGCCGTGTTTCCGTTGAAGGTGATTTGAAATTCAAGCCAGTAGAAGATTCGGTGGTTGGCATAGCATAGATCAACATCTGGCAATAGAATAGTTTTGGATAAGAAGCTTGGAGTATTACTTGTCAGAAATCGAAAAACCCACGGTAGGGATAACAACGACTATTCCCGTTGAGGTCTTGCTGTCGTGTGGCATGAGACCCATAGACTTGAATAATCTTTTTATCTCGAGTCCATCGAGACTGGAACTAATAGAAAAGGCGCATCGGGCTGGATTTCCTCAGAACACCTGCGCCTGGCTAAAGGGTATTTATGGGGCAGTTGTTTCTCAAGGATTCCCTCAAGTAGTCGTTGGTGTCGTGAGGGGCGACTGCTCTGGAACCCAAATTTTGCTTGAAGCTCTTTCCCTTGCCGGAATAAGGGTTATTCCATTTTCTTATCCATATCCTCCTTCAAGGGAGGAGTTAAGAAGAGAAATTGAGAAGCTCGCTGAATCTGTCGGCACCAATTTGGAATCCTCCGAGCTCATAATGGAAGAACTAAGACCGGTGAGAGATGCACTTCGCGAGATCGACCGCCTTTTGTGGGAAGATAACGAGGTTTCCGGTCTTGAAGCCCATAAATACCTTGTTTCTTCGAGCGATTTTGGCGGTAACCCGGTTGTTTTCCTGCGTGAACTCGAAGAGTTCCTGACGAAGGCGCATGAGAGAAAACCTCTCAATGAAAAAAAGGGGATTCAATGGAAGAGGGAGATAAGGCTTGGTTATGTGGGTGTTCCGCCGGTTGTTCCGGACATCTTTGAAATAGTTGAGGAAATGGGAGCGAGATTTGTTTTTCACGAGGTCCAGCGACAGTTTGCTATGTTAGGTTCATACGATGACCTTGTTTCAATGTACCTTGATTACACATATCCTTATGACCTGATGGCAAGAGTCAGCGACATAAATCGGGAGTCTCGCGCCCGTCAAATAGATGGAATCATCCACTACGTTCAGAGTTTCTGTCACAGGAACCTCGAGGATGTTATTTTCTCAAGGAAACTCGAAAAGCCCATGTTGACTGTTGAGTGCGATTGCCCGGGCGAACTTGGTGCATCTGCTCTATCCAGAATTGAGAGTTTTATTCAGGTTTTAGGAGAAAACCTTTGAAGTGCGTCTATTGGCGTGCCACCAAATCCAATTGATATAATTCTTTGCGAGGGTTTAATTGGAAAGGTGCGAGTTGCTTTTATGATGGAGGCAGCCGTTTGTATTCAGTATGCGTGAAAGTCGGGTTCAGTGCAGCCCACAAGCTCGAAGGATACGAAGGCAGGTGTGCGAGGATTCATGGGCACACCTGGAGCGTTGGGGTATTTCTAATGGGAGAAAGTCTTGATGGAACAGGAATTCTGTTTGATTTTGATAGAACTCGAGAAATTCTTTATTCTGTTGTTTCAGACTTTGACCACTCTTTTCTGAATGAGCTCGAAGTATTCAAAGGGAAGCAGCCAACTGCGGAGAACGTTGCGCGCGTTGTTTACGATAGGCTTGAAACTTCGTATGGAAAGGAGCTCGAAATGAAAGGCGTTTTGCTCCATGCTATTTTTGTACGTGAGTCGCCTTATTCATTGGCTGTTTATTCAGGCTCGAGCTTTGGTAATGAGGAGATCGAAGATATGATTGAAGCCACCGATGAATGATTGTGTTTATTTGGGTGGCTACTTGTTCGGTTTTTGAAGGGGGTTAGGCAGTGAAAGGAAAGTATTTGAAGGGGAAGAAAATCGAATATGACGGTTCACAACTCTCTCCGCTCTGGGCTTTCATGAATTTTGACATCCAGGGGAACAGCATTGTTTCATTCCGTGGACCGTGTAACATCAAAGAAGAGTATATGGTTGATATGGCTGACAGAAAAAACAAGGTGAAAATATCGTCCCCCGATATGGTTCATTTCGTACTCGAGCTATTCGGTTATGATATTCTCAAAACTGTTCTTACGCAGCGGCTTCTTATCTCAGCCGTCATGGACACGATTCGCGACTTAGCGCTTGATGAGGATGCGGATGTCGAGCGCGAAAATGACAATATATATGGTTATCCTCCCGGTGAGGATGACAGAGGGAAGCTGTCAGTCTCGGTTGCGACCTGTTCTCCCATTTCTGGTTTGATACATCTTGGCTTGAACATAACTGCCAAGGGGACTCCAGTAAGGGCAGTGGGATTGAAGGAACTCGGGATTCAGGATATTGATGGTTTCGTAGTTGAAGTTGAGGAGCGTTTTATCAGCGAGATGAATGGCATTGAGATTGATTCAACGAAAGTTCGTCCGGTTATTTGAAAGGGTGCCGTTTTCTCCTGGTAATGAGTTGCCATTTTGGCTGGAGGAATAATAGCTTGGAACAGAGAGGTAACCTTTCAGAGATATTCGATTCAGTGCAGGGGGAGGGACTTTTGGTTGGCTTTAGGCAGATATTCTTGCGACTTGCCGGTTGCAATCTCATGTGCGCGTTCTGCGATACCCCTGAGGCAAGAAAGCCTGTTTCCACGTGCCGAGTAGAAAAAAAACCATGTTCGGGCGAATATGAGTACTTGCCAAACACCCTTTCAGTAAGAGATGTTTTGGACGTGGTGGAAGAAATGCGAACAGCCGAACATCACTCAATTGCTGTTACTGGCGGCGAACCCCTGCTTCAGGATGATTTCTTGTCTGTGCTTCTCGAGGAACTCAAATCGCGGAGCATTAGGATTTTTCTTGAGACAAATTCTACATTGCCGGAAGCACTTGTAAGGGTGTCGAGGTTTGTTGACACGGTTTCGGCTGACATAAAGATTTCTTCCTGTTCGGGAGGGGATAATAGATTTGACGTGAATGATGAATTCTTTAGATCGTGTCAATCGCCACATCTTTTTGCAAAGATTGTTGTTACTGAGGGGGCTGAAAAGGAGGAGTTTCTGAGTGCCGTTGAAATCACCAGAAAATCAGGGAAAGTGGAATCAGTCGTGATTCAGCCAGCCATAAATCGCAGCGGAGAAGTTGATATTTCTCCCGGCGTTCTCTTAGACCTACAAAAAAGCGCGCTCAAAATTCATCAGAATGTGAGGATAATCCCCCCCATTCAGCGGATACTCAGAGTTCCTTGATTTCTCACAGAATATTTAGTGAACTAATTTCAATTTTTTGACCATGACAAAGTGAAGGTATTTCTTGAGTTGCCCCTTTTCGTTCCGGGTTAGCTTCACAAGTAGCATTGAAAGCGATAATACGACAATTGCTGCTTGAAAAAGATTTGACGTTGGTGGGTTTGTTTCTAAGTGGGGAAGAAGCCCATTGTGAGTAGGGTAGAGGAGTTTTTCATTAGGGATTTTTCTTGCGGTTTTGTAAAGAAGTTCAATGTCTGGAAGACCGGAGAAAGACGCTCCAGTAATTGCTGACGGGATGGCACGGTTTTTCGGGTAAATGGAGGCGCTTTTCCAGAGCAGTGAGAGAAACGTGATTCCCGCAAGCGAATCAATTACATAGCCAGCAGGGGTGTCGGGGTCGTGGTGTGGAAGGATATCAAGTAATGCGTGGCTCAAAAATCCGAGAACCGCTGCTAAAATTGGTTTTTCTAATGCGCACCCGGTTGCTGCTCCTAAGATGATGTGAGTACTCCAGTACAAAAAACCTCCAAAAAGCCCGGAAGTTCATAACTCCATAATCAACCATTTTGTCTTTCGTTTCAGCCAGGGCAAAAAAGACTTACAAATCTACGATTTTGGTATTAGAGAAAGAAGATATTCCCAAGCTTTGAGTGTTTTTTCAAGTGCTTCATCATCATGCTGCATGCATGTATACATTCTTGTTCCGGCAAGCGCATTTAACCCCATATTCGATGTGACAATCTGATACTCTTCTGCGAGCTCTTTCCTCTTGAATATTTCGACTGCTTTTGGGCTGGTTAAGTCAACCATAAAAAAGGCGGTTGTGACATAATGAATTATCGGGCCAAAGTTATAAAGGAAAAATGGAATGTCGGGTCTTGTCGCAAAAAGGCTGTTCATTTCATTCACGAGGCGGTTGGCAAATTCAGTTGATTTTTTTATGGCGTCGTTTTTCTCCATGAGAGTTATTGCATGATAGCATGCCGCACAGGTAATTGGATTTGCTGCCAGGGTTCCACCGATGTAAGGCTCCTGACCCATGCCCTTGCCGAGAATCTCCATATATTCCTTCTTGCCTGCAACTGCTCCTGCTGAAGGATAACCATGTGCGATAATCTTTCCGAGGATTGTAAGGTCAGGAATGACATCGAAATATTTTTGTGCGCCTCCCATATCGAGCCTGAAGCCGGTTACGACCTCATCGAAAATAAGAAGTGCCCCGTGCTCACTTGATAGTTCGCGGCATCTCTTGTTCCAGTCGGGATGGACAGGATGGGCTCCTGATTCGCCGCCAACCGGTTCAACTACCACTGCGGCAATCTCCCCTTTGTTGTCCTCGAAAGCCTTTTCAAGTGCATCGAAGTCGTTAGGGCGAATATCTATAAGGAGTTCGAATACGGATGGTGGAATTCCTATTGAGTTAAGCGCACCGGTTCCGGGGATGTGCAGGGACCAGACATACTGGTCGTACCAGCCGTGGTAACCTCCTCCCACCTTGATTACTTTTTGGCGCCCGGTTATGGCGCGGGCAACCCTTAAAGCTGCCATATCCGCTTCAGTTCCTGACTGAAGAAAACGAACCATTTCGACTCCGGGCATGTGCTCAATGATTTTCTTCGCTGCGAGTATTTCATATTCATTGGTAAGACCAGTTGAGGGACCTTTCTCTTCAACCAGTTTGATGATTTCGTTATCGAGTGGTTCATAATGATGTCCTAAGATTATTGGACCGCCGCATAAGAGATAGTCAACATACTCATTTCCATCCACATCCCAGATTTTGTAACCCTTTGCCCTGTCCATTGCGAGAGGAAATGGATTTGTGGTTGCAAGGTTGTGTTCGACTCCACCCGGTATCAACCCCTTTGCCTCTTCGTAGATTTCAAAAGACCTTGCGTTTATTTTGAAGTACTCATCCTTTTCTTTTTCGAGAATTTCTTCCGGAATAGGCTTTACTGGTTCCGTTATGACTCTTTGAATCCTTTCAATAATCTCTTCATATTCCATTTTGCTCCTTCCTTTAACAGCACTCTGAATGAAATACACTAATTAAAACCTTCGAAGATGAATTATACTCGTTCAGTCAGTGAAGTGAACTTGCTTTGCTCGGCATTTTGCTCAATACCTAAGCGCCAATTCTAACGGTTTCGATTTATTGCGGAGCGAGATCTGCCCGTTGAGGAATTTGCTAATGCACATTGTTATGGAGCTCAGCTCCATAAATGCAGTTGTTGGGGCTATTAAGAATAGGGAAAATAGAAAGGGAATATGAAATGTGTCATTGCAAGACCTGACCCCATTTACAACTGGTTGTATCCGGGAATGGACATGAAGAACCTGTTGATTTGACCTTTGAGGGATTCAACGTGTCTTTGAGAAAACGCAATTCCACGACCAAGGGCCATTTTTTTCAACCAGATAGGCGTCCCGTCAAAAAGTCTTCGTAGCAGAAGGTTTCTTTTGAAATACTTAGTGTACTTTACGAACAGGTCATAAGCAGCTGCTTTATCCCTGTGCGCAATGGCGGCTATTTTTCCGGATGCAAGCGAGCCGTGAACGCCAAAAAGGGCGAACGGGTCCATCATTCCTGAGAGAGTACCAGCAAGAATTTTATCTGCGGCAAATAGCCTGGGATTAGAAAATGAGGCAACCGGCACAAGCCCCTCATGGTAATCCCAACGAGTACATTCAAGACCTTCCTCTCCGAGGAGATGCTTTTCCTTGAAATCCTCCCACTCTTTTTCCTTTACGGGTTCTCGCGCGAAATAAAGGCAAAAAGCGTTTCCTCCAGCAGTACCATAGTATGCGTAATCAAGTGTATAGTCGTGGAACCAAACTCCGCAAGTCGAACCTGCTGCTTTTCCGCGCCCGATATAGCCGAAAACTTTTTGATAAGGGATGTTGAAACCTTCAAAAGCCTCGAAGTAAAGCCCCGTAGCGACAATTGAATCAGGTGGAAGCTCGGCAAAATCGCCTTGGCTTACGAGCGGTTTTCCAAATTCGAACTTTACCCCAGCCTCGACGCATAATTTGTAAAGAAGCATATCAAGCGATTCCTTGTGTGAGCCGCGCTGGATACATTTGAGATTCATGCTTGCGCAGTCCATTGGAACTTTCTGACCGTATGCATAAATATTCCAGCGCTCACATGGATTCACCTGGGGCTTCTTGAGTTCTGCTTCTATGAACCTTCCAAGTTTGTCTTCCTCGAGCGGGGTCACATCAACCGCTGGATGAGCAGTTGGGACTCCACCAATCTTCTCATATTTTTCGATTACCGTAACATCGCATCCATCCCTTGCGAGGTTCAGAGCGGCAGTTAAACCTGAAAGCCCCGCTCCAGCGACAACCACTTCTTTTTCCATGGCACCTCCATTTCTCAAGTGAGATACACGTCTATGTCAGGAGCCTCGAAGGGAGTTCTCGTATCTCCCTTGTCAGTTTCAAAATGTGCTCCATTCTTCCTTCACTCATGCAAATTATCATATAGAAACAAACGGAAAAAGAAACAATACAAATCAAAAAAGAAACAACCAATCCCCTTTTTTTGACCAGGATAGATAATAGTTTCCTCATATCATTCGGTCATCCATTAGCACTTGCCAGAAGCAATCATATTCAACCATCAGAGATATATCTTCTTCATTCTCTGCGTGTCATATTCCCATCTTCGGTTCGAAATATTATTCGGGTCGAGCGCCATCTTTATTTTCGTGAACACATCCATGTAAGTTGCAATGCCCGGTAGCGCCGCAAGTCCAAGATCAACCAGTGGCATTCCCTTTATCAGAGCAGCACCACCGGCGGCGATTATCATCCCCTGGCTCATGGCGGTGGCAGTTGCTGTTCCGTAGCCCGTTAGTATTCGGAAGAGATCGTCTTTGTCAGTTTGGTTTGTGTACATATCATATTCCATGTAAGCTGAACGTCCCATGTGATATGGTTGAAGATAAGTCGAGGCATCATCTGGAGCAAGCGCATCTTCGGTAGTTCCAACCTGATTCGTGCAGGCTTCACGCATCATCTTTTCAATGGCGACCATATTTCCCAGTTTATCTATCAATGCGCCAATCATGAACGAGCCCCGGACCCTCTGAACCCTGACTGTAACATTGAAGAACTTGACCCATTTATCGAAGTTTACGAACTCGTTGTCTTCTGTCATATCAAGGATCGCCTCTTTGGGCAGGAAATCAAACATTGGAAAATCTTCCTCGATCATCCTTTGAACAACTTGACTCTTCAAATCAGCTTCTTCTTGTGTGTCGCCACCGAAAATTGCAAGAATGTTGTGCCGGGGCATGAGTTCTGTGACTTTGCTTGCTTCTTTGTTGTTGTCTCCAATGAATATTCCGTAAAATGAGTTCATGAGATGGGCAAGTTCGAGAGAGAGGTTGTCCTGTGCTATTTTGGAAATTGCTCCAGCCATGACCTCGAGTTTGTCTTCCTCGTAGCATGGGAAAATCTGCTGATGATATGGTGCTTCCGGATATAGCCTTATTGTCATCTTTGTTACAATTCCAAGAGTTCCAAATGCGTATCTGAAAAGTGAGGACATATCCGGTCCAGGCCCGGGGACATGTCCTTTTATTGCTCCGTATGAAGAGGGTCCCGTTAGGAGAATTTCGCCATCAGGAAGAACCACTTCCGCATCGATTATGTTATCCATGCCAAAACCATATTTTGAAGCCATAGTGTTTATATTGCAGAAAAGATGGTTTGAGATAACTCCAGCAGTTGCGCTTGTTGATGGGTTGAGAACCCGGCAACCCGCTTTCTGAGCGGCAGCCTGGAGCAACAGGTAGTTTACGCCTGGCTCGATTGTGGCAAACATATTTTCGCCGTCAAGTTCAATGATGTGGTCCATTCTTCTCAGGTCGCATACAATGCCTCCGTATGGGGGAATGGCAAGCCCTACGGTTGTGAGACCGGTTCCATAGGGCATTACATCAATGAGATATTCATTTGCGATTCTACAAACTGCCTGTACATCCTTGGTGCTTCCTGGCAGGCAAACAATGTGTGGATATGATGCGGGGACGAAGCTCTGGTCACGTGCGTATCCGCAGCGAATGGAATCTGAATCCGAAACCCATTCATCACCGATTTCTTTTTTGAGTTCTTCCATTGCCTTGATTAGGTTTTCTTCCCTGTTGTGCAAAGGGTCTTTTTCAGTTATCTTTGGTCTTCCCACGACCCTTCTGTTTCTGAGTTCCTCTCTGATTCTGCTTTTTCCCATTGCCATCCTCCTCAAAGCGCCATTAAAAGAGCTTCGCAAAAATCGAGCACTTTTATTTTTCTCCCGGAATCTCCTATCGCATCCTCGAATATTTTTACGCACAAGGGGCAAGCAGTTATTATTCCTTCCGCTCCTACGAAATCTGCCTCGAACAAACGCTCATCCGTTACTCCTCTTACAAACTGCGGTTCCCACCAGAAAACCCCTCCACCGCCTCCACAGCACAGTGAATTCTTCCGATTCCTTTCAAACTCGACGAGTTCGAGACCAGGTATTTTTTCAAGGACATCTCGAGGTTCATCAAGTATGAGGTGTCTTCTTCCTATTCTGCACGGGTCATGGTAAGCAGCCTTTAATTTGAGCTTCTTTTCCGGCTTGAAGCTATTCTCCTTTGACAGTTTCGCTGCGACTTCTGTTATGTGGTAAACCTCGAGTTCGGTTAATTTCGTGTACTCTTCTTTGATGACTGCATAAGCGTGCGCGTCAGCAGTGATGACCTTTTTGCATCCGGCATCAGCAAAGGACTTGAGATTTTCTTCGGCGAAAGTCCAGAAAAATTCCCTATCGCCGATTAGAAGCGCGGAACTTCCACTTGAAACTTCCTTTTCGCCAAGTATTCCAAAATCAACACCTGCTTTTGTGAGAAATTGAGCGACTGCTCTTATTCGGGGTTTGAGTGAATCGAAACTCGAGTATTCGTCACCTACAAAGAGAACATATTCAACTTCATTCTCAAAAGCATTTTTGATATCGAGCCCATCTGCCCATTTCACGCGCTCTTTGGAGGGAATTCCGTATGGATTATCAAACTTTTCGAGATTCGAAAGCATATCAGAGAACCAGTCCAACGGTGCCCATTCGTCTTCGACAGCCTGTTCCCTCAGTCTTTCGAACACCCAGAGCGGATGGAGCTGCTTTACCGGATAGCATCGGTCGTCACATGACCCGCATAGCATGCAGCTGTAAACAATGTGACGCATCTTATCATCCGGCTCGATTTCAGCCAAATCGAGGCATCTTGCTATCTCGAGTTTTCCGGAGGCATAGTATGCGTCAAATCTGAATCGGGTTCCCGAAGGGCAATTTCGCCAGAATCGAGGCTCCTCGCATTGTTGAGCCATTACAGCTTGACAGAGCTTGCACTTTCCGCACAGGGAAAAATCCTCCCTGAGTTCTGGAAGCGCTTCTTTTGTTGGGAATTTCTTGCGCTTCATTCTACACTCCTTCTATCAATTGTCCCGGGTTCAGAAGTCCCTTAGGGTCAACGGTTTGCTTGAAGAGCTTTATCATGTTCAAATACTGAGGATGGGTTCGTTCGAACACCATTTTCGCAACTGGACCAACCGGTCTGTCTATAAAGGCTTTCGAGTCAAGCAATTTCTCGAAGGCACTGAAATATGCCTTTTCAGAAAGATTTTTTTGTTTTTCGTCATCGGCGTTGAAATATATGTCTGCCTCGCAGTAGGCGGCTCCGCCAAAATATACTGGAACAACTATTTTTCCGAGTTCCTCCTCTTTTAGTCCTGAACTTTTTACCCTCTCATCAATTATCCCGAATGAATTTTCCACGTTCTTGAAATACTGGTAGCAATAGATTTGCCTCGTGGAGCCCTTCAGGAAATCTCTGTCATGAACAAACCATGGCTTTTCGAGAGATTCCTCGATTTTACCAGGGATGAGCCCGCGCAAAACTTTGCCTTCGCGTTCCTTTGCTTCTTCTTTTATGTATTTTTCCCATAGATCCACAAGGTCGCGGTAATGTTCAACAGAGAAGACGACCGTCCAGGGATTTAGTTTTTTCCTTATCTTTGGGACTTCTGAAGGATTGCCATTTGCAAGGGTAAGAGAGAGAAACGTGTCGTTTGCGGCAAAAGCTTCAAAACACCACTCAGCGTGACTTACTCTCAAGAGAAGGTCACAGGCTGGTTTCAACTCCTCAAAACCAAATGCTAAAATCCTCCTTTCCTCCCTGTTTGGATATGTATATACAAGCCCGTAATAGGGAATTCCAAAAATGTCTTCCGAAGCTCCGAAGAAAGGTGAGAATTGCGGACCCTGGTCTTCCCTGAAATCAGCGTGTCCTTCGTCCGTGAGTTGTTGTGAGCCGGATATCCAGATTTCACCATTGGAAAGCATTGCGTGAAAGACCGAGAGCTGGATGTGACGATAGCAGGTTGAGCCCATGAGCAACTCGCGGTCAATTACTGAGCGGAGCACAGAGTTTGTCTCGCCCGATACGGGGAAAAGTAACCTT
>JAQUKT010000048.1 GCA_028718945.1 Actinomycetota bacterium | reverse complement strand
ACCGGTCCGGAAACCAGCCCTCCTGTCCATGCAAACACTATCTCTCAAGAGACCGTCCTCGAGTTTTTCCCGAGCGACCGCGACTCTCCTTGCGGCTCTCTTTTCAGCCATATCAACCATCAACACCTCGCCCTCCTCCAGCTTGATTGGAGAGTGTTCGCTAAATGACACGCTGAGACCACTCTCCACCGCAACCACCTCGATTCGCTTTGGAACGCCTTCCTGAACAGCAAAAGCAGTCCCACGCGCTTTAATCGAAACGTCGCCCAGCTCGACCAAATAATTTGTTCCAGCGCAAACACGATGGTAAGTTTCTCCCTCGAGATGTTCGACTCGAGTTGATTCCTTGCCGAGTGATTTGAGCAAAACACCAGAGTTGCCACCCATCCTAATGATGCTCTCGGAAGGGAGCAAGATCGAACAGAAGGCATTGTCTTTAGTTCGGATGGAATCTCCCTCATTGATAACTTCGCCCTCTTCTGCATCACGCCACTTTCTGCCCGGTGAAAGAACTTGAACATCCCCATTGTGATTTTCTAACTTCGCCCCAAGTCCCACAGTTCTTTTCGAGGGCTCCCTTCCCGAAAAAACAACGAAAAGAACAGCAACGGTAACTAACGCCAGAAGAGAAATAGAAGCAATCAGGTACGCTGTGCGAAGAATTTTCAACCGGGAAGCCTTGCGAGCGCTGTCAGCTTCGACTCTTTCCTGGAAGGAAATCAAATGTCGCACGAGTATTTCACGTTTTTTCCTGTTCAACTCATAAGGAATTTTCCCTAAATACCTAAGGGGAGCGGAAAGTGGATGACCAGAATCGAAATCTTCCGAAACTACTTTGTTTTTCTCTCCGCGCTTCGAACCTGACAAAACAGCCACCGAACTACTACTCTCCCTCAAGTTCCACCGAAATAGGCTTCCCCTCGGCAAGTTTCCTCAACTTTTCAAGCCCTCTCAAGATTCTTTTCGAGGCAGCGGTTTCGCTTATGCCAAGCACCTGAGCAACTTCGGAAACTTTCATAGATGCAAAATATCTCAAGGCTAAAGCCTCCTCGTACTTTCTCGGAAGATTCCTCATTAACTGAACGAGATAAACAGATGAATCAACCCAATCAGAGAAATCCACTTCCACATCACCAACAGATTCCCCCATCTCCTCAACCGGCTCCTCTTTTCTCCTCCCGCGGCTCCTCGAGAAATCAATCACACAGTTAAGAGCAATCCTGTATATCCACGTCGTAAAAGAAGCTTTTTTGTTGTCAAATGTATCGAGGTTTGCCGTAACCTTTTCGAAAACAAGTGAAGTTATGTCCTCGGCATCCTCTACACTTCCTACCCGTTTGAGAATAAAGCCATATATTCTGTCTATATAGAGGTCACAAAGCTTTTCAAGCGCATCAGGATTTTTGGCTGCGTCACGAGCAATCTCGGCAACCTCATCAGCGCCTACCGCTTCATCCTTGCTTTTTGTTTCCGTATCGTTAATACGTCTTTCCATCTATCAATCACCCGCAAGGAAAATGCAACAAGAGCCAAACTATCATTCAGGCCAATAACAAACCATCCCGCCAGAAAGTTACAGCAATTATTCATTCAAAAGCCCTGAAGCAAAAAAATCATCCCAGAGAAAAATTGCTTCTCTTTAATAAACGAAAGATTTTCATATTCGCAACCTGTACTTTTCCGAACTTGACCGAAAATATCTAAGCTTGGCCAAGCCTCCTTTATCTTGCGAGTTAACCGGTCATTACAGGAATCGCTCATTCAGCGCAGCAAGCGAATCAAAAGATGTACATCCGAAAAAGCAAGAAGCAATCGTATTTACCTGACGGGCGAAAAACAGAAAAGCTCTCAGAATGCTGTAACCTGAAAGCCTCAGTCTATAGAAATCAAGCCCGCAACTTCTCAACCGGTATTCCGCAAAGGAAAACAAAAGGTTCTCCTGCATCGTTTCTGTACTGGTGGCGCACTCCAGAAGGAACCAATACTACATAACCCTCTCCGACATCGTGCCAGTTTTCACCGATGAGGACCGCGCCCTTTCCGCTCAATATGAAATTTTCATGCTCAAAATCGTGTGAATGGAGAGGAGTACTGCCTCCAGGCTCAATCTCAATCATTCGAAGAACATATACAGGCGCTCCATTGGTTTCATCAAGCAAAATTCTGATCTTGACGCCCGGTGCGTCATCCCCAAAAAGCTTTGCCTCGGTTTCACCGTAGTGGCGAACAACAAACCTGTCTGATTTCGCGCTCAATCTCTCTCCCCTTTCTAAGACAAACTGCAGCCATAACGTTACGCCTTATTCGTATTCTCATTCTATACAATAAACGGGCTAAGCGCAGTTGTTGATGAAACCATACATGAAATTACTTTCAACAACCGGAAAAGAGTTTCTCTCGTACGCAAAGAAAGAGGCGTTGAAAGGGTAGTAGTAGTTATCCCTTGTACAATAGCATCCACGATAGTCGGAGAGATTCTTACGAGTTCCTGATAAAAGCAGTGACTTCCATTATTAGTCAGAAGAGCCGCAACAGTGGGCTTTAAAACTTCTCGTCAAGCAGAAATGCGCAAAGGTCAATTTCATTCGCGGTTGAACAATGCAAGTTGACGAGACGAAGAAAGAGGCAGCCTGCCTGTAAGCCGGATTCTGTACCGCTTGTTGAGCGGCGGTGGCCATCCATCTGGGACTGACGTTGCCGCCAGCCTCGAGCTGCCTACCCGGGAGTCAAGCGCGGCGGGCAGCCGCTCCTCCCCTATTTGGCATCGCTCCGGGTGGGGCTTGCCAAGCCAGCTCGTCACCGAACTGCTGGTGGTCTCTTACACCACCGTTTCAGCTTAACCGTAAAAGCGGTCTTTTCTTTTCTGTGGCGCTTTCCGTCGGGTCACCCCGCCTGGGCGTTACCCAGCACCCTGCCCTGTGGAGTCCGGACTTTCCTCGAAGCGATAAAGCTCCGCGACCACCCGGCAAGCTGCCTCTCTCAAAGAAATTTTACCATTCGGGAAAGAATAAGAAACTCACAAACCGGAAAGATGGCAGGTATCGTTGAGTTTTTCAACGTTTGAAAACTCGCCCTCATAGTTGACGACTGAAATTGACGCAAGGTCAACATTCGTTCGAAAAACCCTCGAGAGGGGCAAGTCAAGAATACCCGCAACGATCGTCCTTATAGGACCACCGTGACTTGCTACAAACACGCAACAACCTGGAAATCTACTACCAACCTCACTCACCCATTCCCAAGTGCGAGAATACACATCAGTAACCGATTCTCCGCCCGGAACTGTTGGTGAGGTAGGATTTGATGTCCATCTCGAAACAGCATCCCCATCCCTTTTTAGAATATCGGCAAACGTCATCCCATCCCAGTCACCAAAATTTATCTCCCTGAGCCTTTCATCCTTCTCGACACTCAGTCCATGTTCAAGAGCTACAATTTGAGCGAGTTCCAGACATCTCGAAGCCGGGCTTGAAAATACAGCATCTATCTTCTCATCGGAAAGAGTCTCGGCAACTCTTTTCGCCTGCGTTCGACCATAATCATCAAGAGGAACGTCAGTCGTTCCAGCGTAACGACCCTCAACATGCCATTTCGTTCTTCCGTGTCTTGCAATAACTATTCTGGTCAACTTCTTTCCCCTTCCTTAGCAATCAAATAATATAATCAAACGTTCCAAAGGCGCAAACGCACCAAGAATCATAAGCCCTATAAGCTTTTAGCCAAAAATTGATCAGAGAAAAGGCATTACAAGCTCTTCGAGCACCGACTTCCATGAAAGATTTCTTACGCTTTCCCATCCAGCCTTCCCCATTTTTCTCGCTCTTGACTTATCCTGAAGCAACGAATCAATCGCCTCCGCAATCTCTTCCGGCAAAGCCCCTGCTATTTCCCCATTCTCGCCATCCCTCACGAATTCGACAGCGCCCCCGGAATCCTCCGTAACCACAACAGGCTTCCCAGACATAAAAGCCTCGAGTGGCACATACCCATAATCCTCATCGAAAGGAACATAAAGAACGCAACCGCAATTCGCGTAAAGTTCCAGCAGCCTTTCAACTGAGACAAATCCCTCGAAATCAACGCGCTCTGAAACACCCTCGGTTCGCGCAAGTTCTCGAAGCGGCTCGTCGAGAAGACCCTCTCCGACTATCTTCAGTCTTGCCCCCTTTGTTCTAACGTGCCTCATTGCCCTCACCGCAAGATCAACACGTTTGAGGGGCTCAAGCCTTGATACAATAAGCACATTTTTTGAAAAACTCCCGCTCCTGTAGCTCCCCGTATATGGTGGCGGGTGATACAGGGACTTTGCCATGATTCCGCAATTTTCTCTCAGCCGGCAAGATATACGCTTGCTAAGCGAAAAAACTGAAACGCACTCTCCGAGGCACTCACGGTCTATATCCATGATTCTTTTTCTATATTCACACGAGCGCTCATGCCTCGAAAAATCATCATATATCGTTCCCCTTAGTTCATAAGCTCCCCTGTGCTGATGGAAAACCCATGCAACCTTCTTTGAATGAACACACGCGTAAGTTGGAAATTTCGTTGCTATCACGAGGTCAACATCGCCGGAAGTTAGCTCATCGAGCCTCATGTTCCTCCACATAGACACGTTTTCAAGTATTCTCTCAGGAGGGTCCCAGAAGTACGGGATTGAGACAATGTCAACCTCCAGTCCCGCTTGCTCCATTGCTCGCTTGAGCCCACGAACGAGCAATTCGGCGCCGCCAAAGATGAACGGGACCACGCTTTCACATATCAAAACTTTCTTCTGAATCAATATCTTCGCCACCCAATCCTCAAACTTTTCAGATTCTTAAGGTCTTGCATGTTCATTGCTCGAAATAATAGCAGATGAATGAATTGAGCGCATACACATAAGAATACGCAACGACGAATCTTCTGGTAAGATTTCTGTGTTCTTGTTTTACAGGGAAATCTAAGGCATCCCTTCAAGAAGAAGGCAAATGGGAAATTCGAGCAATTTCACACGAATCAATAGGCGGGAAGTAATAATCTTATGCGCCCTTTTGCTTCTCTTCTTAATTGTTTTCAACTTTCTAAACTTTTCACAATCCCGTTGGACACTTCATCCCGACGACCATGACATATTTGTATTTTCAAAAGTCCTGCTTCAAAAAGGTCACCTGTGGTATTCCTCTCCGCTCAATGAGAAGTTCAAGACTCGGGCTTTTCAACCCTCTCTTGATGATTACGAAAGCAAGCCCTCAAACAGATACGCAATTAGTTCCCTTTACTCACCTGGAATGTATTTTCTCGTAGCCCCCGGGCACCTCCTTGGGCTTCGCGGACCATTTGTCATTGTGGGCATAATTGGTGTATTTGGCATACTTTTTCTCTATTTACTCTCAAGAGACCTTTACGGAAAATTAGCAGCAATAACGTCATCTTTGTTTTTGGGATTCTCCGCGCCATATCTCTACTGGAGCAATATGCTCTTCTGCAACATAGGAGCACTTTCATTTTTCATTGCTGGAACTTACTTCCTCAATAGAGCAATAAAGGGCAAAGGCAAGAAAAACAAGTTTGTTCCAGTCGTGGTATTTTTCGCAATCTCTATATGGGTTCGGTACGACTTCCTGCTGCTTGTGATGATAGTGGTCATAGTATCGCTCATCGCTTATAGAAAAACGATCAACAAACAAGAACTGCTCAGGGGATTCATTGTCCTTGTTGCATTGACAATCATACTTGCGACCATAAACCATCTTTCAACTGGAACGATTTCTGGCTACCGAGGCGCAATAGGCGCAGGGAAACAAACATCGAAAGAAATAGCCCATCACTTCGTCAACATTCCAGACATGGGCGCTCTTCTCGCAAACACAAAGATGTATCTTTTCGGGATGGCTCCCGTGCTCGTCCTCGCCGCCATGCCGGGCATCGCGCTTCTCCTAAGAAAAGAAAGGAACTATGTCTCGATTTCGCTTCTCGCAGCCGGAATATTCGCGCTTTATTCTTACGGTAAAACCAGTGGCTTTTACGCATACCAGAAGAACTGGCTTGCCTCGAGTTATACGAGGTATTTCCTGCCGGTCTTCTTCGTGCTTTCAATCTGCGCCTCGATTTCCACAACTGAAGTCTTCAAGCGAATTCGAAAAAAATGGCTTTCCTCAGCGATTGTATGCCTAATCCTTATTACCCACATCTGCCTTTCGTTTTTTGTCCTATACAGAAACCAGTACGGGCTTGACTTCGCAAAAAAATACAGTCGGGACAGAAAAAACGTTAATGCTTTTGTCTCGACCCTGCCCGCCTCCTCAGTGATAATAGATGGCTCAAATGATGACTATTTCAGGTTTGACATAACCTCACGAGTTGTGCTAAATCCGAGCTACTTTCCAGAAAAAGAAGCCTACGAAAGACTCGCAGGAACAGTTCGTGAACTTTCAAGAATGAACATCCCTCTTTTTTTGATAAACAATCCAGAACGGTCAATGATTGATGTTGAGGAATTTCAGAGAAAATATCCATACATAGAACTGATTCAAATTCCTCACCCCGCGCAGTTCAGTTACGGGAGCAGGACTCCAGACTTTTATCGAATTCAACTTAAGGAAGATGTAATATAGGTTTCGTAAGGCTCTTTAAGATTTGATAACCATGACTGAAATGTTTGGATTTTCAAAGCAAAGAAATAGCAGCGGGGAAGGCAGGGATGGAGCAAAAGCTATCGCAGAAGAGAAAAAGATAGCACTATTTGATTTGCTCCGATTCCGAGCCATCCCAATAACAGCAAGCATTCTTTTGGCTATTCTCGTTTATATTGCGCTTGCGAAACAACAAGTCAGGTTTCCGATCATATTTTCTCTATTGTCCGCTGGCTCCTTATACCTGACGCTCTTCTCAACATTGAATAAAAAGAGTGAAAGTAAAAACAAAAAAGCCTTTGGAAAGAACAATCAAAGCCAGGTCCGTGGAATGCTAAGCAAAAGCTGGAAGGGTGCTCCAGTTTTTCTCTTTTCAGCCGCCCTTCTCGTATTCTTGATTTCAAGCATAGTCACAAGCGTCTCTACAACAGAAGGAGAGTTTTTGCATGAATTTCAAAACTGGTTGATTGTTTTGATGCTTATTTCAGGTTTTCTTGTTTTGGTAGAAGAAGTGCTAACAAAAAGAAATGGCTGAGAATTACTTAAGAAAAAACTGAAGCAAATAACACAAGAAATATTCCGGGAATCATGAACAGGGTAAGAACGGGTTTCCCAAACCTGATAGAGAATACGGAAACAAGTGCAACCGAGCACAACGCCATTCCAGCAAGAAGAAAGAACTCAAGAGAACCATATTTTCCCCCTATCTCTTTTTCCTGAAAAATGAACTCCGGAGCAGCAATAACCGAGAGTGCTCCTGAAAAAATCGCGATCCACAACAAAACCGGAAAGTTGAGAAAACAAGAAATGGATAAATTCAAGAATTCCTCCAAAATCAATAGAACAAGATAAAGCAGAAAAAAAACGAGAAAAACCTCAAAAAAAATCCGCGAAGCAAGGAAACTTCTTGTTTCCCCTTGTTCGCAATTGCATTGTTCTGACTGATTTACTTGCCGGGAAAAAGCCATTTTACTTCTCGAGACTCAATTTCAGATAATCGATCCTTGCTCTATTGATTTCGGAAACTCCTGGAGCAATCAGCCTGAAAGAATATGTCTTATCCTGGGGTTTCATGTCGCTTATGTCTATTCTTATCTTCTGGAGATATGAGCCTTTACCCAATCTTTTTGGTATCGAGTACTGGCTAATCACATAATCGTATGAGTTCGGGTCAAGGTTTCCACCGAAGTTCAGGGTCTTGATAGGAAAAGGGTCAAAAAGCGACTCCGCCTCAAAAGAGAACTGACCCCCGGGAGAAGACAACATCACCGCTCCCTTCTTGACTCTCACTGTTTTCTCTCCGCTTCCAAATTCGAGATACTTTTCGACGAAAGGCTCGCTGAGATCAAGAAATCCATCGTTGTCAACTGTCACAACCTGTTCTGCCTCGGGATTCCAAACTTGTCCGGTGAGAACTTCAGCGTTCGTGAAAATTGTCGCCGGCTTTGTCTTTACAGCTCTGTAAACATAATTGTCAGCAAGAAATACCCTGTCGGCTATGCATATATACCTCTCGGAGGAGGTAAAGTTCTTTATAAGAACATCGTTGTCGCACTCAAATGAGACGCGATATATTCCCGGAGAAAAATCAGAAATCCTATAAACACAAAAGCGGGGAGAATAATACTTGTTACTGGCACTGATATCCCCATCGTCAGGATATGATTCCTCCTTTAATAATTTATTCCCCTGGTAAAGTCTGACAACAAGTGGGTCTTCCCCTTCATAATTATTGAGGTCCTGCTTTTGAAAGGTGATATTCCCCTTTCCCTCCGAAAGACAAATATAGAATTCATGTTGTCCTCTTAATGTGTTTGGAAACCTGACCGCTTTATGTGCCTTTTCAAGCACAACATCCGGAGGCAACGGTTGAGTTGGCTCAAAATAGTAAGACGCAACCCTCGATTCTTCACCCGTCGAACTATTCTCTTTTGAGATTTCCGGAAGAGCCCTTAAGAATTCATCAATGGAGCCATATTCTTTCTCTCTCTGAAACAAAGTGATGCCGCCTGTGCTCATAGTAAACCATCCTAAGTTATTCAAAGCATTGTTATGTATAGGTACATTCCTTGCCGTTTCACCAGTCCCTACACCAAAAATCAACTCATCAGGCACCTTGGAATATTTGATTTCAACTGTCGCGCGTTTGAAGTCCTCATAAGGAACCTTCACCGAAAACGAAACTTCCGGATTCCCCATCTCAAGTTCAGGAACTTCGACAATAGCTCCATCCTTTCCTGGACCAATTCTTGTAGATGTAGTGAATGGGTTTACGAATGTGACCCTGCTATCATTCAAACCCGCATCTATCCTGACATCCACTCTCGAACCAAACGGAGCAATACTGACGTAAACAACCGCAGCAACTATCGCAATCGCTATTGCGAAAAGAAATATTCTAAAGACTTTCGTGACAGAGAATCCCACAGCAGTATTTCACCTGCGCTTCACGATCAGGTCCGCAAGCAAGCCAAGAACAGCAATTTGAATGGATGTCAAGATCAAAACAACCGTTGCAGTTGTTATGGGAACGCCTGGCGTTATCACATCAAGGATAAGCTTTATAAAACCAATAAGTCCGAGAGCAAAAGCTATCGGCATGAATACTCTCAAGGGGTTAAACCATGTTATCGTTCGGATGACAAGCATGAGATAGCTATATGTATCTTTTATCGGGTGGAATGTGCTTTTCCCTTTTCTGGAGAAATAGTCTATGTCGAGATAGCCAACATCATGCCCTTCGGAAAGCATGGCTAAAGTTATGGTACTCACCCAGGAGTGACCCCATGGAAGAAGTTCCATATACTGCATGAAAACATCCTTCTTTATGGCTCGAAAACCGGAATTCAAATCAGGAATGGAAAATCCGGACATGAATGAGGCGAGCTTTCTGATAAACCACTTCGCAGGAGTGCGAAGAAACTTCAAGGTTCCTGCCTCTTTTATTCTCGAACCAACAACCATGTCAAAGTCGTTGTCTTCCATTAACCTGAGCAACTTAGGAATATCCTCATTCGGATAGGTTCCATCGCCGTCAGTAACGACCACAACATCTCCGGTCGAAGCCTTTATCCCTGTGTTCCTCGCATAGCCCCCGCCACGATTACTGTTATGTTCAATCAAGCGAACTCTGTCAAACCCTCCTACAATATCAGCGGTTTTATCATTAGAGCCATCATTTACCACTATAACTTCATATTCCCACTCCGATTTATCCATAGACTCGAGAATGGCTTCGAGGTCGCCCCCGATTGCCTCTTCCTCGTTATATGCGGGTACTACTATGCTTACCTTTCGGATTTTCATTTACCCTCACAATCCTTTAGCTTTTTTACTTGTTCATTATGAGATTAACTGATAATACATCCAACCTTCAAGAAAATGAATAAACATCAGAAAGAATCCTCATCATCGTATAGCCATATAGTCTAAACTCCTCGCACCTGACTTCGTTCACCGCCTCAATGATGTGCCGTATGATGTGGAACTTGTCGAAGTACCGGAGGAGCATCTCCTCGATCACGGCTATGTAGGGTTCCCACATGCTCTTTGAGTTTGAGTTTTATTCGCACTATACTTGATTCACGACAGGAATCTTGGCGGTTCAGCTACCAACAGATTCTCGAGACGACCGCAACTAAGAGGAGAACTCATGCCAACAGGAGACGGTACCGGACCTATGGGCGAAGGACCGGGAACTGGAAGAGGGATCGGCTTAGGCAGGTGCAGGGGTCGCATGGGCGGCGACAAGCCCGGCAGTGGACCGGGCGGCAACTGCGTCTGCCCGAGCTGCGGCGCCACCGTGCTACACACCAGGGGGATTCCCTGCTTCTCAAAGAAGTGCCCGAAGTGTGGTTCGAGGATGACCAAGCAGTAGTAGTTGCGTTTAATTGACCTAAGTCGGTCTTCCTGCGAAGAGTGAGATAAATACGCCGCAGCAGGACCAGGGTGATAAAGATGCCGATATACGAGTTCAGGTGTGAAGAATGCGGTTTCATGTTCGAGTTCCTGAATCTCCCGGGACAGGGAGAGACATAATCGTGTCCCCGCTGCGGGGGCTCGGATCTCAGGAGACTTTTCTCGTCTTTTTCTACGCCCGGGGAGAGCGCAACCTCCGGCGGTATGACCTGCTGCGGAAGAGATGAGCGGTGCGATTCGCCTCCCTGTGATACCGGGGGCGTGTGCCATAGGGCGTGAGGTGACCCCGTGGTGCCGAGGAGGTTGCCTTTTTGTTATGCGATAAGGTTGAGCTGGACTTTTTCAACCGCGATTGGGTGAAGGCTTGTGGATGACGAGCTATCCCGATTTGCGGAGTATATACAGGAGGAAATCAACAAGGGCTTCTCGCACGTCGCCATTGAACACGCCATGAATCCCAGGAACGTAGGGCGCGTCGACGGTGAGAACGGGTTTGCCTCCTACACCGGTACGTGCGGGGACACCATGACGATATCCATCAGGGTCTCTGGCGGAAGGATAGTCGAGGCAATGTTCTACACCGACGGCTGTGGTGCTTCGATTGCCTCGGGCAGCATGGTCACCGAACTGGCTCGGGGAAGAACGCTCGAAGAGGCAGCCGGCATAGATCAGACGGAGGTGCTTGACGAGCTCGGGGGGCTTCCCGAGGAGAATGAGCACTGCGCATTGCTGGCCGCCACTGCACTTCACATGGCAATTGAGACTTTCGTAAAAAGCATAGAGAGGGACAAGCTTCTATAGCATGAAGACTTATCAGGATGTTTCGACTGACGAAACGGAAGGTAACGCAACAGAGGCTTTTCGCGACGCATATGAAAATAACTTCCTCAGTGTGATAATTGGCATGAAGGTCCTGGGGGGAACCTCGAATAGAAAAGGCGTCCAGGATATCCAATCCTCAATTTCCCAGGAGAGCCATTGTGTCAATCTCCATGGCATAAGGAACATCTGATGAGAAAAGGAAGACAGCATATATACGGGCCCGTCATCTCCCGGAGGCTTGGTCTTTCGCTGGGGGTAGACCTGGTACCCCATAAGACATGCGACTATGACTGTGCGTACTGCCAGCTCGGAAAAACATCGAAATGGACCAGAAAGATCGCCCCTTATGTGCCGCCGGAGGATATCATCGATGAACTCAAGGTCAAACTCGAGTCCGGACCTCGCCTGGATTACGTCACGATGGCTGGCTCCGGGGAACCAACCCTGAACAGTAAACTCGAGAGGATCATCTGTGCAGCAAAGGAGCTTTCCAATCTCCCGGTTGCCGTCCTGACAAACGGATCGCTACTCGGGGAACCCGATGTTTCGCGTGCTTGCCTTCATGCTGACCTCGTGTTGCCGTCCCTTGACGCGGGGGACGAGGAGACTTTCCTGAAAGTAAATAGACCCTGCCCAGGCATCAGATTCAGTGAAGTGGTCGCGGGTATGGTTGGGTTCAGGGAGCGCTACGAGGGAGAGATATGGCTCGAAGTGATGCTCGTCGAGGGTATCAACTCGAGCGACCAAAGCATCGAGAAGATCAGGAAGCTGGCGGAGAAGATGCACCCTGAAGAAGCCCAGCTGAATACGGTGCGAAGACCGCCGTCGGAACCATCTGCCAAACCTGTGAGCGAGAAACGGCTGCAGGAAATAAGATTGTCTCTCTGGCCGGACGCAGTGATTCCAGGGGATAGGATTATCGATGCCTCGGCAGTCGGATCGATCGACAACCGGGAACTACTGTCGGTTCTGAGGAGAAGACCCTGCACGCGGAGCCAGATCGCTGACCTGTTCAAGACGAATGAAATAGTCGCATTGAAGGAGCTCTCACGGCTCACAGATAAGAACCTGGTGATATCGGAGCAAGTTTCTGGAGAAGTTTTTTACAGAGCACTGGACGTTGAGAAAGACGATAAAAGTTAGGAACCAATGTAGGAAAGGGGAAGTTTTCCTTTTGGGTCTGCCCTATATGCACGAAAGACTATCCTGGGTCAATCTCTTCTGCAATAATCCAGTTTGGAGAATTATTGAGATTAAAAAAATCTCTTCGTATAATTCGGGTTTATGGGCATAGCCGTGATAAAGTATTCGCGCGAGAAATAATATATACTACTCCGATGCCAAGGAAAGTAAAGTACATATATGTACCTAAGAAGGATGCATACCATTAATGCATACCATTACCAGAGCGATCTGGGCAAATATTTTTTCGTCAAATCAAGATGAACGAAATCAAAAACATTTCACTTGGTCAACCAATAGAATATGGCTTCCTTGGGATAAAAAGAAGAGCTGAACTGATCAAACGGCACGTAAATCTCAACGCCAAGTATATTCTTGATATAGGATGCGGAAATGGAGCGCAATCTTTTGCTTTCCTTGAAGATGTGAGAAAATGCGTTGCCATAGACGTGGAAGAAGAAAGATTGCAAACATTCAGGGATAATCTCGAGAGAAGAAACATCAGAAACTGCGACATAATGACAATGGATGCGACATCTCTCGACTTCCCAGATAATAAATTTGACGCTTGTCTTTGCATTGAAACCCTCGAACACATTCAGCAGCAAGAAAAAGCATTGAACGAAATGCATAGAGTGCTCAAAGAAAGTGGTAACCTTGTCCTTTCAGTTCCCAATAGGTGGTGGATATTTGAAACTCATGGTGCTTCTTTGCCATTTCTTCCATGGAACAGGATTCCGTTTTTCTCGTGGTTGCCAAAAAAGACGCATGACAGATATGCCCGTGCAAGAATCTATACAAAAAGAGAAATCATTGAACTCGTCAAGAACGCAGGCTTCCGGGTTCTTGCGATTGAATACTTCATGCCTCCTCTTGACAAATTAAAGAGAAGAAGTCTTCAGAAGTTCTTGAGGAAGATTCTTTTTTCACTCGAGAAGACACGTCTTGGACTTTTTGGTGTTTCAATATTCGTATTTGCAAAGAAGTGAAGGTTTTTGCATAGAATAGATCCTTCAGGTGCTTTCGGGGAATAATTCCTAAGGTAAATATACAAAGCGATGCAATCTCAGAAAAAGAAAAAATTGTTAACCCTGGATAATCTAAATAGACAAAAATGTCTAATTGTCCATAAAAGCATGTAAAATAGATTTTGCCTTTAACTCGATTCCAGATAGAGGAGGAAATAGTAGGTAGTGCCGATAGACGCATTGGCGTTATGGGAATAGGATACATGGGTCAGAACCATG
>JAQUKT010000047.1:2278-13865 GCA_028718945.1 Actinomycetota bacterium | reverse complement strand
TTTCCTTTCCCCGTCCGATATTACGAAGCCAACCGGGTCACGGGCATCGTGTGGTAACGGAACAGAGAGTATTTCAAAGTCGTTTAGGGTGAAGCAGGAGCCAGATTCAAACTCGTAGATTGGCTGGCTGAAATCTGATGTGAAAAAGCCCTTAGGGGTGCCTGCACTCATATAGACCAGGATAGACAATTCACAGGCAATTTTTTCTGCATGCGCGATATGGTCGCTATGCTCGTGCGTTAGAAGAACCGCGTCAATTCTCGCGTTGCCCTTGCCCGATTTTTGGAGTCTTTTTGCCACCTGGCGCAGGGATAGCCCAGCATCGATGAGAACACCGGTTCTTTCATTGCATACATATATTGAATTTCCCTTTGACCCACTACCAAGAACACATATTTCAAGCATCTGGCCAAGCCTGTCTGAAAGCGAGAACGCTGTCAAGCCGAAAAGTCTTTGCGACTCCGTTCCTGTGGCAGTACCCTCTAATGAAGGTTTTTCCATTCTTACTGAAGATGTAGTGTGGCGTGATTATTACCGGTGATATCTTTGAACCGGGCACGAACTCGATTTCAACTGGAATTCTCATCCTTGTGCAGTATTCAAGCTCGTTCATGTCCCCTGTTCGGGGAGCATATTCATCACGCGGGGCAATTTCATTGAAGAAACCAAGGACGCCGGGAATCTCACGCAGAGGCGTGTTTCCGCCTATCTTCCCGGCTGCTTTCTCGAAAACAGCCTTTGCGGCGCGAGCATCGGGAAGAGCGTTGTGAAGAGCGTGCTCGTTGATGCCGAGGTACAGAGCAAGCGTTGAAAGCCTGTAGTCGGGTAGTCCCGGCAATATTTTCCTTGCCATGCTTATAGTGCAGAGCACGGGCGAACATGGGAGATTAATGTGTGAGCGGAACATCTCGCGCGAAAGCATTCTGACATCGAAGCGAGCGTTATGTGCGATAAGCGCACAGGATGAAATGAAATTGAGAAATCCCGGGAGCGCCTCTGCTGCTTTCGGGGCGAGCCTGACCATATCATCCGTTATCCCATGTATTCGAGTCGTCTCTTGGGAGATTGACTCACAAGGATTTATCAGTGTCTGGAACTCCTCGAACTTTCCCGAGAGGTCAAATTTAATAGCGCCTATTTCCACAACTCTCGAGGGCATTGTAAGCCCTGATGTTTCAACATCCACAGCGCAAAGTGAGGCCCTTTCAATTGGGGTGTCAAGAATTTCTACTGAATCACTCACGGCTTGCTCTCGTGATTCTCCTAAATTTGAGCACTTATAAACATTGACCATATTGTAGCATCTATTCACGACGGCTTGGTCCGCGAGACCTATTGGGCAAAGGCACTGAAAAAGTGAGGTAAGTCAGAGACCTTCGCTCGACTTTTCCGGACTGGAACTTTCCTCTACTGATGGTATTTTCGTGTTTTCCTGCTCCTGCCAGGGGTAGGTGCTGCTCTCATCAAAGTAGTAACTCCTCTGAAACGTGAGTGAGCCAAGGCTTGCGCTTTTTAACGTTCCAGATGAAGTTATACGCTGTGTGAATGTCTTTACTGCTTGCTTTTCTACGGGAACGTTGAATTCCAGGAGCTCGGAGTTTCCGTCAACCTTAGCCTGGATATTCACCATCACATCCCCGGTTCTGCTCGAATTGTTGTCGTATGTACCGGAAAGCGTGATTTTGTTTCCCTTCTGGCTTATTCTCATGTTCTTGAACTCTATGTTCACTCCTGAAACCGTTTCGCTTCCCAGGTTGAAACTCTTATTTCGCTGAGAAGTAAGCAGAAACGCCGCAGTTATACCTGCGCCAATAACAATTAGCGAGAAAAGAATAATTGACACAAGTTTCAATGCTCCCATCCTTCTTCTCGGTCGAGACCCTTGAGGCAGTTGCCAAGGGTAGGGGTATGAGTGTTGGGGGAGATAGGGAGGAAACTGGTAATAACCAGGATATTGAGATTGCCATGGGGGGAACATGTATTGGCTGTAAGGCGAGAACAAAGGACAAATGTAGTACGTACCCGGCGGGGGTGCGTTGAAAGGCTGATACGAAGATGAATCGGTTGCTGAACTTGATTGATCTCGAGGGGGAACGTAAGAGGCCCGGTTGCCGTCAGGAGATTCTGGCCGTGTTTCTTTTGGTTCCTGGCGCTTTTCTTCTTCAGGCCCAGGAGGCGCGGCCGGGCTGGATTCTACCAAATGAGCAAAATTCTGCTTCGATTCTGTGCCTGTTGATATCTCGTCCCTTGCATTTTGCTTCTTAGAATTGAAAGCCTTTCCGCTGGTCGATTCTCTTTCTGGTGTAGCATTTAGCAAAGAACCGCATATTTCGCATCTTGAGCTGTTGGTGACATTATATGCCCCGCACATAGGGCATTGAGAAGCCATCATTGCCCGCCTTACACATCCATCGGAAACAATTATCACTGATAATTATAGTGCATAAGATAGATTATCGCTCCTGTTCTACTCGATGACTGCATATAAAAAGTTGAGTTGATGAGTTTTGCTTTGCAAGTGGAGTTGTATATATGTAGAATTTAGACAATTGGCGCTGTTGGAAGATGACAAGAAAGGAGGGAGTCGATGCCGAAGTTCATAATGCTCAGCAAGCTTACGGATGAGGGGGCTACTACAATAAAAAAGAATCCCGAGAGAATAAAAGAGGTCAACAAGGATGTCGAAGCACTCGGCGGGAAAGTTGTTGACCAGTACGCTGTGCTCGGGGAGTACGATTTCGTGAATGTCGTTGAGGCTCCGGATGTAGAGACAATTGCGAGAATATCGGTGGAACTGAGTTCGAGGGGCTCCATTCACATGAGGACACTTACAGCCATACCTGTTGACGAGTTTATAGCTCGATTGAAGTAAGCAGCGTAAATATTAGGGCAAAAAGAGCAAGAGCATAAATCCGGACAAAAGAAGCCTACTGAGGCAGTATCATTAGAGGAAGTTACCGGATAGAGGATATGCTCTTCTCCTAAGTTGGCCGTCAGAACCTGAAATCTACTCTCGGCAAGATGGTTGGTGACCAAACTTCGATACGTGGTAAATGATTTGAGTTTTTCTGAGCGGAAGAGCAAAAATCAACCGGATTCACATTTGTCAGGAAAAGATTAAAGTGCGCATTATCTCCGAAACCGGCATTGGTGAAAATCGATTCGAAGTGCAGAAGAATGTGATACCCAAAGTGCCGCAAGGGAACAAGGAGTCATCAAGGAGATACTTTCACTAATTGAAAGAACAAATAGTGCTTCCTTTGAGCAAGGAGCATGATATTTGATGGGGGTGAAAAGTGAATTGCTGATCGGAGTAATTGCGGACACTCATCTGGTTGGGGCTGAAATTCCAGTAGAGGTTAAAGAGCTTCTCAATGGAACTGATATGATTCTCCATGCTGGTGACATTCTTGAGATGTCGCTGGTGCACGAGTTGAGCAAAATCGCTCCTGTTGTTGCCGTAAAGGGAAACATGGATAGAAGCGACGTAATGCGGGAACTGCCTTCAAGGAGAGTGATTGAAGTTGGTGATTTCAAAATCGGGCTTACTCATGGAAGTGATGGACCATCGGGAATAGTCGATAGAGTTCTCAAGGAGTTCGATAAGGTTGATTGCATTGTTTTTGGACACACTCACGAGCCGGTAATTTTGGAGAAAGAGGGAGTCCTCTTCTTTAATCCCGGAAGCCCGACTGATAAAATCTTTGCAAAAAGAAACTCCCTCGGTTTTCTCGAGATTGACGAGAAAATTGTTCCGAGACTTGTTGAGATTGGTGGCGCTGATTCGGGAAGGAGGTAGCGAAACGGAAGAGCGATTGATTTGGAGAAGAAGGGGTGATGATGTTGATAGACCACAAGTTTATTGGTAAAGAGTACGAGCCCGATGAATATGAAATTGGTCGGGAGAAGATGAAGGAATACGCGAATGCTGTCGGTGATATGAATCCCTATTATCACGATAAGGCGTTCGGCAAGGAGAGCAAGTACAAAGACAACATAGCACCGCCTTGCTTTGCTTCTGTTTACAACCTTCTCGGTTGCGGGAAGATGTTCCTTGACCCGGAACTCAAGATAAATTTTGCGATGCTCGTTCATGGCGAGCAAGAATTTGAGTTCGTAAAGCCCGTAAAGCCAGGTGATTTGATAACCACGACGGGCAGAATAGCTGATATCTATGAAAAGGGGAAGAATGATTTCATTGTATTCGAGGGGCGTTCCACAAACCAGAACGGAGAACTCGTAGCCGTCGGGCGTGCAACATTTGTGATAAGAGGGGGTAATTAGGTTGGGAGAAATAGACTTCG
Organism: Actinomycetota bacterium; assembly: GCA_028718945.1. Classification (GTDB taxonomy): domain Bacteria; phylum Actinomycetota; class Geothermincolia; order Fen-727; family JAQUKT01; genus JAQUKT01. Next base: position 9,561 of record JAQUKT010000047.1, on the reverse strand, counting down.
GTTCAATAGACGTCGGTTATGAAATTCCAAAACTCGAGGTAACCCTTGACCAGATGATGCAGTGGATGTATGCAGGCGCGAGCCTTGATTTCAACCCAATTCACGTTGACAAAGAATTTGGAGAGAAAGTGGGGCTTGGCGGAACCATTGCTCACGGGCTTTCCAATATGGCAAGGATGGGGAAATGCATCACTGACTGGGTTGAGGACCCGGGGGCTCTCAAGAAACTCAAAGTGCGCTTCAGCAGCCCGGCTCGACCCGGTGATACGGTTACCTTCTGGGGTAAAGTGAAGGAGAAAAAGGAAGAAGAAGGGGGAAAGATTCTTGTTCTCGAGGTTGGTGCTTTCAATCAAGAGGGAGCGCAGATACTTACGAACGGTGAGGCAGTCGTAGAGATAGAGTGAGGACGGATCGACCCTCGCTGGTGAGAGGAAGGGTTGAAAGTTGTTGAAGTTTGTTATTCCAAAAGGAAGTCTCGAGGAACAGACCCTCGTTCTTCTAAGAGACGCGGGGTTGCCGGTGAGAAGGTCTGGTGACCGTGAATACAACGTGCGGATTGATGATGAGCGATTCACCTATGTCGCCATTCTCCGCCCCCAGGAGATAGGAAAATACGTCGAGGAGGGGCTTTTCGACATAGGAATAACCGGCTATGACTGGATTGTTGAAACCGATTCCGACGTGGAGATCTTGGCTGACTTTCCATACGCAAAGAGTGGAGAGTCTTCAAGCCTCAGGATTGTCCTTGCCGTGAAAAAGGACTCCGGAATCGAGAAAGTTGCGGATGTTCCCTCTGGTGTGAGGGTCGCAACAGAATACCCGAATCTCACGAGGAAGTATTTTTCCAAACTTGGAATAGAGGCAAAGGTGCTCCCCTCGGCGGGCGCGACCGAGGCGAAAGTTCCACACATTGCCGACGCAATCGTCGAGATTACGGAGACCGGAAGCACACTCGAGGCTCATGGGCTGAGAATCATTGACGAGGTTCTGAAAACATCAACCAAACTCATATCGAACAAAGAGAGCCTCGTGAGCCCGCAAAAGAAAAAAGTGATAGAGGATGTAGAAATGTTGCTCACGGCTGCTTTTGCCGCTCGTGGCAAGGTACTCTTGAAACTCAATGTTGGGGCTCAGGATAAGGACAGGGTTGTAGGGATACTGCCCGCGATGAAGTCTCCGACCGTGAGCCCGCTTGCCGACGGGGGATTTGCTGTTGAGACTGTTGTAGAAAGGGATACGCTTTCAGAGTTGATACCGCGACTCAAAGAGATGGGCGCCAATGGAATTCTTGAAATCCCTCTTGGCATGGCGGTTCCATGATGCCTAAAGAGAAATAAGAAAATTGACGATAAAGTACATACGAATTTCTTACAGATTTTAGACCCTTGAAATAATTATTTTCAATGCGTATAATATGCCGCTATCCGAAGAAGCAAACCACCGGTGGGGAACCCGGTGGTATCTCGCAACTGTGTGAGGGATTGAAATGGAGACGATGAGTCAGGAGACAAACGAAGAAGTTGTTCTTACTGAAGAAGGTCGCAAGAAGCTCGAGTGTGAGCTGGAGCGGCTAAAGACTGTGAAGAGAAAAGAAGTCGCCGAGCGTCTCAAGAACGCGATAAGTTACGGTGACCTGATGGAGAACTCAGAGTACGATGATGCTAAAAACGAGCAGGCGCGACTCGAGCAGAGGATAGAGACGATAGAGAACCTACTTGCAAGGGCGAGGATTATTGACAGGCGCCATGTGAAGACAAAGCTGGTGGATGTAGGGTCACTCGTTGAGATAAAGCAGGTCGGTTCAGGAAGGAAGCAGACATACAGGATAGTTGGTCCCGCAGAGGCTAATCCGGATGAGCGCATGATCTCTTACCTTAGCCCGGCTGGAAAAGCTCTCATGGGACATAAAGTTGGAGATATCGTGGAAGTCAATGCCCCCGCGGGCAAGGTGAGATATAGAATCATTTCGATAAGTCGCTAACACTTCCCTCAAAAGTTTTCAAATACGGGAACCAGATATCCTCTCTTCTTATGTTATATTCGTTTTGCGCACAAGAACAAATAGCATGGAGAGACAGTGGACGAGAGAGAGTCTTTCCTTGAGGAAAGCAAGACCTTGAAAGACAGACGCAACAAGCTTGACAAGCTTGTCTCAGAGGGACGGGAACCCTACAAGAGTAAGTTTGTAGAACCTGATGAACTTGCTCATTCAGATGGTTTGTGCAAGCGATATGCCGATCTCGGAGCGGGTGAATTATCCGGGGAGAGGGTTTCCGTTGCGGGAAGAATTATGGCGATTCGAGAGCATGGAGGCGCCACATTTTTTGACCTCCTCGACTCGAGCGGAAGAATTCAACTTCTTTTCAGGGAGAATATCTTGGGGAGAGATAGATATAGAGATAGTTTGAATCTCGACGTTGGGGACATTGTTGGTGTCACAGGAGAGATGATGCGTTCAAAAAGAAGCGAATTGACAGTGTCTGTTGAGTCCTTCGAGCTTCTTTCGAAATCATTGAGGCCGCTTCCGGAAAAATGGCACGGACTCAAGGATAAAGAGATCCGGTATCGCCAGAGATATCTTGATTTGATAATGAACGAGGAGACGAGATCCGTTTTCAAAGCGAGGACTGAAATAATAAAGCGAATTCGCGAATTTCTTGATGAGCGGGGATTCACGGAAGTGGAAACACCCATTCTGCAGCTCATTCCTGGCGGTGCCAGCGCAAGACCTTTCGTGACACATCACAATGCTCTTGATATTGATCTCTATTTGAGAATTGCTCCCGAGCTTTACCTCAAGAGGATGCTCGTTGGTGGTTACGAGAGAGTTTACGAGCTAAGCAGGAATTTCAGGAACGAGGGAATAAGCACAAGGCATAACCCGGAATTTACGATGTTAGAGGTGTACTGGGCTTACGCGGATTACAGTGACATGATGAGACTTGTTCGGGAGATGATAACCGACGTTGTTATCTATGCGAAAGGAGATTCTCTCATTGAGGTTTCGGGAGAAAAGATTGATTTGCTCAAACCCTGGGAAGAAATAACCATGCTCGAGTCCTTGAGTAAATACGCGAACCTCGAACTGTCGATCGAGATGGAGACTTCGGAGCTTTGCATGATTGCGGAGCAAAACGATATATTGATACCCCAGGGAGCAGGGCCCGGATGGCTGATCGCGGAACTTTATGAGAAGTTGGTGGAGCCGAAACTCGTTCACCCGACTTTCGTGCTGGACTACCCGGAAGAAATTTCACCCCTTGCTCGAGGGAAGGCGGACAGCCCGGGATTTACTGAAAGGTTTGAGGTCTTGATTGGTGGCCATGAAATTGCGAATGCGTTTTCTGAACTCGCGGATCCGCTTGAGCAAAGAAGAAGGTTCGAGGAGCAACTGAGAAAGCGAGCCTTGGGAATAGAGGAGGCTCACGCACTTGATGAGGATTTCCTTACTGCTCTCGAGTATGGCATGCCTCCTGCCGGAGGACTTGGGCTCGGGGTTGACAGACTAACCATGCTTGCGTGTGGATGCGCGAGCATTCGGGATGTCATACTCTTTCCCCACATGCGCCCGCAGGAGGGGGAAAGGAGGGGGCGAGAGTCATAGGTATATTCAGCAAGATGTCGAAGTGGTTTATTATGAAGCTTCAACGAGCACCTTTTAGTTTTCCCAAATTGTTGCATTTCGTATTAGATTAGACATGAAGGAAATAGAGAGAGTTGACGGAAAGAGGGAATTGACATCTTTTGTGAAAAATGTGTTATTGCAAGACCTGACCCCATTTGATTATGAATATATTTTGCGATGAGTGCAAAAAAAATATAGCGACAGTTTTTCTGACAAAGATATCATCCAACGAGGTTTCTAAGGTTCAACTTTGCGAGGATTGCGCAAGAAAGATGGAGGAAACCACGCAGGCTGCCAGTCTTCTTTCGTTCCTTCCCCAGGTGCTTGCTGGTATCCAAGGACTTGAAGAACACATTCCGGACGAGATTCTTTCGGACAATCTATCCACCTGCGAGTCCTGCGGAACATCGTGGAGCGATTTCAAGAAGATAGGTTTTCTTGGATGCGGGTCTTGCTATGAGGCATTTGGGGACTCACTATTGAAAGTCATTAGAGAATTCCAGGAGTCCGAGGAACACATCGGGAAGGCCCCGGCAAAATTGCCCGAAAAGGCACGCTTGAGACGCAAGCTCCTCGAACTCGAGAAACGCCTTGAAAGACAGATTGCGGAAGAACACTACGAAGCTGCTGCTTCGGTGAGGGACCAGATTCGGGAGATCGAGGGAAAGCTTAAGGAAACAGTGGAGAAAAGTGACAAGGAATAAGAGCACGCTGCCAATTCAGGAATATTTGAAGAAGGAGGGACCGGGATACCCATTTGTTCTCTCGAGTCGCGCGAGGCTTGCAAGGAATCTTGATGGAGTCCCCTTCCCCCAGGCTGCCAATGAGGAGAATCTTGAAATCGCTCGCGGTATGGTTCTGGAGGCGGTTGCTGAAGCGGTATCACCACAGCGGGAATGGAGCATGTTCTTCGGGGAGGAGCTTTCGCGCGACGAGCTCGAAATGATGACCGAGGAAAGACTGATAAGCAGGGGTTTCGCCGAACAACCAAGGGGGAAGGCACTTGCGGTTTATTTTGGCGCGGGGGAGGGAATTGTGGTGAATGATGAAGACCATGCGCGAATACAGGCTGTCCTTCCCGGTGCTCAATTCATGAAAGCTCTTGAGAATGCCGATAAGATTGACGGAAAACTTGAAAGCGAAGTTCAGTATTGGTACGACCACAAGCTCGGGTATCTGACATCTTGCCCGACGAACGTGGGAACGGGATTGAGAGTTTCGGCTCTGTTACATTTGCCGGCTCTGTCAATTACCGGAGAGATAGCGAAAACGATAGCCGCCCTTGGCGCACGTGGAATTTTTGTCAGAGGCATTTATGGCGAAGGTACGGGGGTGGCTGGAAACATCTTTCAGCTTTCCAACAGAAAGACCCTTGGTGTCAAGGAAGAAGAAATCGCCTCGACAATTGACGCGGTGGTCAAGCTGGTTGTTGAGAAGGAAAAGACGTCAAGGAAGGTAATATTGAGAGAGCAATTCATTGAGACGGCTGATAGAGTGTCAAGGGCACTTGGAGTGATAGAGAGGGCAAAGCGAATGTTTTTCTTTGAAGCGCTGGAACTTATTTCACTTGTGAAACTTGGAATAGAGCTCGAGCTTTTGCACATAAAGGACTTCAACATTCTGCATGTAGGTGCTGCCATAAGCCCCTATCACATAAGGAGGGAACTCGAAAAGGATACCTCAGATGAAGATGTAAATACGAAAAGGGCTCCGATATTGAGGAGAATGCTCGACCTTTGAAGAGGGTGAACTTTGAGAACAGATGATTTATTATATTAGGTGAGGAGGAAGTATATGTTTCAAAGGTTTTCTGACGGCGCGAGAAGAGTGGTCGTGCTTGCGCAGGAAGAAGCGAGGAGACTTAACCATAACTACATAGGTACCGAGCACCTTCTTCTGGGGTTGATACAGGAAGGCGAAGGCGTTGCCGCTAAAGCACTCGAGGCTTTCCAGGTTGACATCGAAGTTGTCAGGGCGCAGGTTGTCGAGATTATCGGAAAAGGTTCCAGTCCGCCAAGTGGGCATATTCCGTTCACGCCAAGAGCAAAAAAGGTTCTTGAACTGTCTTTGCGTGAGGCATTGCAGCTCGGGCACAACTACATAGGTACCGAGCACATACTTCTTGGTCTTTTGAAAGAAGGCGAAGGGGTTGCCGCTAAAGTCCTTACAAAACTTGGTGTTGACCCTGACCGTCTCAGGAACCATGTTGTGAAGAACATGGCAGGCGGCATGGCGGAGGGAGGTGCGGTTGATTCAGGGGAAGGTCCTCAGGGAACGCTTCTTTTGGACCAGTTTGGGAGGAATCTCACCCAACTTGCCGCTCAGAACAAGCTTGATCCGGTTATTGGGCGCGAGAAGGAAATTGAACGCGTGATGCAGGTGCTTTCAAGACGAACAAAAAATAATCCTGTTCTAATTGGTGAGCCAGGTGTTGGGAAAACAGCGATTGTTGAAGGGCTTGCCCAGTGCATATCAACAAACCAGGTTCCAGAACTTTTGAAGGGAAAACAACTTTACACTCTTGACCTCGGGGCGCTCGTTGCAGGCTCCAGATACAGGGGAGATTTCGAGGAGAGGCTCAAGAAGGTGATAAAGGAAATCAGGAGTAGAGGCGACATAATACTGTTTATCGATGAATTGCACAACCTTGTTGGGGCAGGAGCAGCGGAAGGCGCGATTGATGCGGCGAGTATCCTGAAACCGGCGCTTGCGCGTGGAGAGCTTCAAACAATCGGTGCGACTACCATGGATGAGTATAGAAAACATCTGGAGAGGGACGCAGCGCTTGAGCGGAGGTTCCAGCCCATAAAGGTCGAGGAGCCAACTGTTGAGCACACCATTGACATTCTAAAAGGATTGAGAGAGAGGTATGAGGAACATCACAAGGTTCAGATAACCGATGACGCGATTGTTGCTGCTTCAAGGCTCGCGCACAGATACATCTCCGACAGGTATCTTCCCGACAAAGCCATAGATCTCATTGATGAGGCGGCAAGCAGGATAAGGATGCTTGCGATGACGGCACCTCCTGATGTGAGGGAAAAGGAAGAAGAGCTTCAAAAGATTAGAATGGGGAAACAGGCTGCGATTTCTGCTCAGGATTTCGAGAATGCTGCCAAGTTGCGTGACGAGGAGCAGGAAATGATAGTTGAACTCGCGCAGGGGGAAGAGGACTGGAAGGTACCGCATATGACTCAGCTTCAGGTCACGGAACAGGACATAACCAAGATTCTCTCATCCTGGACTGGAATACCGGTAGCGCAACTGACCGAAGAGGAAACCGAAAAACTTCTGAGGATGGAAGAGGAGCTTCACAAGAGGGTTATTAGTCAGGACGAAGCTGTGGTTGCAGTTTCCCGCGCTCTTCGCAGGACACGTGCTGGATTGAAGGATCCGAGAAGACCTGGAGGTTCATTCATTTTCCTTGGACCTTCCGGCGTTGGGAAAACAGAACTTGCGCGCGCTCTTGCAGAGTTTCTCTTCGGGACGGAGGATGCCCTTATTCAGATTGATATGTCGGAGTACATGGAGAAGCATACCGTTTCGAGACTGGTTGGCTCGCCTCCTGGTTATGTTGGGCATGAGGAGGGTGGGCAACTGACCGAGGCTGTGAGAAGAAGGCCATTCTCGATTGTTCTTCTTGACGAGATAGAAAAGG
>JAQUKT010000047.1:0-2268 GCA_028718945.1 Actinomycetota bacterium | reverse complement strand
CATCATGATGTGTTCAATGTTCTTCTACAGATATTAGAGGACGGAAGACTTACTGATGCGCAGGGCCATACTGTTGACTTCAGGAATGCGATAATCATCATGACCTCCAACTTGGGCACAAAAGAGATATATAAGGCTGCGCCTCTTGGCTTCAGGAAGACAGATGATTCCTCGCTTGCGTATGAGCAGATGAAGGAAAAGGTGACAGGTGAGCTCAAGGGGACCTTCCGCCCGGAGCTCCTTAACAGAATAGATGATGTAATTGTTTTCCACGAACTTTCGGCTGACGAGGTAAAAAAGATAGCCGATCTGATGTTGGACCGGGTTGGGGAACAGCTCATAGAGCAGAATATCAGACTCGAGGTTACCGATGGCGCGAAGGAAATACTGGTAAAAGAAGGGTTCGACCCTTCCCTTGGAGCGCGCCCTTTGAGGAGAGCGATAACGAGACTGATTGAGAATCCGATATCGGAAGCTATCCTGAGAGGTGAATTCAAGGGAGGGCATACTATTCTTGTTGGGCACAAGGAAGACAGGCTCGACTTCTCGGTAAAGAAGGCTTCCCATCGGGTGGTAAAGGTTGGGGCAGAGAGTTAGCCCGGCGGCTTTCGTTTTTTGTGGAAATTTCTCAAAACCAGTGGGGGAGTATTGCGTTACAGTTCCCGAAGAAAGGCGAAACTGGAAAAACTCATAGGGGTGCTTGAGAAAGTCGCGCCTGGAACGGAATTTCGCGAAGCAATCGACAGAATACTTGCAGTGGGGACCGGTGCGCTTATCGTGGTGGGCGAAATCACTGAACTTCGGCCGATAATGTCGGGCGGTTTTGAAATCGACAAGGAATTTTCCGCTCCGCGTCTTTATGAACTTGCAAAGATGGATGGCGCGGTTGTAATAACAAATGATTTGGGAAGGATAGACTCCGCTAATGTTCATCTCGTTCCCGACCCTTCGATTCCAACTCATGAAGCCGGAACAAGACACCGAACCGCCGAGAGGGTCGCAAAGCAAACAGGATCTTTTGTCATAGCGATTTCTGAAAAAATGAAAACTGTCTCAATCTACTTTGGAGACGAGCACTTCACTCTTGAAAGCATACCGCTGGTGCTTGCTAAGGCTGACCAGGCACTGCAGACTCTTGGTCGCTATCGTACGGGACTTGAGGGAGAGTTTAAGAAACTCAATGCTCTTGAGCTTGAAGACTCGGTTACCTTGAGGGATGTGGTGAAGGTAATTCAAAGAGTGGAGATGGTCATGAGGATGGCTGATGAAGTAAGGTTTCAGGCAAGCGAGCTTGGGACCGATGGAAGGCTTATCGGTCTCCAGTTAAACGAGCTGATGGCTGGGATTGCGAGGGCGCGGAGGCTTCTGATAGAGGATTACTATATTCCACGCGATGATAAAGATGCTGAGAGGATTTCGGGAGAACTCAGCGCTTTTGACCCCGAAGAACTAACCGATGAGACTGCTATTGCCCGTCTGCTTGGATACAGGGGGACGTCGGAAATCATGAATAAGCTTGTACGCCCACGGGGATATAGAATTCTTTCTGTTATTCCAAGGATACCCGGAAGCGTTATTGAAAACATTGTCTCTCGTTTTGAAAATCTCAAGAACATAATGCGTGCATCTCCCGCACTTCTCGATGAGGTGGAAGGGGTTGGAGAGAGAAGGGCATTTGCCATCAAGGAAGGGCTTGATAGAATTACAGCTTCGCTCGGTCAGGGAGGCTACGTTTATGGGTGACCCGAGCCATCTTCAAGCCATGTGAATGTCCCGTTTTCTTAATCCAACCCACAAACCAGACTCTTGAGCCTTTCGTCTTTGTCTCAGGAGAAGATGATGTCAATACTCTTGTATTCTTTTCGAGGGAATCTCGGCAATTGTCGGTTGGATAAACCAGGTCCATGAAGGCAGACTTTCAAGTGAGGTTATAGACACCTAAGGTGTTTATTCGCTCGTTTTCCTTTCGGATAAGTTCGTCCATGTCTATTCCGGTAAGAGTGCATATTGAGGCAAGGAAAAAAAGCGAACGCCCAAGCTCCTCCTCGAGAACCTCCGCGCAGTTCGAGCAGAGCCTTCCCTCGAGATGAGTATTTACATATTCGCTCATTTCCGATAGGGATGCATCGGCTGGGAGTTCCTGCTTTTCCGCCTTTACTTTCAGGCATCCGCATTCGGTCACCGCCTTGGCAAGTGCCCTGTTTACCCTTGAGCAGGCGTCCTGATATTTTGTCATCACGTCAAGTACGCTTCTGTGCCTTATGAGAT
>JAQUKT010000046.1 GCA_028718945.1 Actinomycetota bacterium | reverse complement strand
TATAGTTCGCAACTTCATAGACAAATATCTACTGAGGAATATCTGTCCACTTGAGAAACTGCTTTGGGCTGTGACTTCACAGAACTCTCATTGGTGCTGATGGTGTTGATAAAAACAGCAGAATCAGCAGCCAGTAAGCCCTTAGCCCAACTACGAGGGCGTAAAGGTCGCTCAGCGCCCAGGACACCAAGGGTTTGTTTGGGACTCTTGTGGATGTTAGCAAGCTCAGAATCAGAACTTCTGTTCTAAAGAGTCTTACCTGCTATCACGTCCGCGTGTCCTTTCTTTCCACAGTATCTACACTCGAAAGAACTTTGAGTTTTCCTGTTTTTCCTATCCACGTACCCACACACAGGGTTCGGGCAGGTCTTAGAAGAATAAGCGGGGTTTATGTAATGGACTTCTATCCCGTATTCGGCTAAAAAGGGAGTCGAGCTTTTGGGTCAGGTATCTCTTTCCGCACCTTCTTAAAAGACGGTTCATCTTCCCGGAAAGGTTCGGGTGGGAGAAATTCAGTTTTTCGACCACTATCTTTTCAGGTCCGTAGGCATCCACCAGCCTGTTAACTATCCGGTTGAGTTCGTTTTTGAAGTAACCTTTGAGTTTCCTTACCAGACGGTTGTATCTTCTCGAGCTGGAAAGTTTTATGTTCTGTCTTTGGAGGTTGGAAGCCAGCCCGGTTATGGCTTTATCCATCTTTACAAGGTGCCTGTAAAACTTCTGCCCGCACAAATCTCCCATGTTTGTTACTATCGGGATACAGAGCCCGAAGTCTATCGAGAGGCTTGGAAGGATGGGTCGGTACTCTTTCTTTGGGACTGCTTTTACCAGACGGAAGGTCAGGTCTTCCGCTCTTTTCTGGCCGTTTGTGCCAACCACCTTCTCTTCAACGAATAAGAAACTCTTTAGTTCTCCTTCTCTTTCTTCAAAGTATTTGTTCGTGTGAAGGGGCACATAAACGGGCTTGTTCTTCTGAAGAGTGGAAAGGCGGACCCACCAGTCCGCGTGAGAACTTTCGGTTTTATCTGCCTTTTCTATCTTGGCCACCCTTAGCATCCAAAGTTAGGTTTATGTGCTTGAAAGAAGGTTTCCTGTGCCTCCTACAAGCCTGCTTGAAGAGGAGCCTTGCGAGTTTTCTGGTTTCTTCTAAGATGGTTCTATAGATTATGTTTCCTTCTTCGTCCTTTACTTTCTTCCCGTCTTTGAAGACAGGTGTTTGAACCTCACCTGGAACAAACCACTTCTCGTACTTGTTTATATAAAGCAGGTCTATCTTTACCTGTTCCTCTAAAGAGGACTTGATTATCAAAGGAACTATCTCGTTTTTCTTGTTTGAAACCCAACTTTTAAGAGAGCCAACAACCTGGTCTCTTGCGGTCTCTTTGTACCTCTCGGAAAGTTCAGAAGGGATATCTTTAACCGATATGTTCTTGCTGAAGTAGCCGGTCGTGTAAAAACACAACCACTCTCGAGGTGCTATCCTCTGGGCGGTCTTCCTGTAAGGAGAGAAGACCTCTTTGATTGCCTCAATCTTGGAAGAGTTGGCGGTGTGCCTGACCTCTAAGGCTCTCAGAATCTCGTTTCTCTTTCCCACTTCTTCTCTCTTAAGTAGGGCCTACACGTTCCGTTTCGAACTTTTTCGTTTTGAACCTTTCTGTTCCAAACCTTTTGTCTATCATAAACCTGCCCAGTGACAGGTTTTAAGCACACTTCCGATTAAGAATTCCCCTCTTGGAATTTGCCCCGCTTTCCACCCCTTAAAGGCAGTCCGGTAACTGATTCCTAACTTGCTTGCATGAGTAGATAACTTCATGTTTATATTTTTACGTTTAAAGATTTATGTGTACCTTTTCAGTAAAGTCTTAAAGATACTCGATTGCTGAGCCGGAGGAAGATGCGGTGAAGCTATCAGGATGCTTGGATCGCTGATGGAAGCAGCTTGAAAATCGGAAAAATAAAGTGAGGGAAGTAATTGAAATGGAAGAGATTGTCATAAAACAGGATGAAGCGGTTGAGATCATCACCCTGAACAGACCGGAGCGCTACAATGCTTTTACTTTTGACATGATAAGGGCACTTACCGAGAGATTCGAGCAGCTTGCGTTTGATGATGATGTTAGGGCGGTGCTGGTAACCGGCGCTGGTGATGCGTTCTGCGCCGGGGCGGACCTTACAGGTGCCGGGGGGAGGGAAGACTCCTTCAAACCATTGGGAATGCGAATCACGGCTCAAGCCTATTCCCGGTTAGCCCAGAGTGTATGGTCGCTCGAAAAGCCCGTCGTTGCGGCTGTGAATGGAATTGCCGCGGGCGCGGGCTGCAATTTCGCGCTTTCCTGTGACATTGTTCTGGCTTCTGAGTCTGCGAAGTTCATTGAGGTATTTGTGAGGCGTGGGTTGATCGCGGATGCGTGCGGCACATATTTTCTTCCGAGGCTCGTAGGACTTGCGAAGGCTAAGGAGCTCATGTTTTTCGGTGAAGACCTGAGCGCTGAAGAGGCAATGAGGATTGGGCTCATATCGAGGGTGGTGAAAGACGAAAAACTAATCGATGAATCGCTTTCCATGGCAAGAAAACTTGCCGAGGGACCAACGAGGGCAATCGGGATGATGAAGAGCATGTTGAACAGGTCTTTTGAGTCTGGAATTGTAGAAGCAGTTGAGCGCGAGGGGAGCCTTCAGGGAATCGCGGTTTCCACAGAGGATTTCACGGAGGGCGTATCTTCTTTCCTCGAGAAGCGCAAACCGAATTTCAAAGGCAAGTAGGCATTTGGGGTCAGGTCTTGCAATGCCACATTTTCAGGGTTTTGCTTTGTTGAAACACCAAAAATGAAGGTCTGACCCCCGGTTGACAGGTTTTTTTTCTGTGTTACAATATGAAAACCATGATAAATTATGCAGGCGGATTATTAGGATTCTGGTGGGGCTCTCAGTAGAGGGCCCGAGTTAGCCTGCGTTAAAAAGGAAACAAACCGAGGCCCTCAAGTTGGGGGTCGCGGTATTTTTATGCCGTGACGGAATGTCACGGTTTTCTTTTTTGGCAAATGATTACGGAGGTCCTTTGGATGAAAGGAAAAGCGATAATTCAGGAAGACGAAGTCGATGCGGGTTTGCGGATTTATCCCTCGGAACAGGAATTTCAAGAAATTGGCGATTTTGACATGGCGCTTGTTTTCGCGGAGGTTTCAAGCGACCTCGAGACTCCGATTTCAGCTTTTCTAAAGCTTCGCGGTGAGGGCTCTTGTTTTCTTCTTGAAAGCGCCGAGTCAGAGCAGATGTGGGGACGATATTCATTCCTTGGTTTCGAGCCAATGGCTCATCTAAGTTGCGATGCTGGAACAGTGCTTTTGAAAGACGGGTCGGGCTCAAGAGAACTCGGGGGCAATCCCGTTCGTTCGATTTTTGAGATGGTGGAAAGCAGCAGGGTGTTTATTCCGGGTGATATGAATTTCGCCGGGGGAGCGGTTGGTTACTTCAGTTATGACATTCTTCCCTACATTGAGAATGTCAAATTCAAGGACGGGGCTTCGATTGTCCCCGAGATGCAATTCATTTTCCCGCGTATTGTTCTCATGTTCGACCACCTTCGTTCGAGGCTGCGCCTCTGTGTCCTTGAAAAGGTGGGCAGGAATAAAAGGGAAAGGAAAAGTAACCATGAAAGATCCGTTCTTGATATATCAAGACTTGCCGCACAACTTTCAAAACCGCTTCCAGAGGGCATGGGGATTCGTTTTGATGAAAACAGGGATGCGGCGGAAGAGAGAAAAAGACCTGATGTTAGTGGGGGTTTGAGAGAGAACGAAGTGAAGGAGGATGAATTCAAGCAAGCATCAAGCAATGTAAGCCGTGGGAGTTTTGAGAGCATGGTGAAAAAGGCGAAAGAATACATCTACGCGGGTGACGCTTTCCAGGTCGTGGTATCACAGAGGTTTTCGCTCGAAGCACCATCCGACCCCTTCCTCATCTACAGATACCTTCGGGCGGAGAATCCTTCACCCTATATGTTTTACTTCGAACTCGATGACATTACACTCATTGGCGCTTCTCCCGAAGCGATGGTAACGAGGCGCGGTGAGAGGGCAATCATTAGGCCAATAGCCGGAACGAGACCAAGGGGCTCCTCTCCAGAAGAAGACGCTCTTCTAAAGGCGGAGCTCGCTTCGGACGAGAAGGAGAGAGCGGAGCATGTCATGCTCGTTGACCTTGCGAGAAACGACCTCGGGAGGGTTTCGCATCCTGGTACTGTCAGGGTGAAAAGCCTCATGGAAATCGAGAAGTACTCACATGTAATGCACATGGTGAGCGAGGTTGAAGGGATTATCTCTCGGGATTGCGGAAATTACGAGCTTCTATGCGCCGCGTTCCCTGCTGGCACGGTGATTGGGGCTCCGAAGGTGAGGGCAAGCGAGATAGTTGATGAATTGGAGCCCCAAAGGCGCGGTCCGTATGCCGGGGCAATAGGCTACATAAGTTACAACGGGGATATGGATACCTGCATTGCGATAAGGACCGTGATGGTGAGGGGAGGCACGGCTCATCTGCAGGCTGGAGCCGGAATAGTTGCTGATTCGGTTCCCGAAAGTGAATACGAGGAGTCGAAGAACAAGGCACGGGTTTTGTTGAGGTCAATAAATGCCGCCAGACAATCATTCAGGTCTTGATCTTTCGCTTTACTCATATTTTCGACGGAGGTTATGAATGAGAAGAATAAAGCCGGCAACTGAAGAGTCTCGAGGCGAAGTGCGGCAGGCTTCCGGGAAGCGCATTAGAACCGTCCTCATAGACAATTACGATTCATTCACATACAACCTCGCCCAGTATCTCGCACAAATTGGAAGTGAGGTAATAGTTTTTAGGAATGACGAAGTCGATATCAAACGAATCGAAGAACTCGACCCCTCACACCTTGTCATATCGCCTGGTCCTGGCGGTCCAGCAGATGCGGGAATATCGTGCAGGGTGGTCTCTCATTTTTTGGCAAGGATTCCGGTCCTTGGGGTGTGCCTCGGTCATCAGGTAATAGGGCACGTGATGGGTGGCGAAGTCGTAAGAGGATCGAAGCCCGTTCACGGGAAGGTTTCTCTTGTTTACCACGATGGGGAAACGATTTTTGCCGATGTTCCAAATCCACTGAGAGCCACAAGGTATCACTCACTGGTTGTCGAAAGAAAAAGCTTTCCCGAAGAGCTTGAAATCTCGGCGGAAACCGAGGATGGAATCGTAATGGGATTGAGGCATAGAAAACTGAGGCTCGAAGGTGTCCAGTTTCATCCTGAATCGGTTCTTACCGAGGCGGGACTAAAAATTCTGAGTAATTTCTTGATGCTTTGAGGAGTGATTGAAATGGAAGAAGAGATACGTTTGGCAATTGAGAAGACCATATCGGGTGAGAGTCTCGAGGAAGATGAGGCAAAAAGGGTTGCCCTCGGGATACTTTCCGAGGACATCAATGACATTCTCATAAGCGCCCTTCTTGTCTCTCTCAAAGCTAAAGGAGAAAGTCCCGAAGAGATCGAGGGATTCGCTTCCGCGATGTTGGAAGTAAGAGTTCCTGTTGATGTTGAAATTGATCGGCTCGTTGATACATGTGGAACTGGTGGAGATAAAAAAAGGACGTTCAACATTTCAACAGCAGCAGGGATAATTGCCGCTGCCTGCGGGGTTCCCATTGCCAAACACGGGAATCGCTCCGTTTCTTCTGGCTGTGGAAGCGCTGATGTCTTAGAGGAATTGGGAGTGAATATCAATCTTGGACCACTCGAGGTTGCTGATTGTATCAGAAATGTCGGCATTGGCTTCATGTTCGCGCCGGCTTTTCACCCGGCAATGAGGCGCGTAATGCAAGTTCGCAAAAGCCTTGGATTCCCCACCATTTTCAATATCCTCGGTCCGCTCTCAAATCCCGCTCGAGTCAGAAGGCAGGTTCTTGGTGTAAACAAGAGGGAGATGGGTTCCGTTATCGCGGAAGCACTCAGGGGGCTTGGCTGTGTTAGAGCCTTCATTCTTCATGGTCTTGACGGAATGGACGAGTTCACGCTCTGTGATAAGACGATTGTTTGCGAAATTGGTCCTTCGGGTGTGAGCGAATATGAGCTTTCACCTGAAAGCATGGGTTTGAAAAGGCGTGATCCTTCTGAACTCACGGGTGGAAACGCGAAGGAGAACGCAAGAATTATCTGTGAAATTCTTGGTGGAAAAGAGGGAGCACCGCTTGAGGCGGCAGTGGCAAACGCCGCGTTTGCGCTTCTTGCAGGCGGGGTTACAAAGACCCTCGAGGAAGGTATAGAAAGGGCGAAGCTCGCGGTGGAGAGCGGAAAGGCTTCGATTGTGCTTCAGAATTTGATTGAGTTTTCGAGGAGTTGCTCAAGCCATGTTTCTTGAAGACGCCATGCGCTTCTCCTTCGAGGAGGCGAAGCGAAGAAAGAAAGAGATGCCAGCAAAATCTCTTGAAGCGATGATAGGCTCGCTCGAGAAGCCCCCTTCATTTGCTGATGCGATAAGAAGGAACGATGGAGCGCTTCGAATAATAGCCGAGGTGAAGAGAAAATCGCCTTCTCGTGGAGAGTTGAAACCTGAAGCAAGTGCGGGAAGTTTTGCGCGGCTGTACGAAAGAGCAGGAGCGTCGGCGGTATCCGTCCTTACATGCGCGTATAGATTCGGTGGAAGCATGAAGGACCTCAGAGAAGCATGCGAGAATTGTTCGATTCCTACTCTTCAAAAGGATTTTATTTCAGACGAGTACCAGGTTCTTGAAGCACGCGCCTGTGGAGCCTCTGCGATTCTTCTGATTTCCGATGCGCTTCGAGAAGACCGCTTGATGGAACTTGCGTCATTCTCTCGCGAATTGGGGATGGAGGCGCTTGTGGAATCCCACTTCGTAGAAGGGCTTGAACGTGCGCTTGACGCCGGGGAGGGAATCATTGGCGTGAACAACAGGGATTTGAATACTTTCGAAGTAAACCTCGATACATCAAGAAAATTGGTTGAAATGATTTCTCCCGGGGTGATTGCGGTGAGCGAAAGCGGAGTCAATGGAACAGAAGACCTGAAGCTGATTTCCGAACTCGGGTTCGACGCTGTTTTAATTGGAGAAGCGCTTATGAGAGCCGAGGAGCCCTCAAAGAGGCTTCATGAATTCGTCCTAACTGCTTCGGATGCGGCACGGAGGTAGATACTATCTCGAGGTTGCGATGTGGATAAAGATTTGCGGGATAACAAGAACAAAAGACGCTATCATCGCTTCTATGTGCGGAGCGGACGCGGTAGGCTTCGTTTTTGCCGAAAGCTCTCGAAGAGTCAATCCAAATGTGGTCAGGGAGATTGTGCGAAATATGCCAGGAGGTCCAGTAAGAGTTGGCGTTTTTGTGGATGAGGAAATCGAGAAAGTGAAAGAGATCATCGGTTATTGCTCCCTTGATTTCGCGCAGCTCCACGGGGACGAAAGTCCTGAGTACTGCGATGAACTCGGCGGACTTGCCATAAAAGCGATAAGGCTTGACGGGCATCTTACGCCCGACATCATCAATTCTTACCGGTGTCCTGTGATGATTGACGCAAGGCTTGACAGAGGGGATTTGTCATCCCTTGATATCAAGGGCTTTATTGAAGGTTTGAACGAAAAGCGGATCATAATCGCCGGAGGATTGAATCCGGAGAATGTGGCGGAGGTGATTTCAAAATTGCGACCTTTTGGGGTTGATGTCTCATCAGGAGTCGAGAGCTCCCCGGGTAAGAAAGACCCGATACTTGTGGGTGATTTCATAAAGCGGGCAAGAATTGCTGAATATGAGGTGATGAAGAGTGGAACTTGAAGGTGGAAGTACTGAGGAGTTTTCTTCCATAGATGGGTATTTTGGAAGGTTCGGCGGGAGATTTGTTCCAGAGCCCTTGATCTTTGCGCTGGATGAACTCAACGATGCGTTTGAGAAGTGTATTTCTGACGAGAAGTTCGTGGCAGGGCTCGACAATCTCCGAAAGAATTACATAGGAAGACCAACGCCTTTATACTATGCGGAAAACCTGAGTGAAAAAACAGGGGGAGCAAGAATTTTCCTCAAAAGGGAGGACCTTTGCCACACTGGGTCCCACAAGTTGAACAACACCCTCGGGCAGTGCCTTCTTGCGCGCTCAATGGGAAAAGCAAGGGTGATCGCTGAAACCGGGGCAGGTCAGCATGGCGTCGCCTGCGCTACCGCTGCTGCTCTTTTCAACCAGGAATGTATTGTATACATGGGCGAGGTTGATACCCAGAGGCAAGCCTCCAATGTTTTCAGGATGGAACTCTTGGGAGCAAAAGTGATTCCAGTTTCAAGCGGAAGCAGGACGCTCAAAGATGCGATAAACGAGGCTTTGAGAGACTGGGTGGAGAATGTTCGCTCGACCCATTACTGTCTTGGTTCTGTTGTTGGGCCGCACCCCTTCCCGAAAATAGTAAGGGAGTTTCAGTCGGTCATAGGGAAGGAAACTTTTGCGCAGTGCCTTGATACGGAAGGAAGACTTCCAGACATGGTTGTTGCCTGCGTTGGCGGTGGCTCTAACTCGATAGGAATTTTTTCACCTTTTATCGGGAGAGGAGTTCAGTTGATTGGAGTCGAGGCGGGAGGTACTGGAAAAGGTGAAGGCGAGCATGGAGCCACTCTCTGTTATGGAATAGAGGGGGTTCTTCACGGCTCTCTGAGTTACCTTCTTCAAGATGAAAGCGGGCAGATTCTCGAATCACACTCCGTTTCCGCCGGGCTCGACTATCCGGGAGTGGGGCCTGAACACTCATATCTCAAAGAAAAGGGTCTTGCAAGCTACACAACGGCAAGCGATGAAGAGGCACTTCATGCGGCGGAATTGCTTTCGAGAACCGAAGGCATAATACCCGCTCTCGAGAGCGCTCATGCTCTTGCCCACGCGGTCAGAGTCGCTCCTTCCATGAGCAAGGAAAGCTTCATTGTCGTATGTCTTTCTGGGAGAGGAGACAAGGATATCGATATTTTGATGGAGAGGTTATGAGCGGGATTGCAAGAATCAAAGACATGTTTGAAGGTCTTGAGGGGAGGAGAGCTGCTCTCGTAACATACGCCTGCGGTTTCTATCCCGATGAAGGCACAAGCCGGGATGTTGTTCTGACGATGCTTTCTTCCGGTGCTGATGCGGTTGAAATCGGAATCCCCTTTTCGGACCCGGTTATGGATGGACCGGTAATAGAAAATGCGGGTAGGAAGGCAATTGAAGCCGGCGCGACGGCGTTGAAAGTTCTCGGGCTGATTTCAAAAATAAGAGAGAGGACGGAAAAACCAATTCTCATCATGAGTTATTACAACCCTATTTACCGCCAGGGTCTTCAAAGGTTTGTTGGTCTTGCGGGCGACTGCGGGGTTGATGGTCTTGTTGTTCCTGATTTGCCTCCGGAGGAAATGGAACCCCTGAAGGATGTTTGTGATGAGTCCGGAATCGCAACCTGTGCCTTTTGTTCGCCCACAAGCACGCTGGATGGAATCGCTTCCGCCTCGCGCATGACAACCGGTTTCATATATTGCGTTTCGCTTCTCGGAACCACCGGGGCAAGACAAACCCTCTCCGATGAAATTCCCTCGCTTATTCGCCGTGCAAGGGAATGCACCACCCTTCCACTGGCGGTCGGGGTTGGAATCTCAACGCCGGAGCATTGTCGGGAAGCGGGGAAGCTTGCTGATGCCGTGATAGTCGGGAGCGCGCTTGTAAAGCTGATCAAAGAAGACGGTAGCCATCAGGGGCTATCAGAACTCGTATCTGAAATGAGGGGCGCGCTTCTTTAGCGCGATTTTTCCGCCTGGAATTCAAGGTCTTCATAGATGTTATAATTCAATCGGAGTTCGACCATGAAGTTCATCGTGTCGGATATGGTTACCATTGAGAATTGAAACGACGGGGGCATAGCTCAGTTGGGAGAGCGCGGGCTTTGCACGCCCGAGGTCGGCGGTTCGATTCCGCCTGCCTCCACCATATTGACTTACGGGCATCGCTTGGCTTTCGTTTCTACTTGTCCATCGCAACCTTCTTGTCACTTCACTAAAAGATTCAAGGATCTCCTTGAAATTATGGGGTTACCCAAATGAGTGCATGGAGAACTGTTCGCTATCGACGATGTTACAAAGTCCGGTAATCCGGAGGGGGCGTGTCAAAGCCGTCTATTCAATTTGTTGAACCCGTTGCAGAAAGGAATCACGCGGATCACTGCGTTTCATACTGCCGACTCTCATGCCTTTCTCGAGGCAAGTTTTTGACCGAGAATTTTGAGTCTATCGATTGCAAGGACGGGGATGATTGAGCACAGGATAACCAGAATCCAATCATTTATTCCCAGCGGGATTGTGCGGAAAGCCTTTTGCATGAATGGAACGTAAACTACGAGAAACTGAAGAGCAATGGAGCAGAAAAACGAGCAAAGCAGCCACATGTTCCTCAAAGGGGAAGAAAAAATGGATTTGGTTTCGGAGCGCATGTTGAAGGAGTGAAAGATTTGCGCGAAGACCATTGTGCTGAAAAGAATCGTCCGGCATATATCAAGTTCTTTTCCGCTCCAGGAGTATCCAAGAATGTAGCGCGAGAGAACAAAAGAGGCAAGCGCGCCCGCTGTAATAAATAGCCCCTGCCAGAGCAGCCTTCTTTGCTTTTGAAGGGAAAGAATGTTTTCTCCTTTTTTCCTGGGAGGGCGTTCCATCACATCTTCCTCTGCGGGTTCAACACCAAGGGCAAGTGCGGGGAGCCCGTCGGTTATGAGATTGATCCAGAGGATCTGCGCTGGAAACAGGGGAAGGGGAAAGCCTGAGATTATTGAGATGAACATAACCAGAACCTCGCTTATGTTGCAAGAAATTAAAAAATATATGAACTTTTTTAGATTTGAGAAAATGGCTCTCCCCTCGCGGACCGCCGAAACAATGGTCGCGAAGTTATCGTCGGCAAGAACCATATCACTTGCTTCCCTTGAAACATCTGTTCCGGTTACCCCCATTGAAACTCCGATATCCGAGCGCTGTAAGGCGGGCGCGTCATTTACGCCGTCACCGGTCATGGCAACTACATGACCCTTTTTCTTGAGCGCCTCGACGATTTTTACCTTGTGCTTTGGGGATACCCGCGCATATACCTTTATTCTCTCGACAATGGGCATGAGCTCTTCTACAGACATTCTCTCGAGCTCATATCCCTCCATGAGTTTCATTCCTGGCTCCCTTATTCCGAGTTCGCGCGCAACAGCATCCGCAGTCGCCCGGTGGTCTCCGGTAATCATCGCAACCTCGATTTTCGCCTTTCTGCATGCCTGAAGTGCTTTTTCCGCTTCCGGACGTGGCGGGTCTTTCATTGCGTAAACACCGAGGAATACAAGTTCTTTCTCCACGGTTTCAGGGTCCATCTTATGAGGCAGGCTATCGATTTTTTTGTAAGCGACGGCAATAGTTCTCAAAGCCTGCGATGCGAGTCCTGTTGTGCCGGAGACAAGAAGTTTTTTGTTTTCGCCTGATAGTTCTTTTTCGCTGTCCGCAAGGAAAATTCGGCTTGAAGCGTCAAGAATCTGCTCGAGCCCGCCTTTTGACAGAACGAGATAACCTTCTTTCGATTTATGTATAGTTGTCATCATCTTGCGCTCGGAATCAAAGGGGACCTCCGCGACCCTCGGATATTGTTTCTCGAGTTCGGGCTTTTCATTTCCAAAAATTGAAGCGGACTCGACGAGCGCAAGTTCAGTCGCCTCGCCTGTATATTTGCCATCTTCCCCCAGTAAAACATCGTTACAGAGTGCCGAGACCATGTTCATGAGTTCGAAAGTCCGCGGCAGTTCCTTACCAACTTTTTCGAATTTGTCAACGAGAATTCTTCTTCCGTCTCCCAAGAGAATGTCGGTGACCTGCATCTTGTTCATCGTTAATGTTCCGGTTTTGTCGGAGCATATGAAATTCGCGCAGCCAAGGGTCTCGACGGCTGGAAGGTTCCTGATTATCGCGTTTTCTCGAGCCATCACCCTCGTTCCTCTGGCGAGAGTGATTGTTACCACTGCGGGAAGTCCCTCGGGAATTGCTGCCACCGCGAGGCTTACGGCGAAAAGGAACATGTCGGAAACTCGAAAGCCCCTTATCACCCCAACCACAAACACAATGAGAACGGTAGCAAGGCAGATGTAAACGATTCGCTTACCAACATCCCTGAGTTCGAGCTGAAGTGGTGTGGTCGTTTCCTTTTCTTCACCGAGCATTTCGGCAATTTTCCCTATCTCCTTTGAACGACCTGTAGAAACGACGACACCCCTTCCTCTTCCATATTGAGCGGTTGTTCCCGAGAAGACCATGTTGACACGGTCGCCAAGGGGTACGTCTTTTTTTGATGTCTTGCGTGAATCCTTTTCAACCGGCTCAGATTCACCGGTAAGGCTCGATTCATCTACTTTAAGATTTGCTGTTTCAAGCAAGAGGCAGTCGGCGCTTATTCTGTCGCCGGTTTCAATTATGAGAATATCCCCCGGGACGAGTTCCTCTGCCTTGATGATTACTTTCTTCCCTTCCCTTAAGACTTTTGCCTCAGGAGCGCTCAATTTCTTGAGCTCCTCCATTGCTCTTTCGGCTCTGCTTTGCTGCACAAAACCGAGTATCGCGTTGAGGAGCACGATAGCCATTATTACGCCGGCATCGAGATATTCCTTCAGGGCAAACGCGCTTATGAGAACGGCGACGACAAGAACAAGAATCATCAGTTCCTTGAACTGGCTTGCGAATCTTGTGAATGCGCTCTTTTTCTTCTTTTCGGGAAGGCGGTTCGGTCCATAAGTTGAAAGACGCCTCTTCGCCTCCTCGTGAGTGAGTCCGGATTCAGAACTTTCGAGATGGCGTAGAGCATCATCCCCTGATAGCGTGTGCCATTCAAGTTCCCCCCGTTTGGCTTTTGATTCTTCCAATTCTGCCCTCAACTTTCGCGAAAGAGGATATTTGAAAGTCTAACAAATTCAAAAGGTAAAAGGTCCTGGGCTCTTGCATCTTCGCTCTTCCCGATGACCCTGAGTGCGTTTGAAAGCGACTCGCGATCAATTGATTTGTTCACTGAGAGAAGAGAATTTTTGAGTTTTTTTCTTCTCTGCGCGAATGAGGCATTGACAAGTTTCGTGAAAAACTCGAGGTTTTCAATGCGTGGCGCATGAGATTCGAGTTCTGATTCTCCAAATGGTGTAATTCTGAGGAGGCTCGAGTCAACGCGAGGCCTGGGATAAAAGCAGTTCCTCGATACAGAGGATAAGATTTTGACTTCGCTCCTTGACTGGATTTTGACGCTCAAAGATGAGTAGTCGGATTGCCCAGGACCGCATGATAGGCGTTTTGCGACTTCTTTCTGGACCATGACCACGTATTCTGATATGAACGGATAATTCTCAATGCATTTCAAAAGAAGCGCGGAGGCAATTCCGTATGGAAGGTTCGCAACCATCTTGACTTTCCCGGCGGGACTTCCGTCAAGAAGGTCGGCAAGGTCGAGAGAAAGGGCATCCGCCGAGATGATTTTGAGATTTCTTTTATCTCTAAGAAGTTCGCTCAAGATGGAAGACAGCCTTTTGTCCTGTTCGATTGAGAATACACATAGGCATCTTTCAACAAGAATTTGCGTGAGTGCACCGAGTCCGGCGCCAATCTCGATTATCACATCCTCGCTTGAAAGATGCGCTTCTCTCTCGATGACTTTCAAGATGTTGCTGTCGATGAGGAAGTTCTGACCTCTTTTTCTGCTTGGTCTTATCGCGTGCTCTGAAAGCAATTTCCTCGTGAATTGGGGAGATGAAATATTGGGAACAATATTTTCAATACTACCCAGGCTTCGTTCTGGCTTTCTTCATAAGCTTTTTTAACCCAGTCTTTTACTTTAGAATACGGAGGATTGACAAATACCATTTCTCTTTGCCAGCTCTGCTTTAAACCGTC
>JAQUKT010000045.1 GCA_028718945.1 Actinomycetota bacterium | reverse complement strand
TATCGGAAAGTAAAAGGGTCGAGTATGGTCCGGGGAGAAGCCTGGAGAGGCCTAAGATTCTTATTCCCTCAAGCGCCGCAGACATAAATCCTCCTCGATAAGCCAGATTCCTTGCCCACTGTGCCGATAGTATCACAGAAAAAGGGGATGAAGAGCAAGCGAGGAATTCCGCTACTGCCACGCCTCGCACCATTCCAAATAACTCACACCCCGTTTGCTGGTTCACTACCAAGTAAACTTTTTTCAGCAACATGGTCAAGATTTTGCGTCCGGAAATTACCCAAGGGTTAGTGCGCCGCTCCATAGGTAGATTGACGCACCGAGAGTGTCATTCCGCGCCGAGCCAGCAAGGCTCCTGACCAAGTCGTATGAGGATGTACGCCGAGGGGGCACCTTGAGGCCGGAGTGGAAAGAGGGACGCTTGATGTTAGGGGATCTGTGGGACGTTGCACTAAAAACCATACATTGACCGCTCCACCACAACCGGTTTGTTCGAGTCAACCATTGTCGAAACCGACCAGGAACCGCTTGTTGTTCCCCCCACATTCACAGTTGTACGGCTATGAGCCTCGAGCAGGAAAGTAGGCCCTTGAACAACCTCGGAGTCAGTCAGGTAAGTGAGAACCACAAAAGCGTCATCTGAAGTTGGGTTCTGTACGATAACCCATGTCTCAAAGCCATGCCCAGTAGAGCCTTCAGCAAGATACCAGAGATTAGAGGGAGCATCAGCCCCAACTGAACTGTGGCCTTCGCGTCGATTATTCCAGTACATTGAACGTTCAGCAACAACTGGGGAATCGGACATTAAAACAGTTGAAACACTCCATGCCCCGGGTACCTTGTCCGCAACATTTATGCTTACCCTCCTCTCGGCTGGTAAAGTAAAACTGGGACCCTTCACTGAGGCAGTGTCTGTGAGATAAGAAAGAGTTACATGGGCTTCATCCATGCCCGGATTTTGAACAAGTATCCAGGTCTCAAATTCCCCGCCGGTAGAGCCTTCAGCAATGTAACACCTACAAGAAGGATTGTTCGAGCCCGCCGAACAATGTCCGCCAATCCTGCCCTCCCAATAAGTCGCCCGCTCACAAACTATGTCATTGTTGGAACTGACCACAGTGGATACGCTCCATGTGTCTTTTACTGCTGCTGTCACATTGATGCTTTTCCTGGTCTCGGCTTTCATCACCAACCCTTGACCTTCCATCCGCCCATTATCAGTGAGATACGAAATCTCAATTTTCGAATCATCATTACCGGGGTTCATCAAGAGAATCCACGTTTCAAAACCTCCTGCGGTTGACCCTTCGTCAAGATACCACTTCTTCTCGGGGCTGCTAATGCCAATGGTATTGTGGGCGGCACATCTGTTCTCCCAGTACATAGAACGCTCTGCAATCACGCCTCTGTCTGAAGTAATCAAAGTGGAGACTTCCCATGTATCTTTTAGTGTCTCAGATACATTGACCGTCTTTCTTCTATGAGGGGCAATAGTAATCTCCGGACCTTTACACGGACCTTCAGGAGTAATGTATTTTATGTTGACGCAAGCTTCATCCTCGCCCGGATTCTGTATCAAGAGCCATGTCTCAAAACCTCCTGCGGTTGAACCCTCCGCAAAATACCATTCCTTTTCCGCGGTGGTCGCCCCGATGGAACCATGCCCCCATGTCCTCTTTCTATCAACATGATTGGATTGGGACCATTCGTATGCGCCGATGTCTATTTCAGCGCCGCAAGGTCTTCTGTTTCCATCAAGGTCAATCGATGGGGCATCAAGAGAACTTCCACCATCAATTGACGGCGAACCAACCCTGACATGGTAATCCCCTTCCGAGCCCCAAGCGGGCTTCAGGAATAAGGGGTCCCTGCTAAGATTTCCCTCGCCCAAAACTCCTGCTTTTAGATCGGCAGCGCTGTATGTCCTTCCGTTCGCCTCGAGCTGCTCCGAAGAATCACCGGGGCGCCAGAATATATTGTGGTCCGCCGTTAGTTTGACGGAAGAGCCAAAGTAAGGAACGCCATGTCCATTAGCAACTATTGTGTTGCGAACAAGAATCTCTACGGGCGTTGAATTCTCATATTGCGCATAAAGCGGATAGGCTTCGCGCGCGGGGTTGTCGTGTATGGTTACGTTGATTATCTTGAAATTGGCACCAGCATTATCTGAATCAATAACCATTCCAGCCCATGGAGAAGCGCCGCCTACCCCGTCACCCGTCCCGTATATGAGAGTGTTCTCCACCCTGCTGTTGCTTCCCCATAACTTGACCCCATCGCAGGAATTGTTTGCAACAATGCATTCATGGATATATGTTTTTGATGCTTTTGAATCAAGACCATCGCCCCGGTTGTGTTCTGATGTGGAATTCTTTATCTCAATTGGACCATCCGAATTCTCAATCCCAAAGCCATCCGGTCTGTCATAAGGTCCTGGACCCGGCGTCCCCTGGTAATAATGACCGGAGTATGAGAGAGTGCACCTGTCAACCACCACATTCCGCCACCCGCCTTTCGTCCCGGACGGCCCTCCCATGCACCCGAAGCCACAAAAAGACATAACACATTTCTCAACCGACGCATGTTCTATATCACCAAAGTTCATGGCTTCTTCATCAATATGATGAATATAGAGGTTGCTCAAGTTTACGTGTGAGCACGGACCCTCAGAGCCGGTTATGCCACACCTGAAATTTGCGCCTGAGTCGGATGTTATCTCGAGGTTTGAGATATCGAGGTAGCTTTTCTCCCCTATTTCGATGGCAGAATAAAGGTTATCCCTCCCAGCAAGTATCGCCCGGTTATTCGCCTCTCCAGTTATGGTTATCCATTTTTGAGCGGTACCCGAAGGAGGAGTTATCATGTCTTCCCAGTAAGTGGAAAGGACGTAACGCCCTCCAAGTATCACCAATGTGTCGCCCGGTTTTAGTCGTTTGGAGCCATATCCAGGAGTTGCCCATGGATCATCCATGCTGCCGGGATTCGAATTTGAGCCTGCGGGGGAAACATAATAAGTTGAACCTGAAGATGCTTTTTTGCCCGAAACACCTTCTTTGAAAATAGTTCTTTCGTTCCTTCCACATCCACTGAGCGTTTGAACAAAAGACAGCAGGATAATCGCAGCGAAAATGCTCGAAACGCGACATAGAAGAGGGGTCTTTTTCATAACCTGCCTTTCTTCCGGTCTGTGTTTGTTGAAGTATAGCATATAGTGGAGCCAGGGTTGGGGTCAGGGTCAGACCTTCATTTTTGGTGTTTTTTGTTTATAAGAAGAACCGCGCCAGCGTTGTCACCTTAAGAACATACAATCATAAGACTGACGCCACATATTAACTTGCCCCATACCACGTCATTGATTACTTGCCGCCAACTGAGACGACTCGCCAATTTGTTTATGAAGCTCACCCTGCTAAGATAATGATGTCAAGAAGCGGACATGGATTGGATTTAACCATGAAAACGAATCAGCACGGGCGCGCGGCATTGGGAACAGGCTTGATTTTTCTTGTTTCACTTTTTCTCATGTCAAGTTGCTGCGGGTGCGAGAGGCAGCGCCCTTTTCGGCGCCAACGCGGCGCGCGTAACAAAACGCAACAGAGCAAAACAAAGGAAATATACTGCAGCGGGGTCTCCCGAACCTACCACGTTCACATACCACCCTCCTACACACAGAGCACCCCTTTACCTCTCGTCTTCGTCCTGCACGGAGGAGGTGGGACAGGCATCGGCATGGAGAGGCTGACCCACATGGATGAGGTTGCCGATTCAGGGGGCTTCATCGTTGTCTATCCCGAAGGGATTGACAACCAATGGAATGATGGCAGACCAACTATCAACCCCGAAGTGGACGACGTAGGGTTCTTCGAAAAGATGCTTGAAAAACTCGAATCCGACTACTCCGTAGATGAAAAGAGGGTCTATTCCACCGGCATCTCGAACGGCGGTTTCATGTCGCTCCGCCTCGCTTTCGACCTCAATGACAGGATCGCCGCCATAGCTGTTGTTGGAGCTTCAATGACCGAACAGCTCTACCGCCGGCATGCCCCATCCATACCCGTTTCTGTTCTGCTCCTGCACGGCACCGACGACCCGTTATGCCCCTGGTCAGGCGGCAAGATTGGCTCCAACCGCTCGAATCTTGCAAGCGATCGGGGAAATTGCGTTGGAGCTGCCGAAACCATCTCCTACTGGGTGGGCGCCAACGGCTGCGGCACCAAGCCAATCGTCAAGAAGCTCCCCGACGCCGACCCTCGCGACGGCACCAGGGTGCGGGAGGAGCTATATTCCGGTGGGAAAGCTGGAACCGAGGTTGAGTTACTCGCGGTGGAGGGAGGAGGTCATACCTGGCCGGGAGGGATCCAGTACCTACCCAAGCTAATCATTGGCAGGACTTCACGCGACATAGACGCAAGCAACCTTATCTGGGAGTTCTTCGCGCGCCACTCCATCGAGTAACCCGGAAGATTTTTCCTTTCAGCGAAAATGGTTTATCTTGATTATCATGAAATTTGAAATAGAAACATGCAAAAGGTCATTCTGCCCCGGAGTCAAAAGGGCTTCAAGAATTGCCACTGAAATTCTTTCCAGTGCGGAAAAACCTGTTTACTCGATAGGTCCGCTCATTCACAATCCAAGAGAAGTCAAACGACTTCAGAAACTCGGTCTCGAGCCGATTGAACTCAAAGAAGAGACGGACTTTCTCCGCGGGAAGAAAGTGATAATTCGGTCGCATGGAATTGATGAAGAAACCCTGTCGCGCCTCGAAAAAGCGCAAGCGAAGATAATTGACGCTACCTGTCCGAAAGTGAAAAGAGCCCAGAATGCGGCAAGAGAACTATCTTCAAAAGGTCTTTTCCTTCTTATTCTCGGTTCAAATAATCACCCGGAAGTTCGCTCACTCATAAGCAGAGCAAAAGAACCACTGGCGGTCATAGAAAACGCGGAAGACGCCAAAGAATGGCTCTCGAGTGATGGGCGTGCCTTGAACAGAGCGGGAGTTGTCTGTCAGACAACAATACCCCGCAAAGTGATGGAAGAAATTACACAGATTCTTGAAAAATCGGGAATACAATTAGTCATCAAAGACACAATTTGCGAGGATGTCTCATTAAGGCAAACTGAGGCACTTGAGATTTGCTCGCGAGCCGACGCGATGATAATTGTGGGAGGAAAAAATTCGAGCAACACAACAAACCTCGCAAGAATCTGCGCCTCGACCGGCACGCCAACATTTCATATAGAGGAACCCTCGGAACTGCGCATCAATTGGTTTGAGGAAGCAAGACTTGCTGGAGTAGTAGCAGGAGCGTCCACTCCCTCATGGCAGATAGACGAAGTTATTGAAAAACTAAGAAACCTTGACTGCGGCAATTGATGTAAGCATTCATGGGTTGCAGGATTGAATGTCAGTTATCCCTCAACGCGAGGCTTCAAATCCCAAGAGACTCTAACCCTGTGCAATGTGAATACTGATTTCTCTTTGCTCGCAGACACCCGGTCAGCAAATAACCCACATCCTGCACCAATAACCGCCCTTCTTTCACAAAATGGTAATTTTTGAAACTGTTTGATGGTTCTTTTCGTATTGCATAAGAAAGTAGTTTAGTCCGAGCGCGTTCGCTAACAATGACAATGCGAGACAATGCGAGGAGGACAACATGAGCATAACGGAACCCCTGAAAGAAAAAGCAGCAAGAACAAAAACCAAAGGAGCACTTTCCCTGATCAGATACACCCCCGAAGGGGTTCTAATCCCAATTTCTGACTTCCTTCTTCGGGACGTAAATTACCCGGAGGGAAAAGACTTTCTTCAAACTTCATTGCTCCTTGCGCGAAATCACCTTGAGGAAATGTCACCAAGCGTTCAAGAATCAATTCTCAACTTTTTCTCCAACATGCTCGTAAAGGGTGAAAGAAAGCGTGGCAAGTTCAAGGAAGCAATCGGTTTCGCCCCTCCAGTCTTGATTGTCATAAGCCCGACAATGAGATGCAATCTCTCGTGCTACGGGTGCTACGCGGGCAAGTACTCAAGGAAAAATGACCTGGGCTTGGGCACACTCGAAAGGCTAATAGCCGAAGCAGAGGAAATGGGAATATATTTCATGGTTATCTCTGGAGGAGAACCCTTCATCCTTGGCGATGAATTCTTAGATATACTCGGGCGACATCCCTCGATTCTTTTCCAGATTTACACCAACGGGACATTGATTGACGAGCACACCGCCAGAAAACTTTCCGAAATAGGAAATGCTTATCCGTGCATAAGCGTTGAGGGATTCGAGAAAGAAACGGATGAAAGGCGCGGAAAGGGAACATTTGAAAAAATCATGAAAGCGATGGACACACTCCGGGAAAATGGCGACCTGTTTGGTTTCAGCGCCACTGCTACCCGCCAGAACAATGAGCTCATTGTAAGCGAACGTTTCATAGACTTTTACAGGAAGAAGGGATGCGTCATCGGCTGGTATTTTCACTATGTCCCGGTTGGAAAAGAACCAGGCATTGAACTCATGCCAACACCGGAGCAGAGAATTTTCAGGCGTGAGGAACTCATAAAAAGAAGAGCAAAACACGACATACTTCTTGCCGACTTCTGGAACGATGGACCAATGGTTGGCGGCTGCATCGCGGGAGGAAGGTCATACTTGCACATAAATTCCAACGGGGAAGTAGAACCCTGCGTTTTCGCGCATTTCGCGGTTGACAATGTGAAGGACAAAAGCCTTACTCAGATACTTCGCTCGCCGTTTTTCACCGAAATCAGAAAAAGGCAGCCTTATAGCGAAAACCTCTTGAGACCATGCATGATAATCGATTCCCCGGAAGTCCTTCGAGAAGTTGTGACAATCTGCGGTGCCCACCCGACGCACCCCGGAGCGGAAGCGGTCATCGAAGACCTCGCTGGCGAACTCGATGAATACTCAAGCGAATACAAGGTTCTGGCAGACGAACTTTGGAAACGAACAAAAGATTCTGCCTCTTGAAAGCACGAGAAGATTATTGCCTCACACCAAGGTTATGAGCGGCGCGGATAGGCTCCGGCAGCCTATAGCGGGTGCAGCAGGAAAGTGTGATTTCACGCGCCGAATCGAGGTCAATCAAGTTTCCAACCGAAACGAATACGGGCTTTACGTTATTGCGGGTCCTCAACGCAATGCCCACTGTTTTTTCATTGTACAGAACAGGACTATATTGACCACGCTCCTCATCCGGCATTCTGTATTCCCCGACAAGAATAGATTTGGCAACTCCAACAGCAGGAACACCAAGAATAACACCCATGTGGCTTGCTATTCCAAAGCTCCGAGGGTGCGCGATGCCATGCCCATCGAAGAGAACAACATCAGGTTCGTTTTTCAATCTGCGAAAAGCCAGAAGTAAAGGGGGTGCCTCTCTGAAAGCAAGAAGCCCCGGAATGTACGGAAAACTCGACTCGCAGGAAGCGGTTCGCTCCTCAATAACAGCAAGTTCAGGAAAGGACAAAACAACAACGGCAGCATGAACCCTGTTACTACTTTTGCTGTAAGAGACATCCGCGCCCGCGACAAGCCTCGTGTTTCGAATAACCAGCTTCTTTTCCACCACCAGGGATGAAAGTTCACGCTGGATTTCAATCGCTTTTTTCGGGCTTACCCTGAACCTGTGAGTAAACGCGGGTTTCATAAGAAATCAATTCCATAAGAATCTCAAAGCAAAATCTCACGCGCGCTTCTTCACGCAGAGAGCTTCGACAGCCTCAGCCGGACTGCGATCTTCAATGCCAAGCAAGACCTCAAGCGCTTCCCTGGCTCTTTTCTTACCAAGATAGAAAGTCGCTTCTCTTGTGAATTTCTCGCGAGCAACATCGAGACGATGCGGATCTCCCGGCGCTCCTCGAGGAATCATGCTCTCAGCCTCGAACCTCAAACCATCATTCGTTTCGAGAGAAACGCGCGCGCCGAAAGGCATTTTCAGTTCGTTGAAACGCACATCCGCGAGTGAAAAAGCTGGAGCTTTGAACCATAGCGAGCGGAAAAGTCTCGCAAGAAAAACAGCGTCATTCCTTGAAAGCTGCCTTCCCGCGGAAATAATATCAGAGAAGCTCAAGGCGCTCATACTCTTGAGATATTTCGTCAATTCCTTTCGCGACGCAAGAAATGAGCGAATGTCAATGGAGCCAACCAGCCGCGCAAGGTCGGCCGCCTCATCAATAGCACGAATCAGCTCAAAAGTAAGCGATGGGTCATGTTCGAGGCTTACTTTCGAGGCAAGGGTCTTTATTCTTTCTCCGTTTCCCTCGAGGTAGCCGCTGGAAAACTCGTCCCCGGTCAGTTTCCCGGCAAGAATCGCAACCGCTATGCTCTTTGGAATGGAAAAATTTATGCATGATGGTGAAAGTTCCCACATGGCAGAATAAGAACGAGAAATCCCGTCCATTGCAACCGAAAGAAGGCTTCCCTTGACTCTTATCCGGCTGACATCCTCCGGTTCGATGTCTCTCCCCTTCTTTTCTTTGAATGCGTTGAGTATCTGAAAAACAGCGTCGAGCGCCGCGTCAACATAAGCGCAGCCGGGGTAAGGCTTGAAGGCAATCGTTTCGGTCACCCATGACTCACCAAATCCCGAAAGCATGAAAGGAAGCGGAACGAAAGAAAAATTAGCCCAGAATCCCCGAGAATCTTCGATAATCGACTTCGAGCCTTTCATCCCCTTCTCGGAAAGGAAAGCGGAAACCGCCCCGGTCATCGAAGGAATCGCAGCGGTAAGCATTTTTGAATCCGGACCCATAAAGCCGGGGAAAAGGGGATAGTTGGGCTCAGCAAGGGCTATCCCTATCGCATTAGCTGTTCTTTCCTCATCGAGCCCCAAAATCTTTGAAGCTGCAACGGAAGCACCGGCAAGGTGGATGTGCGCCCACATCTGCCCGTTGTGCGGTCCCAAAACAACACTTGCTCCAAGCCTTCCCGAAACCTCGTTTGCGGCAACCTGAGCGGTCAGGAGAGTCTTTGAATCAACCTTTCGCTCTCCCGAAAGAATCAATGGAACGAGAACAGAGCTATGTCCGGTGTGTCCCAAGAAAAGATAATCATCGTAATCCAAAGACATTGACAGTGAACAATTATGAAGAAGCGCTGTCTCGAAAGAGCACATCTCTCCGTTAGGTATAAGCCTGAACTCGCCGGAACCGCCAAAGTTTTTCACCGCCCCGGTAACCGCCATGCCCGCGGCACTTCTCGCCCCCGCGTAGATCGCGCCCGCAACAGAAGCAATCTGGTGCTTAGAAATCTCGAGTACCCGTTCTGGAATATCATCATATTCAAGACTTGAAACCCATCGCGCGATTTTTTCTATCTCTGTCATCTGCATATCCTCAATATCTCCTGACGCTCCCCCGACGCGAAATCTTTTTTGAAGAGGTAGTTTTCAATCATTCAAACCAAACCGTTTCTGCACCTCTTTGATCTTTCCCTCGATGTCCGCCATGATGCTGTCAATTTCAGCTTCTTTTGCGCTGATTCCAAGTGACACGCGCGCGTCCCCAAGCAAAATAACAATTTTCCCTGACAACTGCCCCCACTCGGAAGACAAGTCATCGAGCAGTTTCCCCACCGAGCGCTCGAGTGACTTGGAAAGTTTCTCGCGCGTGCTTTCACTCTCGTTTGAACCTTCCCGCTCTTCGCCGGGCTCAACTCCGGCAACTCCCATCGCTTTTGAGATTTGAGAATTCATCTCATTCAAATATTCGCTCAATTCGTCGTGAACCTCTTCGAAAACATCGGGAGTCACAACGCTTGCGAAATTCGACTGCACTTCAATCAACTGCTCGGAAAGGCCGGTAAGCCCGTAAGCAAGGGCTCCTTCATTTATCAAGGCATTTATCTTGTCGAGTATTTCAACAATACCCTCGGCAACAGAAGATATGTCCTCGAGATACTCACATGGCTTTGACATCATCCATGCAAGTTGTCTTCCTCTTGAAAGAAGCCTTCCGGTTTCCCTGTGAATATCCATCAAGGGCTCCGGAGGGTCAATCGTGTCTATCTTCTGGTTGCCATCAGATATCGATTTTTGAAGATTTGCCAAAGATTTCTCAATTCCCTTCTGGTCCTTCAACCCAAGGCTCAATCGGCTCATAAGTTGTGTTCGCGAAGTAGAAAAGCTGCTCAAGATCCCTTCTATCATGCTGATATGCTTGCTTACCTCGCTCTTGGTTGAAGTGCAGCCTAAAAGAGAAGAAATGAGAATCAAACATAATAAAGCTGCAAGAAAGCGTGAAATGAATACGGAGAGAGGTTCCATCGGCAGGCTAACAACATCTGTTCCCTTCAAACTTGCTCCCGTCTATAAAGGTCGCCACTTTCAACTCATTTGAGCGCGTAAAACCCGCTTCCAACACCAAAAAAGACATATATGAATCGTTGGTTTATTATAATTCGAAATGAAGGAAGAAAAGAACACAAAAAAAAGGAAGTTGTTTCAACCAGCATCAGCGGGAAATCCCAAGGATTCACGAAAATTACGCATCCCTGCTTTCTGCTTAGCGCTTCTCGTCATCACAACGTTGCTCATTTCAACGTCAGGGTGCGAGAGGGAACTTCCGTTCGGGCAACTTTCCTTCAAGAAATTCACAATCGAACAGTTGCTCAGCCTCAACGTCGAAATAGACGCCGCGCACTCAGGCAAAACCATCGAGTCGAAACGATACAATGAAATTGAGCAAAGAGTGTCATCGCTGAGAGAACTTTCCATCAAGAAGCCTGTGAGATTCATCGAGGCAGGCGAAAACATCATACGCGCCATACTCATTCAGGAGCAGCTCAATGAGGAATCGAGTCGCGAAACCGAAGTCGCGCAGAAAATGATGGTAGCACTCGGGCTTTTCCCCCAGAACAAGAGCCTTGAAGAAACGCTTCTCGACACCCTTACGGAGCAAATTGCGGGAAGCTACAACGACGAAGCAAAAGTTATAACGGTCGTCGCGGGAAAAGGGGCAGGCAGTTCTATGGATAGCATCACCATGGCACATGAACTGACACATGCGCTTCAGGATGAGCACTTCCATCTCGACAAACCCCCGCTGAAAAACGACGACTATAACAGCGATACTGAACTTGCGATAACATCTCTCGTCGAGGGCGATGCCACAAACACAATGTACGAATACACGCAGAAATATCTTTCTTTCGCTCAACTGAAAAATGTGGCGGAAGAATCTCAAGCCATGTCGTCTGAAGAATTGGAAAGCGCGCCGAGATATGTTAGAGAAAGCCTGCTCTTTCCCTACGGAAAAGGGCTGGAATTCGTTCAGGCCATCAAAAGCCGGAAGGGAATCAAAGGATTGAACGCCTGCTATCGTAATCCACCTCTATCTTCCGAACAGATAATGCACCCCGAAAAATACTTGTCGGGGCAGGATAACCCGATTCCGGTCAATCTGCCGGACATTTCCTCCTCCCTTGGAAAGGACTGGAAACTTCTCAAAACCGAAATATTGGGAGAGTTCGATGTGGCCGTATGGTTTGAGGAGTTCTGCGGGCTCCTCGACTCACAAGAAGCATCATCCGGGTGGGGCGGAAACGCCATACAGTACTACGAGAACAAGAATAAGAAGGGCGCGGTTGTGAATTTCTTCACCTGGGACAGCGAACAGGATGCGCGTGAATTCTTCAGGCTTTACAAAAATCTCATCAAGAATCGCTTCAAAAGCAGCCTGAAGCACCTTGGAAGTTCGGATTCATTCTACACTTACAAATCTCCAGCCTGGTTTCTTTACTGCGGGATTTCAGGAAAGACAACCCTTGCGCTTCAAACACCGGATTTGAAAACCTTGAGGAGTGCTATTGAGAACTTTCCTGAATTCACGCGATAGTTTCTGAAGAGAACCGCGCCCTTGCTTTGCTCGCGCGTAAGCCCTATGAATGGCTTTTCAGCGCACTGTCAACCGGGAATTTTGCCCCGCAGGATTTGCACATGATTTCCCGCGCTAAAGGCTTCTTCATGTTCTTGTTGAACTGAAGTTTGGGGAGTGAAGCGGAGCACACCGGGCAACTTCTGCGAGGCGAGAGGAGCGCGGTTGCAAAAAGAACCAGAAGCCCGACGGGTACCCCGACAAGAATCGCTACAAGGAGCATGCGACCAAACATAACTTACATCCTTTCTCATGGACTTGCATTTCTCTTGGGTCTGCATTTTTGTCTTGCTTCAGTCAACTCCGTATCCGCTTGCGGTGTGCCCACCTGGAATCCCTGAGATTCCGAAATAGACGGGTCTTTCAATAAGAATGGGGAACGAGGAAACAACAGAAGCAGAAACATCAGAGGACATTCCCGTAACATCTCTGACATTGAGGGTAATCCTTGAATGCGGAAGTATTTGGTATCGAGCCTTCCTGGTCGAGCCATCACCGAAAACGTACTCGACGTCAACTGTTGCAGTTTTGTCTTCCCTTGGATTGAAAAGCGAATAGAAAGTATCGAAGTTCGCGATGGTTGTTCCCTCGGCAAGATAATAAACCGTGGATGGGAGTGGATTACCTATCACGCAGTCTCCCCCATCCCACGCACTTCCCCTTTCAAGACCATAGATGAAGTACATGGGGCGCTCAGCCATTATCGGAACATCAGAACTTAGTTTTGCCGCGACATCTTCTGAATCTCCCGCTTCAGTGGCGACATTTATCGTGTGTCTGCTCCTCGAGGGAATAACATGCTTCGAGGTTGCCATTCTTCCCGAACCGGTAAAGTAAGTAAAACTCACATTGGCTGGGACATCGTTTGGATTCTGAACGGAAATCCATTCCTGATAGCCCGCTCTCGTGCAACCTTCCGCAAAGTTCCATTCACTCTGGGGTCCGGAGATCCCTGATACCGCAGAACCCCCCTTCGCGAAGATGTGGTAGTCGAAATACATCGGTCGTTCCACAGCAACCGGGAGACTCGATGAAACCCTCATTGAAACATCCTGGTCCTGTCCAACATCTCCGTTGACATCAACCGTGAGCCTGCTTCTCGGACCTGCTGAATAAACCTTCATGATGTTCTGACCGGTTCCAAGCATGTATGTGATTTCTATTCTTGCTGGCTCATGATTCGGATTCATGACGGTAAGCCAGGTCTCGAAAAATCCATCCGCCTGGTTTTTCCTGGTGGTTCCCTCTCCAAAGTACCATTCCTTCTGAAGCACATTGGTGCCCGAGCAGATATGCCCGCCGTTCCAGTCGTAGCCCGGTACATCTCTCCTGTATCGGAAATACATGGGGCGCTCAACGATAACAGACTTCTCATCCGTATGCACCCATAGAGATACACCTGGATGTCCTTCCGGTACGAGTTCCCTTACCGCTCTTGTGATTCTCTGCCTTGGACTCATGAAGATTCTGTGAATTATGTTCTCGCCTGTCTCGAGCATGAAAGTCAGTGTCACATTGGCAGGCTCATCGCCCGGGTTGAAAAGACAGATGTATTCCTGGAAATCAGGAAGGGTGTTGCCCTCCGCAAAATACCAGTCGGATGCGTATTCATCAACAAGTACCCGTTTTTCGGTTAGAGTTACATTGTCCGCTATATCTGTTGACTTCACTCTAACTGTATGATATCCATCTTCGACTTTCTCGAGGTCTATGATTTCGGCAAGACCATTCCTGATTATTTCCTGGTCAGTTGACTCGGAAACCTTTCCCCCATCCCAGAGAAGTTCGATTTTGTCTATCCTGTTTCTATCAGTCGCATTGCCTGAAATCCTGAAAGTATCATCAGAACTATATCCCGTCTGGATCGTGTCCCTTGCGGGTCTGATTATGTATGCTTCAGGTGGAACAGTATCAATCCTTAACGTTTCTTTCTTAGGAGTTTCTTTATTTCCGGCCTTATCGACCGAATAATACGAAACTTCCCACTCCCCATGCTCGAGGGTGAATGGACCAGTATATTCCTTCCAGGATTGTTCCCCGGAGCCTGCGCTCCCTATCTTTGTAACGTTGTAGTAAATCTTATCCGGGTTTGGGTCTTGGGTTTTGAGTGTAACCTTTGTATCCTTGTTCCTCCATCCGTTCTTGTTGGGTGTTGTGTCTGTGGAAAGGTTTGTTCTTGGAGCAATAGTATCTACGTAGATCTGGGTGGAATAACGGGAAATCCCGTTACCGGCCGTATCATAAGCTCCAAACTCGAAAGACCAGGTCTGACCTTCTACATCGCCAGGGTCGTGCTCGAATTTCCAGGGTCCTGTGCCTAGAGTATAGAACTGCTCGTAACCTGCACCATTAGTGGACCTTCTAACGACGACGGTTGTAATACCATCCATGAAATCATCGCCATCAGGATCAGTACCCGTCACCTTCCAGTCATCGCATAGGTCCGGGAATTCAAATTTCATCTTTCCGTTTACGAAGAATGGGTCTTGCCATTCCGTCGCGTTTCTCCCGTTTACGTGAATCTTCGTCAT
>JAQUKT010000044.1 GCA_028718945.1 Actinomycetota bacterium | reverse complement strand
TGCAATGGGATATGTTTTGGAATTTATTCTTATTTATGGAGAGTAGGTGAAAGTGGTGGTCCCATCAGGAGCTTTAAGGTTTGTCATTCTTCCTGAAGGGGAGTAAGTATAGGAGAATTCTTTTTGCTCATCCTTGATGGTGGTGAGCTTTTTGTTTTTAATGTTTCCCACCTCATCATAGGTTGCGGTTGTTGTCATGAAGCCATTTGAGGCACTTTTCATTCTTCCATTCTCATCATAGGAAAGTTCTATCAAACAGCCCATCATATAATACATTACGGGGCGGTTGTTGTTATCATAGCAAATATGTTCTTCAAGACCTTCGGGGTATGAGGAATCAGTTAGGTTTCCCTTCCAGTCATATGTGTATGATGAGGTTTCTTCACCATCTTGTTTTTCTGTCATCCTTCCTGCAAGGTCATAAGTGTAGGAGGTTTCTTCTCCTTCTGGGGTTGTTTCAGTTATTTTCCTTCCACAGGGGTCGTAGGAGAAATTTGTAACTCCTGCTTTTGGATTCTTCACAGAGGTTCTTCTTCCTGCTGAGTCATAGGTAAAACTCACTTGATTCCCTTGGGGGTCTTCTACATTCAGGAGCAGTCCTCTTTTGTCGTATGAGAGGGTGGTGGTTGAGCCCTCTCCATCAGTTATGGAGGTTTTGTTTCCATTCAAATCATAAGTGTATGAGATGACTCTTCCCTCAGGGTCTGTGGAGGAGATGAGGCGGTTCATGGAGTCATAAGAGTAGGTTATGGTATTTCCCTCGGGGTCTGTTTCGCTTATGAGGTTCCCCAACGCATCATATGTGGATGTAGTTTCATTTCCTTCAGGGTCTGTGGTCTGGATTATTCTTCCTAATGCATCATATGTGTTCGTGGTTTCATGCCCCATTGGGTCTGTTGTAGAAATCTCTCTTCCGCATGCATCGTATAAATGGGTTGTTGTGTTTCCAAGCGGGTCGGTTTCGCTAATCATCCTTCCCACAGCATCGTATGAAAAAGTGGTTTTGTTTTCGTAGGCGTCTGTTTCGGTTAAGATATTTCCTTCTCTGTCGTAAGTCCTTCTGACATACCTTCCATTTCTCTCCTCCAACTCAACCCTTCCTATATCATCCCGCTCATAGAGCTCTTTTCTATTGCCAAGTGGGTCCTTCACCTCAGTCAACTGAATGTTAAAATCGTACCAGTATGTGGTAGTTCCCCCCATTGGGTCTATTTCCCTTATCATGAGCCCTATATCATTGTAAACAGTCTCATTTCTGTTTCCGAGAGGGTCTGTTTCTGATATCTGGTTTCCATCAGCATCATATTCATAGGTGGTGGTGTTCCCCTCAGGGTCTGTTTTCGTAAGCACATGACCCATTGCATCATAAGTGTAGGTTGTTTTGTTTCCAAGTGGGTCTGTTTCTGAGGTCTTCCTGTTTGCTTCATCGTATGTGTAAGTGGTAACACCTCCATCGGGGTTGATAACCTTTATGAGGTTTTCCCTTTCATCGTATTCGTTGGTTGTAGTCCTTCCAGGGGGGTCTGTAACTGTGAGTAGCCTCCCCAT
The DNA here is from genome assembly GCA_028718945.1 of Actinomycetota bacterium. GTDB lineage: Bacteria > Actinomycetota > Geothermincolia > Fen-727 > JAQUKT01 > JAQUKT01. Next base: position 12,901 of record JAQUKT010000044.1, on the reverse strand, counting down.
GCTATCGTATGTGTATGTGGTCGTGTTTCCCAATGGGTCCGTCTCGCTTGTCATATTACCCTTTGAGTCGTATGTCCAGGTCGTTATGTTACCGAGTGGGTCTGTCGTTGAAAGACAGTTTCCTTTTTCGTCGTATGTACGGCTTGTTTTGTTGCCTAAGGGATCGGTTTCGGTGAGGGGATTTCCGTTTTCGTCATATGTGTAGTAGGTCGTATTACCGTTCTTATCGGTGCGGCTTGATACGTTTCCATGCGAGTCATAAGTGATGTTGTTCTTCCCACCGAGAGCGTCTGTCTCTCCTGTCCTGTAGAGCCATACGTTGCTTCTAAATGCAGTCGTCTTGTAGAGCGCATTGGCGAACTTACTCTCATGTGAAGCATAGTCGTACGAAAACTCGAAAGCTGGAAGGGGGTACATCGTATCCTGACTGACCACCCTATCCTGTTCGTCGTATTTATTCGTTAGGAAAGTCGCCCCATTCGGGTCAGTAATCTTTAGCAACCTGTGCTCGGAGTCATAGGCGTATTTTGTCACTCCGCCTCTAAAGTCGTGAACTTCAGTGAGGTTTCCTTCATCATCATATTTGTAGGTGAAACTGCGTCCCGCTGGATCAGTTACCTCTTTGATGTGCCCGCTTGAGTCGTATGAAAAGTCTGCCGTCTGTCCACATGCATCTGTAACCGATGTGACCTCACCTTCTGAGTCTCTCGTGATGGAAAGCGTATTCTCGTTCCTATCGGATATTTCTGTGATGAGTGTCCTGTCTGAGAACTCACCGAACTTCTCCCATGAGCCATCCTTATGAGAAATCGTCCAGGTAGAATCAGGATTACGGGTTAGCACTGTATAGTCCTCGTCCTCCGGGTGCCATGTATTATCGCCATTGTATATGTAACGCTGAGTTGAGCCATCTTCTTTTACCAACATCATGTCGTTTGGGCAGAAATCCAGAAGGTATGGCTCAAGACGAGCGGAATATGTGTATTCCCATCCATAACCGAACGGTCCATCAGGGTGCCTTTCCTCTCTGTGTGGGAAGGAGTTGTAAGTGCGTCTGATGTTGATTCGCGGACCGGTAGTCTGTAGAGAAAAATCAGTGTGAGAGTGGGTGAAGTTCCCAGTGCTCATGTTTACAGGTTCGCCGCAGATGTACACGTCCGAATTGGGACCATTTACGCGCGCATAATACTCTCGCATACCTACCCAGGGGATAACGTCCACCGTTTTGCATGTGTCGATGCCATTGCAAGTACCGAACGGTGCCGGTCCAGAACCATCTCCCCACCAGCAGTTCTTTGCGTTGAGGTGACCTGGCTTCTCGCAATAAGCGCCTATCGAGTTATCCTTAATGGTGTTGTGTTCAAAATCAGGATAACCTTTGGGGCGCTCCACAGACAAGCCACAATCGTAACCAGTTATCACGTTTCCGCGGGCAATTCCAGTTGACAAGCTGAGATGAACACCGATGGCACCACTGCCTTCTCCTCCAGCTCCTATTCCATTCAGTTTGTTTTTGTTCAGCGTGAATTCTTCAGCCTGATTGAGATTTACGCTCCCACCAGAAAAAATGTTATTCTCCACTTTTGGCTTTGATGTGTTATTTAAGTTTATCCCTGCATCATAGAAAGTGTTGTCGCTAATAAGTGGCTCCGATGTACTTTCAATCTCTATGCCACCACCATAGAAAGTGTTGCCCCCAATTATCGGCTCCGATACACCAACGAATTTAATTGTATCGTATAGTGTATTTTCAGGTTTGACTATACAAGAAGCCTTTTCCTGGCAAAGTATAGGGTCGAATGAAATCTCATTGAATATAAATGTGGTTTTTTCAGCAATAAATGAACCACCATTGACCATCACTCCGCACATTCCATCCGTAAAACTAACAGTGGTAGATTTGAAGCGCAAAGTCGAGTACCAGGCTTCTGTCCCAATAAAACTACAACCGGAAAAAGAGCATCCTTTACCAACCGTTACATCAGAATTATTCATAATTTGCACGCCGGTCCCACACCCGGTAATCTCCTGTTCGCTTATGGTTCCCGATGATGAGTAGCATTTAACCCCGAAATTTGGATTAGAGCCGGAAATACCATTCTTCAACACATGGAATGAATCCACCCTGTTCAAGGAAATTGCTGCAATTCCTCCGCTCAATGCGTTATCATTTATTTCTACATTAGAGCATGAGTTGGCCTCTACTGCAGATCCACATCTCAGGCCTGAAAGTGCCACTTCGTTCTCGGTAATGGTAGCCTTTGCTGCCCACCACGTGCTAATACCATAAGGGCAATAGAAATCGTGTGCTGCTTTGATATTGTTTTTACTAATTGTCACTTCACCCTTGGTCCTGGTTTGCACTCCCCCAATAGAGCAGTCGAAGACATTCGAAGTGACCTCTACTACGTCTGTCGCGGAGTCAGTTTCTAAAAATGCTCCACCATAGCAGTTAGAAATATTGGTATTTGAGAGGCTAATTTTCTCGAAATTAAATGCTTCTATTCCAAAGGATTCGCGTACGTCACTAAAAGTATTGGAATTGATAGATAGCTCACCTTCACCATAGATACACACTCCCCTTGACCCACCTGAGAAATAGTTTCCTTCAAGCAAACATTTTCCACTCAAGGGGCTGCCCGTCATCCTTGCAAAATAGCCAGAAATGTTCTCGAAGTAGCAACCAGACAAAGATGGAATGAATCTTCGCGAAACAAGCCCGCTCCCCCCGCTATGCATTATCTTGAATGAGGAAATTTGAGAAATTAGTCCATCTGAAAGAATTGCTGAGGAACTCAAGACATGCTTCCCGCCAATTATGTCCTCATCGGTCTCCTTTCCTGAATAGACAACTTCAAGACCATCAAGCGTGCTCCCTCTTGATGAAGGAGCAAAATAAATAGTGCTCCAGTCTCCCGGTGAAGGAGAGGTTTTGTCTCTATCGGCATTGGTATCTCCAGCTGTATCATCTTTGAAAGATGTTATCCTTGAAGAACCTTCTGCTTTGAGAGTTCCCTCAATAAAGAAGCCTCCTTTTTCGACTTTGATTATGGTTCCTGGGAGGATGTTGAGTGTTTTTCCAGGAGGAACAACATACCAGCTTCCAAGCACATATGGGCTTTCTTCAGGAGTCCATGTTTCATCTTCTTCTGCAACAGTGTCGGTAATCTTTGTTACCCCTGATACAGGCGCCTCAAAGGAAAACACATCATGTGATGCAATTACAAATCCATGTCCATGACTTGTTGCTGTAAACACGCCATTCTCACCTATGGTCCCAACATCACCGGAGGTACTCCATTCTGCATCCAAGAGGTGGTTGAATCCATCATTTCCCTTCCCGATACAGATGAATCCCTGCGACTCGCCAACGGCAAGGCATGCTCCTTCAGGATATGTGAATATACTTTCAATTTCGTATCCACCCGGGTTTGATATATGAAGGGAAAGAATACAGGAACTTTCATGTTGGGCAGTATCCTTTGTTATAAGTTTCAAGAAGTATTCTCCATCAGGCACTTTTTCGATATTCCACCAGCCAAGGGTGCCTTCTTCAACAGGATTTATGCTGCTATCTATTCTTATCCAGTTCAAAGGCTCCTGGGCTTGTGAGTATTCGAGGTAGTACTCCATGAAATGGGTGTCTTTGGCTGTTCCTTCTATCCGGACAAAACCAGAAACCATGCTTTCTGCTTCTGGTGAAGTTATCATTGCTACCGGGGTGGTATGGTCAATGTAGACTGGAACGATATCGGTAATCTCCATTCCGGGAAGCCCGAAAACAGTAAGCCTTAAAAGGAAAGGAGCTTCGGGAAGAGATGTTGTGTCCCATACTTCAAGAACACCATCTTCAACGGGCACTCTGTGTTCTTCGCCAATAAGAGCCCATTCATCTTTAGATTCTTTATCATGTCCGAGTTTTTGTTCAAGGCGATAACTGGAGAAATTTGGTCCAGAAGCTGTGCCAGTAATATTACACATCTCAGGGACGCCACCTTTTTCCTTCGGGAATGTGATATGAGCTTCAGGTATGTCGTTATTGAGTTCAACTACCTGGTATGCATTTGAGATTTTCCCACTTCTATCTTTAACCTCGAGTCTAAGGACATGGAAGCCATTTTCACAAGAAGAAGTATCCCATGTCCCGAGAATTCCTTTGCATACTGGCTTATGGGAGGGCTCTCCTATAATTGTCCAGGGTCCTTCTTCTTTTGGCTCTGTGCCAGGCATGTAGAACAACTGATAGTTTTCAAGGTCAATATCAGTTGCAATTCCCTTGATGGGAACGGTTCTAAAAAGGAGCTGGTTCCTAACTGGGGAAAGAATCTCAGCCCTTGGAGAAGAAGAATCTCGAACAACCGATACGGAATCCTCAACCTTATCTCCACCTGTACCAGTTGCTGTAAGTCTTAGTTCAAGTTCTTCGCCGGGAAGGGGGTTCATATCAACCGTTCCGAGCAGACCATCGAACATAGGAGAGTTGCCAGATGAGATTTCTTTCCATTCCGGACAGAAGCTCCTTTGGGCTTCAGCATGGAAATCTTCGATCAAGGCATTATGGGGTCTTTGAAAATCATATACTGAAAGTTCATCTATTACCGCATCAGCGCCAATTCCAGGAATGTGGGATGAGCCAACATAGATTGAATCCCCAACTTTCGATATTTCTCCTTCTCCTGGAAGATCAGGACTGGGAAGAACTTCTTCTCCATTCAAGTATAGCCTTATGTCTCCAGAATCCCAGGTGGCAGCCACATGGAAGGGTAAACCAGCAGGTATTACTTCATCATCAACAGGGATGGCACAGCCTTTGAGAAGCCCATACGAATCAAACACATAAAAGATTATCTGCTTTTCGACATGACCGAGAACCATCCAGTCCTTATAAACATCTCCTCCCTGTTCTTCTGGCAGTCCGCTTGCAAAGAATATGTGATCCTCTCTATCTGAGCCTGACCATCGGGGCTTGACCCAAAGCTCAACCGTTCCCTTCTCAATTGAGAAGTTTCCTTCTGATGGGTATATGAGAGTATCATCTTCTCCTATCCTTATCCCCTGACCAAACTTCCCTTCTTCAAATGTAGGAGACCCTGTTATTACTCCAGGCTGACCATCCCTTTCATTTATTGTGTTTCCCTCAAAGTGGCACAAAAGCATGGGAGATTTCTCCCGATATGAGAGTGTCCATGATGAAAGGGTTCCGCCAAGAACACTTCCCCTTACTTCAAGAGGCATAGAAACCGCACTTCCATCCACCGGGGAGGTAATCTCCGCAGAAAGAGGAATAGCAGAAATTATATCTATATGGCAGTATGAGCAGGAAGTTTTGCCGTGGCTATCAGATACTTCGAGTTTGATAATGTGCGGTCCTGAAAGAAGGGATGTATCCCATTCCATGAATTTTTCCTGCCATACCGTATCTTCTCCAGATGCGATTGTGGTCCACTCCCCGGGTGCATTAGGGTTATCCCCGCTTTTGAAAGAAAGAACCCATGATGAGATATCCATATCGAATGCTGTTCCACAGATTGATACCTCTCCAGACACACTTGCTCCTTCTTCTGGTGAGGTAATAGTTGCATATGGAGAATAAGTGTCAATCAAGACATTTTCGCTTATGGTTGTTCTTCTTCTCAGGGCATCTTTTGCTTCAAGTGAAAGGGTGAGTCTTTCGCCTGGTTTATCCTCTGTTTCAACAACACCCAAGAGTGAATCCTCAACAGGTTCTTTTCCAGTTGAGATGAGAGTTTTCCCACTTCCCATATCCTTATGAATTTCTGATAGAACATCTGCTCTTAAAGATACAAGGGGTCTTGGGTAAGGATAGATTGAAAGTTCATCAATTACTGCTTCTGCTTGCTTTTCTTCTTGAGGGATAAATCCAATGAAAATCTTACCTACAGAAGATAAGATTCCAGTTCCTTCACCTTCTGGAGGTTGTGAGGGAAAACCATTTACTGATAAGTTCATGTCTCCTTTCATCCAGGTTGCACTCACATGGAAAGGTATATCTTTTTGAACATTTGCATCTGTAAGAGGAATAAGGCAGGTGCGTTTTGCTCCAGAAGAATCATATATTGAAAATGTGATACCAGTTCCTTCCTTTGAGATTATGAGGGAGTTTACTGGATTTGATGGGTTGGTTTCCGTTGAGAGAAGAACATGTGAGGTATCTTCATCCCAGGATTGTTTTACCCACATCTCAATTGTTCCAGATTCAAGTATTTTCTTCTCAGGTGGATAGATAACTCCACAACCTTCAGATATGTAGATACCAGTACCAAACTTTCCTTCCTCATAGGTTGGAGTTCCTATTGTTTCCCCTTCTCTCTGAGTCCTTTCGTTTATTGTGTTTCCATCAAAATGGCATAAGACTCTTGGAGAAGAAGAGATTGAAAAAAGCTTCCAATTCTTCAGGAAAGAATCTCTTACAGTTCCTTTTACCTCAAAAGGAGATTGGACAACTTCTCCATCCAGAGGAGAAGAAAAGATAAGGTAAGGTGGGTTGTTATCAACTCCTATGTTCTTCTTATCATTTGCAACCTCTCCATCTTTTGAAAATACTCTCAAAGTAAGGATGTATGAACCATCTAAGATACTTTTTGTATCCCATTCTCCAAGGACTCCAATTTGGACTTGCTTTTCATATGTTCCAATTATTGTTTCTTCTTCTGGATTCTCTTGATTTGCATAGGAGAGTGTATAGTGGGAAAACTTAAAAGCTATGGCAGTTCCAAATATACGGACATCTCCTTCAATGATCTGACCATCTCTTGGGCGGATTACCTTTGCTCTTGCTTTTGGGAGTCTTTCTGGAACTTGCAGCAAGGTTGCGGATTCCTCGGTGGGTGATTCAAATAGGAAAGGATCTATTGCTGCTGGCCCCCCCCCCGGTGAGGCTTTTAGCCGGGGAGTGGTCTATGAGGGCTATAAGTGGAATCATGGAAAAGAGGAAAATAAGAACAAACATTCCGGGTCTTGAAAGGGACTTGGTCTTCATCTTGAACCCCCTTCTCACAAGCTGCCTTTTATTTTCGATTTCATAACCTATCACTTTTTCTCCTTAAAATCAACCAATAAAATGGGTATTTCATGCCGCTCACCCAGATATAAATGACCCCCCCAGGGAAAGAATAAGGTTTCCAATCATTCAGGCAGCAATGGGTCCTTATGACACCATGAAACTCGCAATCGCTGTAACAAACGCAGGTGGTTTTGGTATGGTAAGCCATCCAGAACCAGGCGAGGAGGCAGTGGCTCACCTGATTTCGGGGGAGATAAAACCAGAAGAAGCATTTGAGAGCGTGAAACAAGAGTTGCGCGAAACAATCGAGACGGTAAAAGAAGAAGCGAATGGTCATTTGGGATTGAACTTCAGGGTGGCTCCCGAACAGCCAGAGGTTCCCGAACTCCTTGATATGGTTATAGAGATGAGAAATAGCGATAATGAACTCAGGGAAAAACTCATCTTTCTTCTCACGTCAGCAGGAGACCCGTCTCAGGTCCACCTGAAGAAAATCAAGGAGAACGGGATGCTATGGTTCCACAATGTGCCATCTGCCTATCATGCGCAAAAGGCTCAAAAAGCAGGGGTTGATGGTCTTATCGCAACTGGCTATGAGGCAGGGGGACATGTTGCATATCATCCGGTTCACACCATGGTGCTTGTTCCAGCAGTCACTGAGAAAGCATCCGTTCCAGTTTTAGCAGGTGGTGGAATCTGCGATGGAAAGGGTCTCGTGGCAACGCTTTCACTTGGTGCTGTTGGAATCTACATGGGAACCAGATTCATCGTAACCGAGGAATCAGATTTTTCTCAAAGATCAAAAAAGGCTATTGTTTCTTCAGGTGAGCGCTACGAAAAGGTAACTGCAACTCTCGTCACTGAAGGGTCCCTACCAGATCAATGGTTTGTGGACATTTGAACCAAAATGTATATATGTGGTACAGGTATGAAGGGCAATCTTTTCTGTCACTGCCCCGTGCTAATATGTACATACATAAAAAGCACCTTGAAAAAGAAATACATAGCGTCTCCATGAGTCTTGCTCATGTCAGGGGGCGGTGGGAGTGAAATTGTATATAGACAATAGAGAAACTCGCCGTGAGTTCCACGGAGAGGATAAACGGACGTGGAGGGGACGTAAGACCGCTTCTTGTGAGCGGCGGACCCCATAGAAGCGTCAATCAGAATGTGTGGCGTAAAAATACACGTTTTGAGGAACGGTTTTTTGGACCATTGAGGCATCTTCGTAACCCTTATTCTGAAAGACTTTTAGAGATGAAAGAAAAAGGGGCAAGTGATATGGAGATATTGAAATATGAACTGGAGGGAAGCCATAAGGCTTTTGGTCCAGCAGGCGATGTAGAAAATGGAGCGATATGGAGCGGTCAAGTGGCAACAAGATTATCGGACATCCCGAAGGTAAGCGAACTCATCGAAAGGATTATGAGGGAAGCAGAAGAACATATTTCTTTTCTTTGCGAGATGTACGGATAGAAAGCAAAAGGTATTTCTTGAAAATTATTGCTTATATACTATTCTTTTCCCTACTTATACTGCGCGCGGTTTTCTTCATATATCCGTGAAAACTTCTCCATCTCAGGAGTGAGAAACTTCTCCGGTCTTCTAATGGAATCAAATCGCGCGTGTTTCCTGAACTTCAAACGAGACCATCCTCTTCCCCGCACAGCAATCCTCAAAGAAACCTGGGGATTCACAAGCACGGGATTTCCAACTGCTTCCAATAAAGGGAGGTCGCTTGCGCTATCGGAATAAAAGTAACAGCGTGAAATATCTACCCCACTTTTCCCGCAGTAATCAAGTGCCATTTCGAGTTTACCTTCCATGAACGCAGTTGGTCCTTCGTGTTCGCTCGATATTCTTTGTCCCCTGATAGGGATGGGGGTCGCTATTGTGTCATCAGCCCCAATCTGAGCACGAACCCTTTCGGCTATGTACTCACCAGCTGCAGTAGCAATAACTGTTCGATGACCCATGGACCTGTGCCACCTGATCAGGCGCGCTCCCCCATCAAAGAGCCTGGGCAAAATTCTTTCCTCGAAACCATTGTCCATCATTTCTATCATTTCCAGCACCGGGTAACTTCCCATCACCTCGAGAACCTTTCGATATACCTCTTTCCTTGGGAGTTTGTTTAACCTGTAGAGAACTGAATACCAAATCACCCATAAAATTCCGCGCGCTTTCATCTGGCCGTTTTTGACCATGCTCAGAGCCAAGATATTTCCGTTTGACCCATCAAGAAGGGTATGGTCGAGGTCAAAAAAAGCAACTATCTCGCTCACTCTTCCTCGCTCAAACCCATAGAACCACGAGAACCGATTCCAAGTGGATGGTCGCCAGTCGTCTTAGTGTCTCCAGGCAATACAAAAGTTGAAACCTCATGCTTGCCCCCTTCCGATGAAGCGCCTTCTCTTCTAAGACTCAGGAGAATCGCTCCCCCGATGATGAGAAAAATTGAAGCAAGTCGAAGAGAAATCATAATCGCTCCCGATGGGAAAGGCTCACGAAAAGCTACAAAGCCCACTATTATCGGTATGAGATTCGAAAAACCAGTTACGAGCGGAACCACAACGATCGCAAGGCCCCTCTGAAGAGCAGTTTGAAAAAGAACCATACACACAACTGAGTTCACAATAGCAAGCCAGAAATAAAGTGAAAACATAAATCCTGCCACTCTATATTCTCCCCACCTATTTGCAATATCAATCCATGCCATCTTTGTAAAAATTGCCGTAAGACCAACAAGCATTCCAACCCCGATTCCTAAGAAAGAAGATGCCTTCTCGTCCCGACGCGAAAAAGCGGCAATAAGACTTGAAATCGAAATCAAGCACATCAGGATGATGAAAAACCAAAGAATAACGGGTCTATATTCCTGCTCTGTGCTTGTTGTCTGGAAAAGCGTTACCGCAAGCATCAAGACACCACCAGTTACCGAGAAAATCCCAAGCCAGTCCACAAGGGCGGCTTTCTCCTTGAGCCGGGTAACCGCCAGAACGACCAGCAGCGCAATTCCCGAGGCGTCTATCGGCTCGACAACAGAGAGAGGTGCGAAAGCAACGGCAAAGTTGTGTGCACAGGCGCCCGTTATTTGTATTCCCTGAGCAGTAAGCCACGTCCGAGAATTCAAGAAAGCGCGAATCGTGTCAAATACTGAGATACTGCCAATCCGTGGGAGGTTGGCAAGCTCCATTTTCTGAAGATAGTTGCCGTAATTCATGAGTACAGTAGCGATGATTGCAAGTATCACGCCTAAGACAAGTTTCATGCGACTGATCCCCCCATGTTTTTGGCGAGAATTTGAATCAGAAAGAAATACATCAAAAGAAATCCGAAATGCTCTTACTTCTTCCGTTTTTCTGCAAACTTCTTCTTTGCTACCTTCACCATGTCTTCACAGACATACTCCTTGCACACAACAGGCTGAAACCCCACTCGAAGCATGCAGTAGCCGGTTTTTGGGTCTCGCCATCTGCATGGCTCTGCCCACATCCAGTTTCTCTTGAAGCCAAATCGCTCTTTTTCCTTGTCGAGAAGCGCAATCCTTCCCTCCTCGTTAGGTCTCTCGCAGCACCACCCGCCACACTCAATGCAAGCCTCTCTTCCAAGCACCTGACACGAGCGGCAAAGGTGGGGAGTCATATCCCAGTAAGCCTTATTGAACATCTTCCCGCAAGAATCACACTTTACTTTCATCAAAACCTCTAACCAAGTGCTCCATCCCATAAATACAGGTTGCATTCGATCGCCAATCCATCCACAGAAGAGTGTTCCGCTCCCTCCGAGTACAATAGAAGTACGCGTCGGTCGCGCGCCTTGCGGGAGCGGTGCCTCGACGCTCTCTCTATACGACACCGTATCTATGGAACGGAACACCAAGGGGCACTTCATGAGATTTTAGCGCAAGAAAGCAAATGTTTGAATACCCAGAACAGATATCTGACAATTAACTGTCAAAAAGACCAACTATCTATTATTTCTTGAAAAGAGAGCCAAGAGAACTTACTTCATTGAACCAGGAATCCGCTTCCCTTGGGCTACCATTTTTTGAAACTTCCAAAGCCCAGTTGAAAACCCCCAAGGAATCGGTCGCTCCCGAGCGCCACTGTGAATTTATGTACATCGCTCTTTCCGCACCCACATAATTGTCGCTTGTAACCTTTGTTGATACATCCCAGTCATCAACATAGTCATTGATGTAGAAAGACTTTCGTGTCCCGGGCTCGAGATTTGCGGTTGGGCCCTTTACGCTTCCCTTGCTGGTCATGAATTCAAGCCTTACAGAAGCCACTTCGTCATTGGGATTACAAACGAGCACCCACTCATCGAATCCCTCTCCCGTTGAGCCCTCGGGAAGAACCCACCCAGTTGAAATGTATGGCGTTCCTGGCGCGTTGTGAGCGCCACGCCTCGCACCATCATTTATGTACATCGCCCTTTCACAGACCACTTTTTCGCTTTCGTCGCTTGTCATAACCGAAGTTGTTACATCCGCATCACAAAGCCAGTCGTTCACTCTCACGGAAACTCTCTTCCCCGCCCCGACGTCAATAACCGGACCGTTATCAAACCCCTCCGGGGTCATGAAATCAACATGAGTCGTAACAGTTTTTTCAGAAGGATTCTGGATTAAAACCCAGGTCTCAAAACCGGCTCGTGTGCAGCCCTCTATCAGTCCCCATCCGGGCTCTGCAGAAGTAACTCCAATTGAATCGTGGCAGCCGCGCTTTCCATCAGGAGTGTTGATATACATTGCGCGCTCAGCCACCACTCCCCTTTCGGGCGTACTGCAAACGACCTTCGTTGAAACGTCGTTTTGGGGAACAAAGTCATTTACATGAATCGAGCGACGGGTGCAAGCGGGCAGACTCAAAGCCGGACCTTCAACCTCGCCACCGGGGGTCTGAAAAGTTACATTTACATTCACCGTATCGTTATATGGATTCATAACAAGTACCCACTCATCATATCCCGACCAGGTAGCGCCCTCTGCAAGATAGCATATCGAAGCCGGTCCGGAGGCGGCAATTGAATCATGGGCACCCCATTTCCCATCGGGAGTGTTCACATACATAGCCCTCTCGGCACATATATCAACTCCATTTGTGGGAGAAACAATGGTTGAAACATCCCGCTCCGGAACATACCCATTAACATGAATTGAAATGCGACTTTCTGGCGGAATCGAGCATTTCGGTCCATTGACTTTTCCCTCGGGCGTAAGGAATAAAACACTGACATCCGCGGTTTTTGAATTTGGATTTTGAACGAGAACCCATTCGTCAAAGCCAGACCAGGTAGCACCTTCAGCGAGCATCCATCCCTTGGCGGAAATAGCAGAGGGGCCTACGGTTACGCTCTTTCCGTTTGAATGTTCATTGTTCCAGTCATATACATAGACATTCCCGCTCTGTGCCCCATCGGGAACCATGACCTTTGCCTGGCTATTTGTCCATGACTTTACGCTACATGTCTTCCCACCAAGGGCAACCTTTGCCAGCCTTCTGCTTGCCCCAAAGTTCACTCCGTTTATGGTGAGCGTCTCGTCAACTGCCAAAGAAGAAGGACTGATACCCGAAATATGGGGGGAAGAATCCACATCTTCCATGAACCAGGCCTCCATCACCAGTTCCTGAACAAATTTATAACTGAGATAAACTTTCCCGTTTTCGTTCCAGGTTGGACCCCATGAGTTAATCATCAGAAATCCGCCTTTGCCGGGACCGCCCGCGTCATCATCATAGCCAGCGATGTAAACAGCATGCCCTCCGTAAAGATTGCCCACCGGTGGGGATTGGTTTATAGGCGGGTTTGAAAGCCCGTAAATTGAATCGTAGTATTCAGAAACGGGATTATTACCATAGTCCGGAAAAT
>JAQUKT010000043.1 GCA_028718945.1 Actinomycetota bacterium | reverse complement strand
TCTACTTTGAGGATTTTTTTGGCTCACGTAACAGCGTTGCTTGCCTTCCGGGAATAACCATTGTTGGTCTTGATTCGTCTCAGCCGGACCTGGATGAAGGAAGGTTGGGAAGGCAAAACTATCGATGGATGGTAGAAAAATTCACCAGCCCGGATGACTTTAGAATAGTGGCGCTTCATCATCATCTTCTTCCCGTTCCCGGGACTGGCAGGGAGAGAAATGTAATCGAAGACGCCGGGGATTTTCTTGAGCTTCTAGTTGAGATTGGGGCGGACCTTGCTTTATGCGGGCACAAGCACGTTCCTCACACCTGGCACTTTGAGGATTTCTATGTTGTAAATGCTGGAACAGTCTGCTCGCTCAGGGTTCGTGGATACGCAAGACCGTGCTATAACATAATAAGGATTGAGGACGAAAGTTGTACGGTCACAAGAAAATATCCCTTTGGTGAGGCGATCGAAGTCATATCTTTTCCTGCTAAGACGAAAAAGAGAACCCGGGGCAAAGCAGCCTCAGTTGATAGGATGTTTACTTGAAATCTATACTTTGAGCGGACAAACCCCTGCTTCTTGAATAGAGCAATAATTTGTTCTCAGAGATGATATAATTCACAGGCTGCTATGTTAAGGGGAAAATACAAAAATTCAGTGAGAACAAATGGGAACGACAGGAGTATGGCAAAAACTGATACCTGTATTCGGATTTCATTTTCGGTGGTTGACATTGTTCAATAGGCTTGTTGCTTGTCAAGAGATTGAGATTGATTTCAGGATAGTTTCAAGATGAAGCCCAGTTCAGGTTCAGTGATAGTTTTGATAGATGGAGAACATTATCCGGATGTAACTCATGCTGCCCTGACTGACATTGAAGAGAGAGGATTTCAGGTTGCGGCGATAGTTTTTCTCGGGGGGACAGAGAAACTATGTGAGCCAGCAAAGTTTCGTTTTAGAGAAGTTCCTCTATATTCCGCGCCGTCGCAGGTTGAATCTTTGAGGATGGCTCTTCAAAGGCATCGAGTGAAATTCGTGATTGACATGTCGGACGAGCCAGTTGTTGGGTACCGGGAGAGATTTCGCCTTATTTCAGAGGCTCTTGCGCATGGCGTTTCCTACATCGGTTCGGATTTCACCTTCGATGCTCCCGAGCGCCCTTATCTCTGTGCCAAGCCGAGCATAGGGGTGTGGGGGACGGGCAAGCGTGTTGGTAAGACCGCATTATCTTCATATCTTGCGAGAAGACTCGTGGGGAAGGGGGTTTCTCCATGTATTCTCACGATGGGAAGAGGTGGACCATCGAGTCCCGAGATTATTCATGAACCCCTGAGTGTTACGGATGATTATCTGAGAGCGCGTGTGGCTGAAGGGAGTCATGCTGCAAGTGACTACTTCGAGGACGCGATGATGGCACGAGTCATTTCAATAGGATGCAGGAGATGCGGTGGAGGTATGGCAGGTGAGCCCCTTTTTTCCAATGTCCGCGAGGGTGCGGAGATTGCATGCAAGCAGGACAGCGAAATAGTTTTGTTGGAGGGGAGCGGAGCGGCGATTCCTCCAGTCGGGGCTGATTCCGTGCTCCTTTGTGCTTCAGCGATTCAACCCGAGGATTATGTTCTTTCCTACCTTGGCACATACAGGGTATTGCTTTCTGATTTGATTGTGGTTACAATGTGCGAAGAATCCTTGGTTTCCACAAAAAAGCTTCAAAAACTAAGAGATGGTATTCTGAGTATTAATCCTTTGGTAAAGATCGTGGAGACTGTGTTCAGGCCAAGACCGGTTGGGGACATCAGAGGGAAAAGAGTTTTTTTAGTGACAAGCGCGAAAGAAAAAGCTGCGAGTTTTCAGGCAGAACATCTCGAGATCGAATGCGGTGCAAAAGTTTTAGGGTTCAGCCACAGACTCGCTGACAGGGAAAGTCTCAAGACAGATCTTGAAGATGCACGTGGGGCTGATGTTATTGTTACTGAGCTCAAGGCTGCAGGGGTTGATACAGTATCGCTTTTTGCGAAAGAAAATGAACAGGAACTCGTCTATCTTGATAATGTGCCTGTTAGCGTTGGGGGAGATCTTGACGCTGAGCTTGACCACCTCGAGGAGTCATCACGTATTCGCTATTCTGAAAGAAACATGAAGCAAATGCCTAATGAACCCTGACAGTAAAGAAAAATGACCGAAAAACTCGAGAAGATAATCATAACCGATGAGGAGCACCATCTTCCCTATTCCAAGGGATTGATGGCGACATCCATGATGGCAACTGGCTTGCCTCCCGAACAGGCATATAACATCGCTTCCATGATTCACGAGGAGTTGAGCAGGCAGGGAAAACCAGAAGTCACTATGGAGTTTGTGAGAAAAACTGCGGAAATGGTTCTCGAGCGTGAGGTGGGGGGAAGATTCGTCGAAACGTACAGGAAGTGGCAGTCCCTCGCGAAACTCGAAAAGCCGATAATTATTTTCATGGGTGGCGCGACCGGCGTGGGTAAGTCCACGGTGGCAACGATGCTTGCGGGGAGGCTTGGCATCACAAGGCAGGTTTCTACGGACATAATAAGGGAGGTTATGAGGTCTATTCTCGACAAGGAGCTCGTCCCGGCGCTTTACGACCATTCTTTCAGTGCTTTTGCGGCACTGCGGATACCACTTCCCGAAACGACAGATAAGGTGATAGTGGGATTCTTAGAGCAGGCGGCGATGGTCTGGGTCGGGATCAGAGCGCTTGTGGAAAGGGCTATTCTCGAGAGGACGAACTTCATAGTTGAGGGCGCGCACTTGGTTCCCGGCATAATTGACCCGAAATTTTTCAAGGACGCCTACATCGTTCAGTTTGTGCTTGCCGTCGATGATGAGAATCTTCATCGCAGCCACTTTGAGATAAGGGAACTCGAGACTGAAGGAGCCAGACCTTTTATTAGGTATCTCAAGAATTTCTCAAATATCAGGAAGATACAGGAATATATTTTGAGACTCGCTCAGGAAGAGAAAGTTCCGGTTTTCCCTTGCTATCAAATTGATGCCACCGTGGGAGCAATTCTCGAGTACATAATCAATCAAGTTTTCTATGAATATACCGAGGGCAAGGTCAGAGAAGGAATGGTTGAGAGGGCGCTTGAGATTTCTGCGAGACGCGAGCGGGGCTTTATGCGTCCGGATTAAGGTGAGGGAGGTTCATAGATTGAGACTTTTCATCGATACGGCGAATGTCGAGCACATAAGGGAGATACATTCTTGGGGAGTGTTGGATGGTGTTACTACCAACCCGACTCTTGTTTCAAAGGAATTGCGAAATTACAGGGAGTGTGTCAGAGAAATAACCACAATAGTAGAGGGTCCCGTGAGTGCTGAAGCTGTAAGCATGGACTTTGACGGAATGTTGAAAGAGGCTCGGGAGCTTTCCTCGATAGCGCCGAACATCAACGTGAAGGTTCCGGTTTCTCCGGAGGGTCTCAGGGTAATAAGCGCGTGTTTTGAAGAAGGAATAAAGACAAACTGCACGCTCGTGTTTTCTGCGAATCAGGCATTACTTGCGGCGAGAGCCGGGGCTACTTTTGCGAGTCCTTTCTTGGGAAGAATCGACGACATAGGAAATGATGGATTGAGAGTTCTTGCCGAAATTGTCGAGATTTTCGAATACTACGGGGTTGAGACGCAGGTAATAGCTGCAAGTCTAAGGCACTCGCAACATGTAATAGGCTCAGCGCTTGCGGGTGCTCATATCGCTACAATTCCATACGAGGTCTTCAAAGCAATGGTTAAACATCCTCTGACTGATATTGGAATTGAGCGTTTCAGGGCTGACTGGGAGAAGATAAAAGGTTTGTAGGAAAGGCTGAAAATCTTATGCTCAAGGAGGTATGAATCGTCATGGAAGTTGTTGAGAGAGGTCTGCTCGAGTCTAAATTGCTTTCGGAACTTCAGGAAATCGCATTAGCCCTGGAGATTGAAGGAGTGAAAAAGCTGAAGAAAAAAGAACTCATTGATGCAATTCTTTCAGAAGCTGGCGTGTTGTCCGGTGAGCGCCAACCGGATGGAAGCTCTCCAGCGGAGAAAGTTGCTTCTACAAAGGTGGAGGAAAAGGTGGAGGAAAAGGTGGAGGAAAAGGAAGGGATCGGCTGTGGCATCCTTGATATTGTTGCTGATTATGGTTTCCTTAGAACGAGAGGTTACCTTGCCTCAGAAGGCGACATATATGTTTCCCAGTCGCAGATAAGAAGATTTCGCCTGAAGCGCGGTGATGAGGTAAAAGGTCAGATTAGACCTCCAAAGGATAGCGAGAAATATAGCGCGCTACTGAGGATAGAATCAGTAAACGGCGAAGATCCCGAAATGGCTCAGAGCAGAAAGCAATTCGAGAGCCTCACACCACTTTATCCGGTTGACCGATTGAGGCTTGAGACAAATACCGGCTCGATAACTTCGAGGATTATAGATCTTATTGCTCCAATCGGAAAGGGACAGAGGGGACTCATAGTCTCGCCACCCAAAGCTGGGAAAACTACGGTCCTCAAGCAGATTGCGAACAGTATCACCGAGAACAACCCCGAAGTTTCTCTAATGGTATTGCTTGTTGACGAGCGTCCGGAGGAGGTTACTGACATGGAGCGCTCAGTTACGGGTGAGGTGATATCATCTACATTTGACCAGCCAAGCGAAAATCACATAGCAGTAGCGGAGCTGGTGCTGGAACGCGCAAAGCGGCTTGTTGAGCACAAACGCGATGTGGTTATTCTACTTGACAGCGTTACCAGGCTTGCAAGGGCGTATAACTTGAGTACGCCTGCGAGCGGAAGGATACTTTCTGGCGGCGTTGACTCCACTGCCCTTTTCCCTCCAAAGCGCTTCTTTGGAGCAGCAAGGAATATAGAGTTTGGGGGCAGCCTCACGATTATTGCGACTGCGCTTGTTGATACTGGCAGCAGAATGGATGAGGTTATTTTCGAGGAGTTCAAGGGAACAGGGAACATGGAAATCCATCTGGATAGAAAACTCGCCGATAAGCGGATATTCCCCGCGATTGACATAGAGAAATCGGGAACAAGGAAAGAGGAACTCATACTTGACCCGAAGGAAGCCGAGCAAGTCTGGAGGCTCAGAAGAATTCTTCATTCCGCTGAGCCCACGGCAGCAATAGAAACTTTGATAAAGGGAGTCAGGGAAACCAAGTCGAACAAAGAGTTTCTGTCGCGTATTAAGGATAGTAACGTTGATGCGTATCAGTAATTGTCAGGATTCGCCTCTCATTGTTTTCGTGAAAGTTTTTGATAAATCAGTTATACTCGAGGCAAGTGTTGGTTTTGAAAGGGGTTGGAGTTGAAAAAAGAGACACATCCAGAATATGGAATGTGTGTGGTTACATGTTCATGTGGAAATACTTTTGTCACACGCTCGACGAAAGAAGCTCTCCATGTTGAGATTTGTTCTAACTGCCATCCTTTCTATACTGGAAAGCAAAAACTCGTTGATTCTGGAGGGCGGGTGGAGCGTTTCCAGAAGCGCTTCCAATCCCATCTTGAAATTCAGGAAAAAAAGAAGAGGAAGAGTTGAGGAAATGGGGTCAGGTCTTGCATCGTGCATTTGTAAGCTGACCCGGCTTTTCATATATTGATGCTGATGTACCGTCCCATGGGTAGGTTGACGCACCGAGAGTGTCATTCTGCGCAGCGCCAGCAAGGCTCCTGACCAAGGCGTATGAGGATGTACATCGAGGTGGCACTTTGAGGCTGGAGCGGATGCGGGGGCACTCGAATGCCAAGGTATCTATGGGACGGTGCACTAAATAAAGAATTCCTCTTCGAAGGCAATCCATAGCAATTTCTTGATATGAAATCAAACCTTCCCCCGGTACCCCAGGAAACTTCTGCATTGAGTTACAATTCTTTTAGCATGACTGTTCTCTTGCTCAATATCGTGTGATAACCTGACTTAGGTCAGTAATCGTACTGTTCAAAAAAACGGAAGGGCAGCAAAAGAATTGGAAATGTGTCATTGCAAGACCTGACCCCATTTAGCATGTTTGACGAGCTCAAAGAAAAGATAAAGGAAATAGACGAGAAAATTTCTCGCCCTGAAGTCATTGCGGATGTTTTAGAATATCGCAAACTTTCACGTGAGAGGGCAAGGTTCAAGGAGTTGGTAGATACTCACGAAAAGTACCGCGAGGTTAGTTCCGAGCTTTCAGAGGCACGTGAGCTTCTGGAAAAAGAAAACGACAGGGAAATGATTGATTTTCTCGAGACCGAGATTTTGGCTCTCGAGGAAAAATTAGAAAAAATCGATTCGAGGCTCAGGGACCTTTTGGCTCCTCAGGATGAATTTGCTGGCAGGAATGTAATTGTGGAAATAAGAGCAGGCACGGGCGGCAATGAGGCGGCTCTTTTTGCGGCTGACCTTTACCGGATGTACGTGAAGTATGCAGAGAGGAGAGGCTGGAAGCTCGAGTCACTCTCTTCGAATCCCTCTGAACTCGGTGGATTCAAAGAAATAGTCTTTTCGCTGAACGGCTCGGATGTTTATATGAGGATGAAGGGCGAGTCGGGTGTTCACAGGGTTCAAAGGGTTCCGGTTACCGAGTCCGGTGGGCGAATACACACCTCGACGGCGACTGTTGCGGTTCTTCCTGAGGCGGAGGAAGTTGATGTCAAGATAGAGCCTTCTGATATAAAGGTTGACGTGTTTCGCTCTACCGGTCCGGGCGGTCAATCGGTGAACACGACTGATTCCGCGGTGAGAATAACGCACAAACCAACTGGCATTGTTGTAACTTGCCAGGATGAAAAGTCTCAGTTGCAGAACAGAGAGAAGGCTATGCGGATTCTCCGGGCAAGGCTTCTCGAGCAGCTTCGTCAGGAGGAAAGAAAAAAGCAGGCGGAAGCGAGAAAGTCACAGGTTGGAACGGGAGAGCGAAGTGAGAAGATAAGAACGTATAACTTCCCGCAGGGGAGGGTTACGGACCATCGCATCGGGCTCACCATCCACAAACTCGATGATGTGCTCGAGGGCGAACTTGATGAAATAATTGAAAGCCTTCTCGAGCAGGAGAGGGCAGAGGAACTGAAAAACATTGGATTGACATGAACATCGCGAGTGCTGTTCTTCAAGCGTCGGAGCACCTCGAGGGAAAGGGGATTTCCTCAGCGCGAAAAGAAGCCGAGGAACTCCTTTGTCATGTCCTTGGCATTTGCAGGGTCGAGATCTACTCGGATTACACGAAAGACATCAACAGAAAGGCACTCGAGTCATATATGCAAGCAGTGAAGGAGCGGATGGGGGGAAAACCGGTACAGTACATTACAGGAACAGCGGGATTCCGCTCTCTTTTGCTCGAGTTAGAGCCTGGCGTTTTCATTCCAAGACCCGAGACCGAGATTACAGTTGAGCGTTCGCTCGAGGTAATTCCTTCCCATGGGGCAGATATTCTTGACCTTTGTACCGGTTCGGGAAACATTGCGGTTAGCATTCTGTTTGAGAATCCAGACGTCAGGGTTGTTGCAACGGATGTAAGTGATAAGGCTTGCCGGGTCTGTGCGAGGAATGCAATGAATTACGGAGTGTGTTCGAGGATTGATGTGAGAACGGGAGATATCTACGAAGCGGTTTCTCCGGATGAGAAATTCGACTGCATAGTAGCGAATCCACCATACGTAAGGAACTCGGATTGGGCGGGGCTTGAAAGAGAAATCAAGGAACACGAACCTCCCGAGGCGTTTCTTGGTGGAGAAGATGGACTTTTCCTCACAAGGCAAATAGCAAGTGGCGCGCCACTTCATCTCCGAAAAGATGGATGGCTTGTACTCGAGGTCGGGGATGAACAGACAGATACCGTCGCGCGTGAAATTCTTCAAGTCGAAAGTGCTGAGAAGGATTCAGGGTTTCTCTGGGGAAATGTGCAGTGTTTTGCCGACCTTTCTGAAAGACCAAGAGTTGTAAGAGCGCAGATTTCAGGTTGAGCGGCTCTGGCGAATTGGGTTCAAGCCTTTTTTTGAGAGAATGATGTCAATCAAACTTGAAGTTTCTGATGAGGGAAGTAGTTTTGATCGTGAGCTCGAACGAATTTGTGGAATCATTCGCACCTGTAGGATTGGAATAATACCGAGTGACACGGTTTATGGAGTCGCCGCGCTCGCGGAGAGTTCGAGCGCGATTGAAAGGCTCTCAAAAATAAAAGAAAGACCTCCCGATAAGCCCTTTCCGATTCAGGTTGCTGATTTTGCTCAGGCGCGCGCGCTCGGCATTTTTGAATCATGGGAATCAGTAGAACTTGCGCGTGCTTTCTGGCCTGGAGGTCTGACCATAGTTGTACCGGCGCGTGAGGAATTGGATTTTCCATATCAGGGTAAGACGATAGGCTTGAGGGTTCCTGATTTTTCTTTTTGCCGGGAGATAATAAGGAGGGCAGGACCTATCGTGCTTCCGAGTGCGAATAAGGCTGGTTTACCTTCGCCTTCGAGTTTCGAGGAGATTGCTCCAGAGATAATCAATGCCGTGGATTTTTCAGTAGATATGGGAAGGTGCAGAGTTGGCATAGAGTCAACCGTTGTGAGCGTTGCCGGAGAATTCAAGATATTGAGAGAAGGAGCGATTTCGGAAGAAGAGATACGGGGAATTCTCGGGGAAAGAAAGAGATGAGGATGGTCAAAATTCTTTTCGTTTGCACCGGGAATATATGCCGGAGCCCTATGGCTGAAGGGATTGTCAGGGGAATCCTCGAGAAGGAATTTGGCGAAAAGAGGAATTGCTTGAGCGTTTCCTCTGCGGGAATATCCGCTCTCGAGGGCTATCCCGCGAGTGTTGAGGCAATAATTGCAATGAAGGAAATGGGAATTGATATAGGTGGTCATCGCGGTAGGAAACTCGAAAAGTCAATGATTGATGAAAGTGACATCGTGCTTGTCATGGAGGAAAGCCAGAAAAGGTATCTTCGCTCCCTTGGGGCAGGTAACGTTTTCCTGCTTCTTGCTCTTGGAAGAGCTGCGAAGGAATTGAGAAGCGGAAGTAGTTTTGTGATTGAAGATGGTTCAGATGAGGCAATCCTTTCAAGGCTTGGTGCTTTGGTATCCCAGGCAAAAGGGCATGAGAAGAACTCATCCGCTTCTCTTTCGGCAGGGGCATTCGAGTTAATTGATCCCTTGGGTGATTCTATTGAAGGGTATAGAAGAATTGCGAAAGTTATGGAAGATTCGATAAGGGAAATTATTTTCTTTTTATGCGGTTCGAACATTTGTGAGAACAAAGGGACTTGAAGCCAAGCGGTCGTTTGAAGCCGATACCCAGCCGATACCCAATGGATATTTGGTTGGATGCCGACTTCAATGGTTGTTCATCGTGTAGAATCTATGTAAGGTTTAGGTTTTTTGTTTCTGGATGGAGGAAAGTGAAAGAAAAGCTGATTGCCATAGGAAGCGACCATGCCGGTTTTGACCTCAAAGAAAGGCTGAAGCAGGAAATCGAAAAGATGGGTTATCGAGTTATCGATTTCGGAACGGATTCGAGTTCTTCCTGCGATTATCCGGATTTCGCAAGACCGGTGGCGGAGGCGGTAAGAAAAGGAAAGGCGGAGAAAGGGGTTCTTGTCTGTGGAACCGGAGTGGGAATGTCAATAGTGGCAAACAAGATTCCTGGAGTGAGGGCAGCCCTGTGCAATGATATTACGTGTGCGAAGTATGCAAGAGCGCATAACGACGCGAATGTCATTACAATGGGTGGAAGGTTGTTGAAAGAGGATGAGGCACTTTCAATCCTCAGGATGTTTCTTGACACGGAATTTGAGGGGGATGCGAGGAGTGGCGGCGAAAGGCACAGAAGGCGCCTTGCGAAGGTTGATGAACTTGAGAAGCATTATTTTAAGCGGAATACTTGAGGAAAAATTCGGTGCAAAATTCTGGAGGTAGATTTGGGCTCGCTTTGGAAAAGCCTTGAGAACACAGACCCCGAGGTTTTGAGTATTGTTCAAAGAGAAGTCGCAAGGGAAAAGGAGCGAATAAATCTAATCGCCAGTGAGAATTATGCGCCCGTTTCTGTGATTGAGGCGCAGGCGTCTGTTCTCACCAACAAGTATGCTGAAGGTTATCCGCGCAGGAGATACTATCCCGGCTGCGAGATTGTGGATGATGCCGAGCGGCTTGCGGTGAAAAGGGCAAAAGAACTTTTCGGGAGTGAGTATGCGAATGTTCAACCTCATTCGGGAACGCAGGCTAACATGGTTGTCTATATGTGCGCCCTCTCTCCCGGTGATTTGATGATGGCGATGGATCTTGCCTGCGGGGGACACCTCAGCCACGGGTCGCACAACAACTTGGCTGGAAGAATATACGGAGTTTGTCACTATGGAGTCAACAGGAAAAGCGAATGCCTCGACTATGACGAAATTTCTGCTATCGCAAAACGGGAAAAGCCAAAGCTCATAATTGCAGGAGGAAGTTCCTATCCAAGGCAGATAGACTTCGCTGCGTTCGCGGAGATAGCGCGCTCGGTGGGTGCCAAACTGCTTGTTGATATGGCTCACTTCTCCGGTCTTGTTGCGGGGAAAGTGCACAGCGACCCGGTTCCGCACGCGGATTTTGTGAGCAGCACGACACACAAAACTTTGAGGGGGCCCCGCGGCGGTTTTGTTCTCTCTCGTGCCAATTATGCCGAGATTCTCGACAGGTCGGTCTTTCCCGGAATTCAGGGAGGACCGTTTATGAATGTGATAGCAGCAAAGGCTGTTTGTTTCAAAGAGGCGATGACTGATGATTTTTCAATTTACGCAAAAACGATTGTGGAAAATGCAAAGGCTTTGTGCGAAAAAGTCATTTCAGAGGGATTAAGGGCCGTCTCGGGTGGAACCGATACACACCTTTTCTTGATTGATGTCAGGCCATTGGGAATAACCGGAAAAGAGGCTCAGGAAGCACTTAGCCATGCAGGGATTGACGCAAACATGAATGTTCTTCCCTACGATGAACTCCCCCCGAATGAGACAGGTGGCTTGAGGATCGGGACTCCAGCGGTAACTTCAAGGGGCATGAAACCCGGGCATATGGCTTATCTTGGCGAGCTGATTTCAAATGTGCTAAAGAACTCAAAAAGCCTCTCCGTGATAGAGAAAACGAAACGCGAAATTTTCGAGCTCGCTCGCAGTTTCCCCATTTATCCAGATTTTGAGCAATAAGTAGAAAGACAGAAGAGTGTTTTCCATGTGGTTTGTTGAGCAAATTCGACTGCGGGTAGTAAGGATTTTTGCGGTTCCCCATAGTAATTGAATGAGAGAGACATAGACTTTCGCGTGGAGTTTCAATGAATCGCTTGAGCAAATTTTTCAAAAGCCTCGATTTGTTTGATGCTCTCGCTCTCGGCGTTCTCTTGATTTTTCTTTTTCTCTCTCTTGCGAACTGGAGCAAGTTTCCAATATTTAGAGACATTTACTACCACATGGGTTGCGCGAGGTCGTTCGCAACCGCCGGTGGCATTCCACTTCACGATTTCTGGGACTTTGCTCCTGCCGGTCGCCCCCATTTGTATCCACCACTTCTTCATATACTTATGTATCTATTGTTCGCATGTAAGGTCTCGATGAGTACCATCGGAAAAATCGTGAGTTTCGCTGCCTTTCACCTGATTTTGATTTCCTGCTGGTACGGGATTAGAACCCTTTTTGCTTCCCGTGATGCTTTCTATTCGAGCGTTCTTCTTTGCTCATGTTTCATCTTCTACTGGCAGACTGCTGTTACCTCCGCTGCATCTCTGGTTTTGTTTCTTACCCCCTTTGTTTTTGTTTCATTTGAGAAGAAGCGTTATGTTGCTTCCTCGATTCTTCTCTCCCTTGCCTTCTATAGCCATCTTACGCTGGGACACCTCATTGCTTTTTCATTGCTTATCTATGCCCTGCATAGAAGAGAGATATTGAAAAAGGCGCTTCTTGTCCTCGCGGGCTCGTATTTGCTCTGGATACCCTGGGGAATTCACATTGTTCTGAATGTGAAGAGTGTTAGTCTTTCAAGCCCGATGAGCGGTGCGGAGGCAGCGCACGTTCATCTGCTTATCTGGGCAATTGGAATCTTTGGTCTTGTTTACTGCTATTTCAAGAAAGAAAGATTCTATATCCTGCCAAGCCTTCTTTACGGCATGGTTCCCATAGTTTTCTTCTATGCTCACAGATTCTGGGATGGTCACGTTTTTCTGCCACTCGCGATGCTTGGTGGTGTCGGTCTTTCTGGACTTCATGGCTTTATCGCAAGCAAACTGAGTGACTCACTTCAAAAGGCAAGACTCGCAAAGTTTTGTTGCGCGCTTTTTGTATTTCCGGTAGTAATGATTGTCCTTTTTGTTGATCCGGTGCTCGCATTTGGTGAACCTTCGAGAGTAAGCCCCCCAAGGCCCTTGAGGCCACCTTTGATTGGCCCCGGACTTCCCGGTCAGCAAAATATTCCTCCACCCGGGGGAGGACTTGAGCCAGCATTACCCGGTCCAAAACTTCCCCGCAGGTTGCCTCCGGGGGTAGAAGAGTATCACCAGCCGGCGACTGAAAAGGATTTGGGGTTAAACCTCGATCAATCTATGAACCCGAATTTGCCTCAAGTCCGCCGAAAACCTGTGGAGGAAGGCCAAGTGTTGCAAAGAAAGGTAAATTCTTTTCGGTTTCGGAAGACAACTCTTTCGGAACTAATAAGTCCATCTGAGGAAGGGCAACGCGAAGGCATGCAGTCGCTTGCGGCGGAGCCTATTTTGAATGGTGAGACAGAAGAACTTGCGAGACTTGTAGAAAGAGAAAGCAAGCCAGATCAGATAATAGCATCAACTGATCCATCGCTCGGAAACCTGATCACAGGACTTACGGCGAGACCCTCGACTGGCGGAATGTTCAGTGAAGTTCAGGCTGAAGAGGAAGGAATGAAAGTTGAGTATGCTTACCTTGTAATACTTCCCGAAAAAACTATCTCTAAGAATTTCAATCAGCGCAGAGGGAAAACCAGCTCTATTTTGAAGTTCGAGTCTCTCGATCTTGAGCCTGTCGGGAAGCGTGGCAATTACTGTTTATATAGGAATTCGTCCGCTCGAGGCATAAGAAGTGAAATGGGAACGGTTGTTCCGTGGATTATTGCCTTTCCCGCCCTTTCTGCTTTCGTCCTTGTTCTTGCGTTTGATTGTATCAAGATGCGTTGAATAAAAAACATATGCCGGAAACATAACATAGCCAATCAAAGTGCAGATGTTCGCAAACCTCGAGAGGTTTTTGTTGAGTGAAACTCAATTCTGAAAAACTTTACGTTATGCTAAACTACTACCATGTCTTTTTGCGGTGATTGAATGTGATAGAGAAATTGCCCATTGACAGCGCTTGGGAATGGGGGATTTACTTTCAGGAGGAAAAGGGTGGAAGGGAAATCGGAAGACATTGAGAATGTAGCGCGGATGATAAAAGAAGCCGGCATGGTGGTAGCACTAACCGGCGCTGGAATCTCGACAGAGTCTGGAATTCCAGATTTCAGGTCACCGGGTGGACTGTGGACAAAATACGACCCTTCAATTTATGCGACATACGAGTCATTTGTAAACGACCCTTCAAAGTTCTGGGAGCTGGCAGCGGAACTAAATCCGATGATCGAAAATACCCAGCCGAATCCCGCACACTACGCTTTGAGCGAACTCGAAATGCTTGGGAAATGCAAGGCTGTTATTACCCAGAACATAGACAATCTTCACCAGAGAGCGGGAAGCACGGATGTCCTGGAGCTTCACGGGACATATAGAACAGGCACCTGTCTTTCCTGCCGAACTGAGCATAGTTTTGAGGAGATGAGAGAAAAAGGGCTCAAGGGTGAAATACCAAGCTGCAATTTGTGTGGAGGAGTGATAAAACCCGATGTGATACTCTTTGGCGAACCGTTGAGGGCTGATGTCCTTCACAGATCAATTGAGCTTGCTTCTGCATGCGATTTGATGCTTGCGGTTGGCTGTGGGCTTGAGGTTTACCCCGCGGCGTCGCTTCCGGGTTATGTGAAAAGAAGCGGCGGTAAGTTAGTATTCGTAAATGTTACGAGAACGGCTTTCGACGACATGGCGGACGTTGTTCTTGTTGGAAAGGCAGGGGAAGTCCTGCCGGAAATTGTTCGCTCATTCAGGTCTATTTTGGATAGACCAGCTGACTGAAGGATCAAGAAATGCCGGTATTTGACCCGAATAGCCTGGACAACTGGTTGAGAAGGATTTCCGGGGCTCAAGATAAGAAAGTTAGCGAGAAGGCAGGAAAAGGACTTACGGGTCCAAGAAAGGCGCTTCTCATCATAGTCCTGGTCTTGATTGTCTTTTTCGCAATTCTGTTTCCTTTTTCACATTTTTATACTGATGTCCTGTGGTACAACCAGACTGGTTTCCAGCAGCTTTTCTGGAAAATGTTTTTCGCGAAAATTCTTATGGTAGTTGTTTTCGGACTGTTCTTTTTTGCAGTTCTTTACTTGAATATTTATCTTGCGAGAGAAATACCCCCTCCGCAGCGTTTCGAACTTCGGGGCTCTCCACTCGAGCCGGTCATTGGAAGAATCAGCGGAGTTTCATCAAAAATCAAGAGCGCGGTACTTTTGATTTTTTCGATAATTGCTGCTTTTTTCT
>JAQUKT010000042.1 GCA_028718945.1 Actinomycetota bacterium | reverse complement strand
TGGAGGGCATACTTGCATATACGGAGGACCCGATAGTTAGCATTGACGTGGTTGGAAGCAGTTATTCGTCAATTTTTGACGCAAATTCAACTATGGTCATGGGAAATCTTGTGAAAGTTGTTACGTGGTATGACAATGAGTGGGGTTATGCCAATAGAGTGGTCGATCTTGCAAAATTCTTAGTTTTGTAGGAAAGGGGTATCGGAAATGCTCAAGGCTCCACTCAAAAAAACAATACGCGATTTTGATATCAGGGGGAAAAGAGTTCTCGTTCGTGTTGATTTCAATGTTCCCCTTGACAAGGATAGAAATGTCACGGATGACTCGCGGATAAAAGCAGCGATTCCGACAATAAAATACTTGCTTGAGCAAGGAGCGCAACCAATTCTTATGTCACACCTTGGCAGGCCAAAGGGAAAAGCAGTCGAAAGTTTGAGGATGATGCCAGTTGCAAAAAGGCTCAAGGAGCTTCTCAAAGTAAGGGTTGTTTATCTCAAAGAGTCGGTTGGGCCAAGAGTAAAAGCTGCAATTGAAAAAAACCGCGACGCAGTGGTACTTCTGGAAAATCTAAGGTTCCACCCTGGTGAGCGTGAAAATCTACCTGATTTTGCAAAACAGCTTGCTGAATTAGGTGACTTGTTTGTAAATGACGCATTTGCCACCGCGCACAGGGCTCACGCATCAACAGTTGGCGTAACTTCATATCTTCCGTCATGTATGGGTTTTTTGATGGAAAAAGAGCTCGAGGTTCTTGGTGCGCTTTTGGAAGAGCCCGAAAAACCTTTCATCGTTGTTCTTGGCGGAAATAAGGTTTCCGACAAATTGGGAGTGATTGATAGCTTCATAGACATAGCTGACACCATAATTACCGGTGGAGGAATGTGTTTCACTATTATCAAGAGTATGGGGCTCGAGGTTGGACAATCAGTTATCGAGGAAGATCAGATTCCACAGGTTGCGAGTGCGTTGAAGAAAGCAAAAAGGAAAGGGGTCAGAATTCTGGTACCAAACGATTTTGTCGTTGCGGATAGATTTGACAAATCAGCCAATAAAAAAATTGTTCCCTGTGAATCAATTCCACAGGATTGGATGGGTCTTGATATTGGACCTATGACAGTTGAAAAATATTGCACGATAATCAAATCTGCGAAGACAATATTTTGGAATGGACCAATGGGTGTTTTTGAATGGTCTGCATTCGGAAAGGGAACAAAAGCAATCGCTGAATGTATTTCGAGTGCCAATGCGACAAAAGTTGTTGGTGGCGGGGATTCTGATGCCGCATTGAGGCAATACAAACTCGAGAATAAAATGACATTTGTTTCTACTGGGGGTGGAGCTGCAATGAGGTTTCTCGAAGGTAAGAAACTTCCAGCAGTAGAAGCCCTTGATGAAAAATGACAAAACTTTTCAGTCGTTAAATCCTGTTTTTTGGAGGTTATATGAGAAAGCAATTCATTGCGGGTAACTGGAAGATGAATCTGAATCTTTCTGGAGGCATCAAACTGGTCGAGGAACTCTGGTCGTACATTGGGGATGTCAAGGATGTGGAAATTGCAGTTTTCCCTCCATATGTTTTGATTCCCGCTATCTCTGAGCTTAAGAGAAAAAAGAAAATAGACATTCTCCTCGGCGCTCAAAACATGCACTGGGAAAATAATGGCGCTTTCACGGGCGAGGTTTCGCCATTGATGCTGAAGGAATTTGATGTCACCCATGTCATACTTGGTCATTCAGAAAGGCGGCAGCACTTCGGTGAAACTGACCAGGCGGTAAACAGAAAAGTTCGCGCTGCGCTCGAGTGCGAACTCGTCCCAATTCTTTGCGTTGGAGAATCATTGAAAGAAAGAGAAGACGGACAGACAGAACGAAAAGTAGTAGAGCAGGTAAAAAGAGGGGTTTTCCAAATTGACAGAAATAGTATCGGCTTATTGATTATCGCTTATGAGCCAGTGTGGGCAATAGGTACAGGGAAAGCTGCGACTGTGACCGATGCTTCTGATGTTTCGAGAATCATTCGTGAAGCTATTTCCGAAGAGTATGATGATGAGATAGCCAACGGGATAAGAATACTTTATGGTGGCAGCGTTAACTCAAAGAATATCGCAGAGTTTATGGGCTCTCCTGAAATTGACGGTGCTGTTGTGGGAGGAGCAAGCCTTGACGCTTTCGAGTTCTCAAAAATCGTGAGGTACACTTGAAACCACGACAGCCGTTTCTGCTCGCGATTCTCGATGGCTGGGGATATAAAAATTCAAATGGCTCAAATGCGGTAAAAATTGCAAAGACTCCTGTCATCGACGGTCTCATGAATGAATATCCTTGGACTACCCTGAGCGCTTCGGGTGAGAATGTTGGGCTTCCAGCTGGACAGATGGGAAATTCAGAAGTAGGGCACTTAAATATTGGTGCTGGCAGAATAGTTTTTCAGGATTTTCAAAGGATAAACAAGGAAATCGAATCCGGTTCATTCTTCAAAAATCAAGCACTTCTGGAAGCAATGAAAAAAGTTGTCAAAAGAAATGGGACTCTTCACCTGATGGGTCTGCTTTCAGATGGAGGCGTGCACAGCCATATCAACCATCTTTTTGCGCTCATCGATATGGCAAAAGAAACAGGTGTAGAAAGAGTGGTTACTCACCCATTTCTTGATGGCAGAGATGTTCCTCCGAGAAGCGCTGGACGATATGTGCGAATGCTTGAGGAGAAAGTGAATCAAAGTGGTCTTGGGAAGATAAGGACTATCCAGGGAAGATACTATGCGATGGATAGAGACAACCGCTGGGATAGAATCTCTCTTTCTTACGGTTCGATAGCGAAAGGAAAAGGGAGAAAAGCGGAATCAGCCCTTGAGGCGATTGATCTCTCATATAATGAAGGCGTGGATGATGAGTTTCTTATACCTACTGTTGTGGGCGAACCAGAAGCTATGGAAGAAAGGGATTCTGTAATATTTTTCAATTTCAGATCTGACAGGACGAGACAGCTAACTAAGGCATTTATAGAAAAAGACTTTCATCAATTCAATAGGGGGCGCAATCCAGTTTTCCCCTATTTTGTAACAATG
The DNA here is from genome assembly GCA_028718945.1 of Actinomycetota bacterium. Classification (GTDB taxonomy): domain Bacteria; phylum Actinomycetota; class Geothermincolia; order Fen-727; family JAQUKT01; genus JAQUKT01. The sequence goes on along the minus strand of JAQUKT010000042.1, from coordinate 11,919 downwards.
ACTCAATATGATGATGAATTCAATGTTCCGGTAGCGTACTCTCCGGAGATACCGAAAAACACACTTGCTGATGTTCTTTCGCAAAATGGGCTGAAACAGCTGCATATTGCAGAAACTGAAAAATATGCTCACGTGACTTTTTTCCTAAATGGTGGTGTTGAAGAGCCGAAACCGGGAGAGGAAAGAATTTTGATACCATCACCAAAAGTCAAAACCTATGACCTGAAGCCAGAAATGAGCGCTTATGAGGTTGGCAGGGAAACAGCAAAAAGCGTCAGATCTGGGAAATACGATTTCATAGTTGTAAACTTCGCCAATTGCGACATGGTGGGTCACACTGGGAATCTTGAAGCTGCCGTCAGGGCAGTGGAAGCTGTCGATGAGAATGTTGGAATAGTACTCGATTCGGTTTTAGATGTTCGAGGTCAGGCGTTCATAACTGCTGACCATGGAAATGCGGAAATCATGAAAAACAACAGCGAACCTGTCACTGCTCACACAACCTCACCTGTAATGTTCATCAGTGTTACAGCGAAAAGAAAAGAATTAAGAAAGGGCGGAAGTCTTGGCGATATAGCACCAACAATTCTCGAAGTAATGGACATTAGAAAGCCAAATGAGATGACTGGTGTATCCCTTTTTGCCGTAAAGTAGACAGATGTTTCAAAAATTGGCTATAATCTCTTCCAAAGCTGCGATGTTTTTGAAACATCAAAGTTGTCGTGTCATAGGACATAAACTCAGAAAATAGGAAATAACAAATGGGAACTATTAAAATTGCTGTACTTGTCTTACATATTATTGTTTCAATAATGCTTATAGTTTCGGTGCTTCTTCATTCAGGCAAAGGCAGCGGTCTTGCAGGAGGCATTCTTGGAGGAGCGGGGGGCACGATGTTTTCTGGCACACATATCGTTGAAAAGAACCTTGACCGCATTACAATTATTTCCGGCATTATTTTTGCCCTGACTTCTATTGGTCTTGTTTGGCTTTACAGTTGAACAATAACGCAATAATGGATCAGGTCTTGCATCGTACATTTGTAATCTAACCCAGGTTTTCCTATCAGTGCAAAAATGGAATTACTATTCGAATGTAAGCCATAGCTTTTTCATTTCAAGATAATAATAATTATAGGAAATACTGCTCCTGGTAATAATTCAAACGAAAGGTTAGGAAAAGAAATGAAAATGTGTTATTGCAAGACCTGACCCCCATGTAGTTGCGTCTTGTCGAGAAATATGTTATCTTGAAAGAGTGAAATTTTCGTGAGTGGGCAAGTGCCCACTCTTTGTTTAAGTGTCAAGAATGAAATTTGCTGTCATGGAAGATAGATTGGACAGACTAAGAAAAATTGCTGACAAACTGGCAACCGGGCTTGGTTTTGAAATTGTAGATGTTGAAACAAGGAAGGGAAAACCGATGGTTCTTTCTGTGACGATCGACAAATCAGACGGAGTAAACGTGGAAAATTGTGCGGATTTCACGAGACTTCTCGAGAAAGCGATAGAAAGAGACTCGATCATCAAGGAAAACTATTCCATTGAAGTCATGAGCCCGGGGTTGACCCGCCGTTTGAGGACGGTCAGCGACTTTCAAAGAAATAAGGGCAAACGAATCCTTGTGAAAATGAAGGGGCAGTTCAGCGTAGAAGATACAATTCGGGGATTCTTAAGAGAAGCAAGTGAAGAAACTTTTGCAGTCGAAAGAGAAAATGAAGTAGTTGAACTCAAGTATGACAGTGCATCAATGGTGAGACTTGACCCTGAATTGCCATGGTAGGAGATGAATGAAAGTGGATGCGAATCTTAAATTGATTGATGCGCTCAGGCAAATAGAAGCAGAGAAAGGGCTTTCACTCGAGACCGTCTTGGATGCTCTTTCTGATGCACTTGCAAGTGCTTATCGCAAGAAATATCAAGTAATGACTCCAGCAAAGGTTGAAATAAACCGTGAAACGGGTGAAATCAAGGTTTTTGAGTGTAAAGAAATGGAAAATGGTGAAATTGAAGAGGTAGAAGTTACCCCCGAGAACTTTGGAAGAGTTGCTGCTCAGACTGCCAAGCAGGTTATTCTTCAACGAATACGTGAAGCGGAACGCGATTTGATGTTCGATGAATATCATGGTCGCGAGGGAGATATTGTAACTGGAATTATTCAGCAGAGTGACCATAGATATACCCTGCTCGACCTTGGTAAGACTGAAGCGCTACTTCCACCTGACGAACAGGTAAAAGGTGAAAGATATGAACGTGGGATGCGACTTAAGACTTACATCGTTGAGGTGAGGAAGACCACCAAAGGGCCACAAATAATTGTTTCGAGAAGTCACCCTGGGCTTTTGAAAAGGCTTTTCGAGCTCGAGGTTCCAGAAATATATGATGGGCTTGTTGAGATCAAAGCGGTAGCCAGAGAAGCTGGGCAGCGTTCCAAAGTGGCAGTTGTCTCGAAAGATTCCAATGTTGATCCGGTTGGAGCATGCGTAGGCTCAAAGGGGTCAAGGGTGAGAATAATAGTAAATGAACTTAGAGGCGAAAAGATAGATATAGTTGAATGGAAAGAAGACCCTGCAGAATTTATTGCAAATGCGATAAGTCCTGCGAGGGCAAAGCAGGTATTAGTCGATAATGAGACCATGACTGCTGAAATATTGGTCCCGGATAATCATCTATCTTTGGCTATTGGTAAGGAGGGACAGAATGTCAGGCTTGCTGCCAAGCTGACTGGCTGGAAAATAGACATTCTTTCGGAATCGAGAGCGAAAGAGGCTGAAGTTGGGGGCGCAGCGGCTGAGCAAGAAATTCAGGATAGGCAATGTCGTGCAATTACTGCAAGTGGTCAGCGTTGCAGAAACAAGGCAAAGCCCGGTTCGGATTTCTGCGGAATGCCTGCTCATCGGAAACTTTCCGAAATGATTGCATCCGGAGACTTCCAGGTTGAGGAGTACGAGCCGGAGGAAGAAACACCAAAAGAATCATTTCCAATGCAGAAAGAAGACAACGATACTTGCGGGGGAGAAAGCAAAAAGCAAGAGAATATGAAACTTCCGACTGAGGCAGATACCAATGATGCTTTCCCTGATGGGGAAAAACCGGTTGAGAATTCACCTGAGGATTGAGTGATCAGGATATCCAGATAGAGGTTTTCAACGAGGGATGGATGGGCTCAGAGCCGGAACGAACATGTGCTGGATGTGGCAGGAAACTTAGCAAAAGAGAATTGATAAGAATTGGATACGATGGTGATTTTGAAGTTTCATTTTGGAAAGGAATAGGCAGGGGAGTCTATGTTTGTCCAAACTGGAAGTGTTATCAAAAGGCAAAGAAAAGAAATGCTTTTTCAAAATCCCTGAAGACGAACGTCCCGGTATGGGTTTATGAAAGAATTGAGAGTATGGTCGAAGAGAAATTAAAGGAAACTGGAAAGTCTTGCAAATGAGAGTTCACGAACTTGCGAAAGAACTCAAGAAATCAAATAGGGAAATATTCGATCGCCTAAGAAAACTTGGGATCGATGCATCGAGCAATTTCTCTGCACTTACACAGGAAGATGCAAACAGAGTAAGAGTGTCATTCGGTATATCCCCGGTAAAGATTGAGAAGGAAAAGAAGCCAAAAAAAGCAAGGAAAGCTCCAGCAGCCAAGAAGGCAACGAATAAAGCAGAAAAAAAGGCGGCAAAACCTGCTGCTAAGAAAGCTAAGCCTGCAGAAGTTGCTCCTGCGAAGAAGAAGGTCAAAGAGAAGGAAACCAAAGCTGTTAGGAAATCGACAAAAGCAATAGAAAAGACAGTCAAAGAGAAAAAAGTTGCATCCAAGAAGGCAACAGCGACAAAAGTTGCCAAGAAAGCAAGGAAAGAAGTTAAGGGAGCTGCGCTTGAATCGGAAGACAAAGTAGCTGCCAAAACCAAACTTGTTGAAAAGCCTCGAGTAACTACAAAAAAACAGATTCTCGAAAAAGCACCCGAAGTAACAATTGAGCAAAAGGAAAAAGAAAAACCGGAAGCGCGTCTCGAGGTGGCTGGTCCGCATGAGGAACAAGTAAGTCCTTATGTAAAAGCAGAAAAGAAAAGGCCAGTAATAAAAGTCGCTCCATTGAGGAAGGGGCCAAGACCGGGCAAAGAAAAAAAAGTCCACGTTTTCAAGCCCACCGAAAAGCAAAAAAAGACGTTTGAGAAACTTCAAACCGAGACGGTTACTCCTAAACTTATAAGGGTGCCCTCTGGAATAACCGTAAAGGAATTTTCAATGAAGGCAGGACTTACTCCTGGGAGCGTCATAAAGAAAATGTTGAGCTTTGGGGAAATTCTTACTATCAATCAGTCAATAAGCGATGACACTCTGAAACTTCTTGCTGAGGAATTCAATTTAGACATAAAAATCAAAGCATCAAAGGTAGAGGAACTCGAAGAGATTGTTGATCGCCCGGAAGAACTCGAACCAAGACCTCCGGTTGTTACTGTAATGGGACATGTTGACCATGGGAAAACACTCCTTCTTGACACAATTAGAAAGGCTGACGTCATCTCAACGGAAATGGGTGGAATAACGCAGCAAATAGGTGCTTATCAGGTTGAATATCAGGGAAAAACAATCACGTTTATTGACACTCCTGGTCACGAATCCTTCACAGCCATGCGAGCGAGAGGTGCGGAAATTACTGATATAGCTGTACTGGTAGTTGCTGCTGACGATGGAGTAATGCCACAAACACTTGAAGCCTTGAACCACGCAAGAGAAGCAAATGTCCCCATCATTGTTGCTGTTAATAAAATAGATAAAAAAGAAGCAGATCCCTACCACGTAAGACGGCAACTCTCAGAGCACGGACTGGTTCCCGAAGAGTGGGGCGGTGATGCAGTCTTTGTAGATATATCAGCGAAGGAAGGCACTAACATCAACCAGTTGCTGGAAATGATTCTTCTCGTCTCAGAGCTCCAGGAACTCAAAGCAAACCTTCACTGTGAAGGAAGTGGAGTGGTGATAGAAGCAAAGCTCGACAGGACAAGAGGTCCGGTAGCAACGCTTTTGGTAAAGAGGGGAACAATAAAGATTGGAGATATTCTTGTAGTTGGTTGTACCTGGGGTAGAATCAGGGCGATGTTCAATGAAAGGGGAGAGCAAATTCAGTGCCCGGCCCCTTCTACACCGGTTGAGATTGTTGGTCTTTCAAGTCTTCCTCTTGCCGGAGATGAATTCAGAGTTGTTACTGACGAGAAAAGAGCTCGTCAAATATCTGATAGAAGAAAAATGCTCAAGAAATTAGAAGAACAGCCGCAAACTCCAAAACATATTTCGCTGGAAAGCCTTTTTTTGCGAATCGAAGAAGGCGAAGCAAAACAGCTGAAATTGGTGCTAAAGACGGATACACAGGGCTCGCTTGAGGCAGTGTCAGATGCCTTGATGAATCTTCCACAGAACGAGGTAAAGTTAAACATTATTCACGAGGGAGTTGGGGGGATCACTGAAACGGACGTTATGCTTGCTTCGGCAAGTAACGCTATTGTCTTGGGATTCAATACAAGACCTGACACAAAAGCCCAAAAAGCTGCTGAAAAGGAAGAAATCGAAATTCGAACTTATCAGGTTATCTACAAGCTCACAGAAGATATTTCCTCTGCGCTCAAAGGGATGCTATCTCCAAAATACGAGGAGAATATTACCGGTAGAGCTGAAGCAAGAGAAGTGTTTAAGATCAAAGGTGTCGGCACGGTGGCAGGTTCATTTGTGCTCGATGGAGAAATTGAGAAGGGTTCCAGAGTAAGGGTGATTCGTGACGGGATAGTAATCTATGATGGAATTGTTTCATCTCTTAGGAGATTCAAAGAAGATGTAAAAAGTGTCACCACAGGATTTGAATGTGGTATCTGCATTTCTGACTTCCAGGACATTAAGATTGATGATGTGTTTGAGACATATGCGTTGGTGGAAATACCCCGTTAGTTGATCAAAGGGCTTATTCTATATTATTTCTTGATTGCTGACTTCCCAGGAGGGCATCATGAAAGTGTTTGCTGGAATTTCCGAATATAGCCTCGATTTGAAGTCATGTATGTCTCTAAAAGATAGAAGAAGTGTTTTGAAAAGTATTTGCGATAAAATTGGAAGGAAGAAATATAGCTGTGTTTACCAGATAGACGACAATGATCATTGGAAAAGCAGCGTCATTCTTGCTTCAGTGCTTTCATCTTCTTCCGAAGGAGCGGAATCATGTCTTGAAAGGGTAAGGAATATAATCGAGTCAACTGGCGTTGATGTCATTCGCGAGAATAGATGGATATTTTGCCCTTCGGATTATATGGAGTAAATAAATTGAGTAGAAGAATGAACCGGGTTGAGCAAGCTTTCAAGCAGGAGATCGCTGAAATAATTGAGCGAGAAATCAAAGACCCGCGCATTGGATTTGTTACTGTTACCGGAGTAGAAATTTCTTCCGATTTGAGGCATGGAAAAGTATATGTGAGCATATTTGGTAATGAAGAAGAAATAGAAAACACAATTGAAGGATTGAGAAGCGCAACGGGTTTTGTGAAGCGTCATCTTGGTGAAAGGTTAAGGCTTAGATTCATGCCTGAACTTGAATTTATCCATGAAAATATTAGTGAAAGGGCAGTTGACCTAACGGGGAAAATCAGAACTGTTATAAACGAGGATGAGTTATTCCATGAAAAATGAAATAGAAAGAATTCGCGAGATGATAGAAAAAAACCGCTATGCTGCAATAGTAGGGCACCAGTATCCAGATGGAGATGCAATAGGATCAACATTGGGATTAGGAATAATGCTCAAAAACAAAGGATACGCGGTTGATTGCGGGTGGCCAGAACCTTTCGAACTACCGGAAAAGTATTCTTTTCTACCGGGTATTGAGAATCTCAAAAAACCTTCGAAAATAGTATTTGATGGGCTTGTTTTCGCTATTGATTGTGCAAATCCTGATAGGTTTGAAGAGCTGAGTAAGCATGTTTTGAAAGCATCGAATTTGATAAATATTGACCATCATCCCGACAATACGCGATTCGGCACAATAAACATCTTGAGGCCCGATGCTTCAGCTACCGCGGAGATAATATACACAATGGCGGAAGGCCTTGATCTTCAAATTACTTTAGAGTCTGCGCTTTGTTTATACACTGGTATCGTAACGGATACTGGAAGATTCCAGTTTAGCAACACAAAATCTCGAACACTAAGAATTGCGGCGGATATTGTCAGTATGGGTGTTTCTCCAAGTGAGGTATATAGGAATGTATATCAAAATGACTCGCTTGATAGCATACACCTTGCTGGCGAGGTAATGGACAATGCGGAGTACATCGAAGAATACTCGCTAATATATGCAACACTTACTCAGAAAACGCTCAAGAAATGGAAAGTTTCAATGGGGGAAACCGAAGATTTGATAGATTCCCTGAGAACGTTGAAAGGGCACCAAATTGCTGCTCTTTTCAAAGAGCTAAAAGATAAAAGAATCAGGGTCAGCCTGAGAAGCAATAGCAGCATTGACATAGGTTCAATTGCAAGAAAACTTGGCGGCGGTGGCCACGCTGCCGCAGCAGGTTATACATCAGATAGAAAAACACTCAATGAAGCGCTTGACGAGCTTCTTGAAGAGGTAAAGAAAATTGAATGGAATAGTTGTAATCGATAAGCCCTCCGGGATGACATCACACAGTGCGACACAACAAGTGAAAGAAATGTTTTCTGCTTCTAAAGCGGGTCATGCAGGTACGCTTGACTTTATAGCAACCGGTGTGCTTGTTGTCTGTCTTGGAAGAGGAACTCTTCTGAGTGGATATCTATCAAATGAAAGCAAGGATTATCTCGTAACAATACTCTTGGGTGTGGAAACCAATACCATGGATATTGAGGGAAAAGTAACAAAGACTCGGGATTCCTCATGCGTTGGAATTGAAAACCTGAGGAGTGTCGTTACAAAGTTTTTGGGTGAGCAAACTCAAAGAGTACCAAGTTTTTCTGCTGCAAAGTTCAAAGGGAGGCCGCTTTACTACTATGCAAGAAAGGGAGAAGTAATCAAGGAGATATTCAAGAATGTTGAAATTTATCAAATTGATGTTGTCTCGGTTGAAAAGAAACACGAAAGAGTATTTGCAACTCTTTTCGTCTCGTGTAGTCCAGGAACATATATAAGGAGTCTTGCTCACGACATTGGCTCAGAACTTGGTTGTGGCGCTTGTGTTTATTCGTTGAGAAGAATCCGTTCAGGTTCGTTTACAATAGATAGGGCAATGACTTTGCACGAACTGGCATCTCTCGACAGAAATTCACTAAACAAAAGAATCGTATCGCTTGAAGATGCTACTCAAGAAATGCCATCCGTAACTATTTTTGAAAGCGAGCAAGACAAAATAGCAAAAGGGAAACCCCTTACTCGGGAAATGGTCATGAAAAAGAATATCCCCAATCATATATTTCGAGTAATGAGTCCCGATGGAAGGTTGATTGCTTTATATACAAGGGGACAAGATGAAAATGCTTCAGAAATAGTTGCAATACCCAAAAGAGTTATCAGGCCCGCTATTGAAAGTAAGAAGCAAAAGGAACATACCGTTTCTCTTATTTGAAGGCAAGAAGTTTATGTGAATATGAAAGTGATCAAACGGATAGAGGAATTTCATAACTACGAATCAGAATCTGTTGTTACAATTGGAGTGTTCGATGGCATCCATCGCGGGCATCAGGCGATCATATCAATGTGTGTGGAAATTGCCCATAGAATGAATCTTCCGCCTGTTGTCCTGACATTCGATAAAAACCCTGCTTGTGTTTTACAAAAATCTGCTCCGTGCGTAATCGTGTCCGAAGGAATCAAGCTTGAATTATTGGAAGCCTTAGGTGTTGACTATACAATCATTCTTGACTTTACCAAGGAATTTTCCTCGATTGAGCCTGAGGAATTCGCGAAGAATGTACTATCTCTTGAACTTGGTGCCAGACATGTATGCGTTGGCAAAAACTTCAAATTTGGAAATGACCGTAAAGGAAATGTTGATTTTCTTTTCGAGATAGGCAAAAGCTTGGGGTTTGAAGTCAGCCGGGTTCCTCTTGTTTCTTCCAAGAATGGAGTTATTTCCAGCACACTAATAAGGAACCTTATAGCAAAAGGTGACATGAGCAGCGTCAAGGAAGCACTTGGAAGACCGTACACTGTTGTTGGGAAAGTAGTTGAGGGTCACAAAAGAGGGAAGATGCTTGGATTTCCGACAGCGAATCTGAAGCTGAACCGAGACTTTTGCCTTCCGGCTGAAGGCGTCTATGCAGCTGTCACATCATTGAGAGGTGAAAGATACTTCAGTGCAATCAATATTGGTGACAATCCTACATTTGGAGATAATGAAGTATTATTTGAGGTCTATATTATGAACTTTGAAGGTGAAATATATGGTGAGGTCATTCAAGTAGATTTCCATGAACGAATAAGAGGTGAAGTAAAGTTTAATAACCCTGAAGCCCTCACAAGACAGATAGAAAAAGATGTCTCGAGAGCAACAAATTTGCTTGACAGATTATGATTTGTTTTTGTTTTTTGTGATAATATGTCGAAAGAGGAGTGTAAATGCTGGACAAGCAAGAAAAAAACAAAATAATTGAAGAATTCAGAATAAACGACAAGGATACGGGTTCACCTGAGGTTCAAGTTGCTCTTTTGTCAAAAGAAATATCTAACCTGACGGACCATCATAAAGTTCACGCGAAAGATCATCACTCGAGGCGGGGGCTTTTGATGAAAGTTGGTAGAAGGAGAAGGCTCTTGAACTACCTCAGAGAAAAGGATGTTGAACGGTACAGGACGTTAATAGAAAGATTGCAGTTAAGGAGATAGGTCATAGCCGTATTGTTCTTTAGCCCGCCCATTGATCATTGAGCAAGGAAACTGATTATATTTGTTATGGGTTATGTAGAGAAAGAATTTGAGATATCAGGTAGAAAAATAACACTTGAAACGGGAAAGCTTGCGAAGCAGGCAGATGGGTCAGTTGTCGTAAGTTGTGGGGGGACTTCGGTTCTTTCAACTGTAGTTGCAAGTGAAGAGGCAAGGGAAGTCGATTTTCTTCCACTTACTGTCGATGTGGAGGAAAAACTTTATGCGGCAGGTAAAATCCCTGGGAGTTTCCTTCGAAGAGAAGGTCGTCCAGCAGATTCTTCAATGCTATCAGCAAGAATCATAGATCGCTCGATTAGGCCAAATTTCTCACATGAATTCAGAAATGAAACCCAGATAGTGATAACAACCCTCTCGACTGACCAGGTAAACCCTCCTGATGTCTTGGGCTTACTTGGTGCATGCGCTGCTCTTTCTATTTCGGACATTCCTTTTGACGGGCCATTGAGTGGAGCAAGAATTGCAATGGTTCAAGGCAAATGGATTGTAAACCCGACATTCAAAGAGACGGATGAGGCGACATTGAATCTTACGGTTGCTGGAAACGATTCCAGCATTGTTATGGTGGAAGCAGGCGCAAGTGAAGTCAGAGAAAGCGAAGTTATTGAGGGTCTTTCGTTTGGTCAAGGTGCTCTGGGAAAACTTTGCGAATTTATTGATGTGTTCAGTCAGGAGGCAAGGCAATCTAATGGCAAAAAACAAAAGGAAAGTATCCAGAAAGAAATAACTCTATTCGTTGAAAGTAAATACCTCGATGCTTCGTCAAAACTGATGGATGCTTTTGATAAGAAAGACACCGGTGAAATCGAGCGGGCTTTCGAATCACTCAAAAATGTTTCCGTTGAATGCAAACTCGAATTCCCCGAAAACAAAAAATTTGCGCAGATGCTGTCAAATATTCATATGCAGAGAACATTGAATAACTTGTTAAAAGAAAAAATAAGACCGTATGCATTTGAACCACTAAAGAAAGCGCTTATTGATTCGACAGTTCCGGGTCTTACAAAGGAAAAGCGTGCAAACTTGAGAAAGGAAGCGCAAGAGAAACTCTCCGAACAATTCGTATCATTTTATGCAGGGCTTGAAAACGCAGTCAAGGATGTTTTTGCTGAATTCGAAAGAGAAATCTTAAGAGAACTGATAATAGAAAAAAGTATAAGACCTGACGGAAGAAAACCAGACCAGATTAGAAAAATTTCCTGTGAAGTTGGCTTTCTTGCAAGAACGCATGGTTCAGCGCTGTTTACCAGAGGGGAAACCCAAGTTCTTACAATTGTAACTCTCGGTGGTTACGGCGAAAAACAAATGTTAGATGATTTAGGTGTAGAGGAATACAAGAGGTTCATACATCACTATAATTTCCCGCCATTTTGCACGGGCGAAGCAAGACCTATTCGGGGTCCAAAAAGGAGAGAAATAGGACATGGAGCGCTTGTCGAAAGAGCGCTTCTGCCTGTTGTTCCCGAAGAAGAAGATTTTCCTTATACCACGAGAGTGGTTTCAGAAGTTCTCGAATCGAATGGTTCATCATCAATGGCATCAGTGTGTGCAAGCAGTCTGGCCCTCATGGACGCTGGCGTTCCGCTGAAAGGTGGCAAAGCAGTGACGGGAATCGCAATGGGTCTTGTTCTCGAGGATGCCCGTCATGTCATATTGAGTGACATTCAAGGAATTGAAGACAATACGGGAGATATGGATTTCAAAGTTGCAGGAACAGAAGAAGGAATAACCGCTTTGCAGATGGACATAAAGTGCAGCGGGCTTACTCCCGAAATATTGCAAGAAGCGTTGGAAAAGGCAAAGGATTCTCGGTTGTTCATACTAACAATGATGTCTAAAGCAATCGACAAACCGAGAAGCGAGATAAGCCCCAATGCTCCTCGAATGCTACAGGTATGTATTCCGGTTGATAGAATAGGCGACCTGATCGGTCCGGGCGGAAAGAACATAAGGTCGCTCATTGAGAAATTCAATGTAGATATTGACGTCTAAAATGATGGTCGGGTTTTTATTTTTGGA
>JAQUKT010000041.1 GCA_028718945.1 Actinomycetota bacterium | reverse complement strand
CTGTAATAGACCTCATGGCACATCAGAAAGAAATCGAGGCACTTGGGGGGACTATGAGGCTTGGAGCTTATCCCTGCAAGCTTGTTCCTGGCACTCGAGCCGCTCAAGCATACCGAGAAACGGTTGTCTATGAGAGACACAGGCACCGATATGAGGTCAATATAGCTTTGAGGGATAGGCTCAAAGAAGCTGGAATGGTTTTTTCGGGGCTTTCTCCGGATGAACGGTTGGTAGAAATAGTAGAACTAAACGATCATCCATGGTTTGTAGCATGTCAATTTCACCCAGAGTTCAAGTCACGGCCACTGAGGCCACACCCGCTTTTCCTTGGTTTTGTGGAAGCTGCGCTTAACAGACAGCGAATGATGAATAAGGGAATAAGAGTAATGGAGGGCGATGGGGCAAGGGCCACAAAATGAGGCAAATTGATGCTCCAGACCCACAAAGGACCTGCTCAATATTTCTTGACCTCGTAAGTATTCAAAGTGAATCAGGAAAAGAAAGGAATGTTGCTTCATACATAACTGAATTCGCCCGGAATCTTGGACTAAGAATTATCGAGGACGACGCGGGTAAAAAGACGGGTGGTAATTCAGGGAATTTAGTTGTCAAGTTACCACCGAGGGGTTTTGACGAGATTTTCATTTTGAATTCACATATGGATACCGTCTCACCATGCGAAGGCGTAAGTGTAATTGAATGCGATGGTAGATTTGAAAGCAACGGAGAAACTATTCTTGGCGCTGATGACAAAGCTGGCATAGCGGTAGTTCTTTCTCTGATTGAACATCTTTTGAAGAACGCCGAGAAATACAGAGGAATTGACGCTGTTTTTACTGTTCAGGAAGAGAAGGGGCTGGTTGGCGCAAAGAACTTTGATTATCAACTTTTGAGCGGTAGATGGGGGTTAGTTCTCGACGGTGCGGGACGTGTAGGCGGGATAGTTGTGGAATCACCCGGTCAGGAAAGCATGAAGTTCACTCTGCGCGGACTTGCCGCGCATGCGGGAGTTGAACCGGAAAAGGGGAAAAACTCGATTGTTTGTGCTTCAAAGGCAATCTCAAATCTCAATACGGGAAGAATTGATGAGAAGACAACATCGAATATAGGATTGATTCATGGAGGAGAAGCGGTAAATATTGTTCCGGAATTGACCGTTGTTTGCGCAGAGGTTAGAAGTTTCGAGGAAAGAAGGCTTAAAGAGGAAAGAGAGCGGATTATTGATTCTTTCAAAAGGGCGGCGCGTGAGTGCGGGTGTGGACTCGAGATCGAAACTGAGCGTTCGTTTCATCATTTCAAAATTGACAAACGCTCGAGGCGTCTGAAGGAGCTCACAGAGGCAATAGATTTTTGTGGGCTTAACCCGAGTTTTCTCAAGAGTGGTGGTGGAAGTGATGCAAGTGTATTCAATAATATGGGTTATGAGATGATTACAATTGACATAGGGGTTGAAAATGCTCATTCACCAAGAGAATGGATCAGAAAAGATGATCTCACAGATGTTTCGCGCATAGTCAATGCAATTGCGACATGTAAAGCAAAATAGAATGTCGTCTGTCAAACGGGAGAATATTTTGGTTTCTTTTAGGACCGCGAAAGTTCTTTCTAAGAAGCACTGGAACAAAGATGTGGTTTTGCTTGAAATAGAGTTGCCTGATGGGAAAAGGGGAACCGCTATCGCATACAAGAGCCTGACCGGTGATGTAGATTCTGGTGATGAAGTTGTCGTGAATACAACTGCGGTTGAGCTCGGTCTTGGTTCAGGGGGATACCATTTTGCTTTGTGGAATCTAAGGAACAAAGAGAACATTTCGCAAAATGAAGGACACATAATGAAACTGAGATATACCCCGCTCCAGATAAGCATGGAGGTTATTGAGGAAAAACTTGGTTACACTGATGAAAACAAGGTTCTTAAAGGAATGCCGGTAATAGCCGGTGAACTCCATAGCCAGTTGATGCCTGCAGTTTTCGGTTTCAAGAGTAAGAAACCATCCGGAAAAATTGTCTACATAATGACCGATGGAGGTGCTCTTCCGCTTCAATATAGCGAAACAGTGAAGTTCTTGGAGGATAAAGGATACATCGATGCTTCGATTACATGCGGAAACGCATTTGGCGGAGATATCGAGGCTATAAATATTTACGGTGCGCTTGAGGCTGCAAAAAGGATTCTTTGCGCTGATATGGCCATTGTGGTAATGGGACCAGGAATCGTGGGAACCGGAAGCACTTTTGGCTTTTCCGGAATCGAGCAGGGAATAATTCTGAATGCCGCATTTTCAATGGGAGGGGTTCCAATTGCGATACCGAGAATTATGTTCAATGACTCGAGAGCAAGACATTACGGATTGAGTCATCATACGATAACGGTTCTCAAAGTAGGAACTCTTGCGAGGGTAATAGTTCCTGTTCCCGTGATGGACGGGAAAAAAGCACGTGTCATAAGAGGGAGTTTGGATGAAAGTGGCATTTCAAAAAAACACATAATCCGTGAGGTTGACTCTAAGGATGTTCTTGAGATGATTGAGAAATCAGGATTCATCCCATCGGTTATGGGGAGGAAACCAAATGAAGAACCGGAATTTTTCATGACTGCGGCAGCATCCGGGATAGTGGCGGCAGAGGAAAGTGAAGGAAATGAGCGAATTTGACCCGGAGAAGCACGAAATACTATCAAGCGAAAAGATATTTGATGGTAAGGTAATTGGGGTCTATATTGACAGGGTGATTCTTCCTGACGGGAGAATCGCGAAGTGGGAAAGGGTAAATCACCCAGGGGCTGTCGGCATAGTTCCTTTTATTGATGATGAAAATATCTTGATGGTGCGCCAATACAGGCACCCCGCACAAAAAGTAATGCTTGAAATTCCAGCTGGGAAACTCGACATCTCTCATGAGTCGCCGGTTGAATGCGCAAAAAGAGAACTGGTGGAGGAAATTTCTTATTCCGCTGGAGAAATCACGAAAATTGCCGAGTTCTACAATTCTCCCGGTTACTCAAATGAATATTTCCATCTTTACCTGGCGAGAAATTTGAGTCATAAGGAAGGCAAAGGAGACACTGACGAATTCCTGTCAGTTGAAAAGGTGGAAATAAATCGTGCCCTTCTTCTCATCAAGGAAGGTATGATTGAGGACGCGAAAAGTATTATTGGAATAGCGCTCTCGGTTCTCTTGATGGATAAGAGGCTATAAGCTTTCAAAGTACGATGAACGCTATCAAGTATGAAAAGATTCCCGGTAAACTTGGAAACGATGAGGATGTCCCGCAAGTCATCAGGGCCGCAAGGGAGTTCATTGATTACCTGCGCGTTGAACGTGGAGCATCTAAGAACACTCTTGATGCATACAGGAGAGCCATTTCACACTATGTTGATTACTTGGTTGATGAAGGGATACTTGAACCTGATATGATATCCCAGGAAAATCTCTTAGGATACGCGTGGTCTCTTGACGCTCCTCGTGGAGCAAGGTTGTCTCCCGCGTCACTTGCTCAAGTATTCAGCGCTATCAGAACATTTCACAGATTTCTATTGCAGGAAGGCATGGCAGTAAATGACCCATCTATAGTTCTTGTTTCTCCGAAAATACCCTCACGCCTGCCAAGAGCGCTTTCACATGAACAGATAAAAGCGCTTCTTGATTCGCCAGGAAGCGATGTAAAGGGTCTAAGAGATAGAATGATTCTCGAAATGCTATATGCTACTGGAATGAGAATATCAGAACTCGTTGGTATCAATATTGAGGACTTGGATTTGCCTGAAAGAACCGTTTTGGTGCGAGGAAAGGGAGGAAAGTGGAGGATGGTTCCCTTCGGCAAAACAGCGCAATTATCAGCAATAAATTATCTTGAGAAATCAAGACCGAAAATAGCCCGCGCATCTTCAATCCGCGCTCTTGTCCTCAACATGAGAGGCGGAAGAATGACCCGACAGGGCTGCTGGAAGGCACTTAAGACTTGTGCGCGTTCTGTAGGTCTTGAAGAAATTGTGACGCCGCACAGCTTGAGACATACATTCGCCACACACATGCTCGAAGGAGGAGCAAGCCTTCCAGTTGTTCAGGAATTGCTCGGACATGCTTCTCTTGCCACAACTCAAATTTACACTGAAGTTACTGCTGGAAGGTTGAAGGAAGTATATCTGCGCTGTCATCCGAGGGCGTGAATCCTATAAGAAACGGAGCATAGTTTGAGCGAAACGCAGACAGCAGGTTTCATAATAGGTCTCATTGTTGGAGTAATTCTTCACGAGTACATGCACGGGCGTGTGGCTGATATTTTGGGCGACCATACCGCGAGAAATGCTGGCAGACTTACGCTCAATCCCATTGCTCATATAGATCCCTTTGGCTCGATTTTATTGCCTCTCGTTTTGATTGTCCTGAGGAGTCCATTCATCTTTGGCTATGCAAAGCCCGTTCCCGTGAACCCTTTTTTCTTGAGAAAGCCCGAGAGAGATATGCTTCTTGTTTCTCTTGCCGGACCCGTGACAAATGTCGGCGTCGCGTTCATATTTGCCCTGGTGGGCATGGTATTCAGGCTTTTTGGGCTTGAAGGCGCTGGAAGTTTGTTGGAATTGATATTTTGTGCAGCACAGGTAAACATAGTACTTGCCATATTCAATCTCATTCCAATACCACCCTTGGACGGCTCTCATATTCTCGAGTATTTCCTTCCCGAAAGGATGAAAGAGATGTATCGGTCCATGGGAGCTTTTGGTTTCATTATTATCTTTGTTCTTATATGGGGATTGGGCGACTATATTTTTAAATTGTTTGACCCCATTTTCAACTTTTTAGGGAAAATAATTTTTGGTTTCTGAGATTTTTTGGAGGTAATTATTGAAAGGAAGAGTTGTAAGCGGATATAGACCAAGCGGAAGACTGCACCTGGGGCATTATCATGGAAACTTGAAAAAAATGATTGCGCTTCAGGAAACGAATGAGTGTTTCTTTTTCGTGGCAGACTGGCATGCCCTGACGACTATGTACAGGGATACATCGCAGTTTGGTCCATTCACAACGGAAATGATTCTCGACTGGCTTTCCGCTGGGCTTGATCCTGAGAAGTGCACAATCTACAGGCAATCGGATATAGAAAGTATTCCCGAAATCATGCTTTATCTCGGAATGGTTACAACCCTTGGCGAGCTTGAGAGGAATCCCACATACAAAGAGCAGCTTCGCGAACTCGATTCCCGCGTGGTCAATACTTATGGCTTCCTCGGTTACCCGGTCCTGATGGCGGCAGATATATTGGCCGTTGATGCGGAATTTGTGCCCGTAGGGGGGGACCAGGTGGCTCATCTCGAGTTGACACGTGAAATTGCGCGAACATTCAACTCGATATATGGTCATACGTTTACCGAACCGCAGCCCATACTTTCAGAATCCCCAAAGATTCCAGGGACCGATGGGAGAAAAATGTCAAAAAGTTATCAGAACTATGTAGGAATTGACGATGAACCGGATGTAATACGGAAAAAGATCAGAAAGATGATTACCGACCCCGCAAGAGCAAGGCGGGCCGATAGGGGGCACCCAGAGGTCTGTACAGTATTTCTTCTTTATCATTCATATCCTCACGATGACTTATCTGAGATTGAAAAGAGCTGCAGAAACGCGACCGCAGGATGCACGGACTGCAAAGATGAGCTCGCAAGGCGTATTTCGGATGACTTGAAAGGATTCAGGGAGAAAAGACGAGAATTTTCAAAAAAGAAAGAAATCGTGGAGAAAATTTTGCAAGAGGGGGCAGAGAGGGTTCGCCCGATTGCGCGTGATATGCTCATCAATGCAAGAAGTGCAGCAGGAATCGGGAAACTCATGTGAGCAAAGATAGCGAATCTCAAATATGGTGAGTCAAAAATAATACTTTGGATGGTGAGTCTTGGATTTTAGTGTCAGTATAGGCGTTTTTGAGGGTCCGTTTGATTTGCTTCTTCAACTCATTCTGAAAAACGAGGTTTCTATTTATAGCGTGCCGATTGCCCGAATTACAGATGACTATTTGAAGCACCTTGAGATTGCTCAAGTCGTTGATCTTGATTCGGCAACTGAATTTATCCTGATTGCCTCAACACTTCTCTTGATAAAAGCAAGTTCTTTGATTCCTGCTGAGGAAGGAGAGGAATTGATAGAAGCCGAAAATGCCCGTGAGTTTCTTGTTGATAGGTTGACCGAGTATAAGAAATTTTCGGACATTGCCGCTGAATTCGAAAGAATTTATGAGCGTGAGGGTTGCTTTGCCCCAACGATGAGGGAACTCGAAACTGATTATTCCGCGCTTTATCCTGACCCATTTGATGGAATCACCGTTGATATTCTTTCAGAGACTATTATCGAGCTGTTTTCAAAAAGAGCCCTGAGGAAAGTTGATACTTCTCACATTGCTCCAATAAGAGTTTCTATTGAAGAAAAAATGGTTGCTGTTCGTAAAGCAATTTCAAAAAGCAAGAGAATCAAATTCAGCGATGTTGTTCAGGGATGCGATTCAAAAATAGAACTCATTGCCTTTTTTCTTGCCATTCTCGAGCTTTACAAGGAAAAAGAGATAGAAATAAAGCAAAAAAAGCTTTTTGGAGAAATAGAAATCATTGATTCGAGTTTGCAGGAACCTGCCATTTTTACGAGTTGAGGGAGTGAATATGGAAGAGGAAATTGAAAGGGAAGAGTTAGATATTCGTTGTTCCTCTTCCGAAGTTGAAAAGATCGCGTTGATTGAAGCCCTCATACTCGTTTCGCCCCAGCCCATAAAGATATCAGAATTGTCTGAAATGACTGGCATAGAGCCGGGAGCAGTGAGGGAAATTGTCAACGAACTGATGGAGGTTTACCGAAAGAGGGCTGGCGGAATTGTCCTTAGAGAAGTTGCTGAGGGATTTGGCCTCTATGCCATTCCTGAAGCCGCACCATATATCTCGCGAATGATACGTTCCAGGGTAAATCCGAGGCTCACAAAAGCTGCTCTTGAAACAGTTGCAATAGTTGCTTATCTCCAGCCTGTCTCGAGAGGAATGATTGCCGAGATAAGGGGCGTGCAGAGTGATGGCGTCATAAGGACACTCGAGGAAAGAGGGCTGATTGAGCCGGTTGGGAGAGGAGAGCCCCCGGGGTATCCAATGCTATATGGCACAACATTGAAGTTTCTTGAGAAATTTGGCTTGAAGAGCCTCGACGAACTTCCTTCACTGAAGGATTTCGAGCCGGACGAGGGCTTTATTGAAAGAATAAGAACGGGACTATCATGGGAATTGCCTCAAGTGACTGAAATTGGAGAAGCAGAAAATAAGAGTTCGAATAAATACTCTCGCAGGATGGAATTGCTCCAAGAAGAAAAGCAAAAGAACCTGCGATCATAAACCGTTCCCTCCTTGAATTGAAAAAAACAGTAGAACTTTGAAAGATTATGTTTAGACTGATTATGTGGTTGGCTCATTAAACATTTGCGTTCACTTGAAGACGCAGCCTTTTTTAATGACTATTCTCTTACTCAGCATCGTGTGGTAATCTGACTTGAGCTGGTAATCGTTTTCTTTGACAAGCAAAAGGGTAAAACAACCCAAAAATGTGTCATTGCAAGACCTGACCCCATTTTGTGACCCCATTTTGGAGGGGAAAGCGATGGGAATAAACGCTATACGTGGAGCTATTACAGCAAGGAAAAACGAAAGAGCGGAGATAATTTCATCAACGGTTGAACTTCTTTCCGCGATAATGAAAAAAAACCGGCTTGTCGGGGATGAATTGATATTCATACTTTTTACCGCTACTGAGGATTTGACCGCTGAATTTCCAGCAGCAGCGGTTAGAGAGATAGGGCTTGATGACGTGCCGGTAATATGCGCGAGAGAGCTTTCTATCGAGAATTCTCTTCCGAGAACAATTCGCCTTCTGATGCTTGTGAACGCGGAAAGCGTGAAAGAAGAATTAGTGCATGTGTACCTGAGAGAAGCAAAGAAGTTACGCCATGACCTGACGGGAAAAGATGTGGGGTGATAAACATGATGATAATCATGAAAGATGGAGCGGAAGAAGAACAGATACAGAATGTTGTTGATAAATTGCATGAGGTGGGAGCCGAGGCTCATCTATCAAAAGGTCTTTACAAAACAGTTATAGGCGCAATTGGCGACAGGGAAAAAATCCAGCAGGTCCCATTTGAAGCTTTTCCCGGCGTGGAAAAGGTTATTCCCATTATGAGGCCCTACAAGCTCGTTAGCAAAGATTTCAAAAGAGAAGGAACCATCGTTGAAGTAGGTCCATCTTCCATAGGAGGAAAAGAATTCTGTGTGATCGCAGGTCCATGTGCAGTGGAGACTGAAAATCAGGTTCTTGAGTGTGCGAGAATTGCCAAGGAGGGCGGGGCAAAGATTCTTCGTGGAGGTGCGTTCAAGCCAAGAACTTCGCCTTATTCGTTTCAGGGGCTGGGTGAAGATGGGCTAAAGATACTCGCAGAGGCTCGCGAGGAAACCGGTCTTCCGGTTGTGACGGAGGCAATGGACCCGAGACATGTCGATCTCGTTTCAAAATATGTTGATATGATACAGATAGGCGCTCGCAATATGCAGAATTTTCTTCTGTTAAAGGAGATAGGCGAAAAGGATATTCCGGTAATGCTCAAACGTGGATTTTCGAACACAATTGAGGAGTTCTTGATGGCTGCTGAATACGTCCTTCGTGGGGGAAATCGGAAAGTAGCGCTTTGTGAGAGAGGAATCAGAACTTTTGAAACAGCGACCAGAAATACTCTTGACATATCCTGTATTCCAATTGTAAAGCGAGAAAGTCATCTTCCCATCATTGCTGACCCGAGTCACGCGTCGGGCAAAAGGGATTTGATTATTGACCTTGCAAAGGCTTCAATCGCAGCCGGTGCCGACGGAGTAATGGTTGAGATTCATCCTGATCCTGGCAAGGCACTTTGCGACGGTCCCCAGGCTTTGACATTTGATGAATTCTTCCAGATGATGGATGAACTAAGAAATATTTCTGCTGCAGTTGGTCGCACGATCTAATCAGATTTGGTTTCCCGGAGGAATGGTGGAACAGGGATTTCAAAGACCGGCAGTCATTGGTCTGGGTCTAATGGGTGGTTCACTTGCCCTATCGCTCAAGGAGCATAAAAACATTGAGTGCGTCTATGGATATGATATTTCGGAAGAAGTGCGAAAAAAGGCTTCGTCACTCGGATTGTGCGATAAAGTTGAAAAAAAGCCTGAAGATGCTGTCAGGAAAGCAGACATTGTATTCTTGGCAGTTCCGGTCAGCGCAATAGTAAAGACATTCATGGAAATTTCGAAAGTGCTCTCACCGGATACCGTTGTTGTTGATATTGGTTCTGTAAAACTACCGGTTGTTGAAGGAATAGAAGCGCGAATTCCAGATGAAATTCACTTCATCGGCGGTCACCCCATGGCAGGTTCAGAACAGTCAGGGATAGAATCTGCGAGACCTGACCTCTTTCGGGATTGCTATTTTATTTTGACTCCAACTCAAAACACTGACCCTGAATCTTTTAGCAGACTGCATCATTTTCTGACAGAATCTGGCTCGAGAGTGATTTCAATGGACCCCAGAACTCATGATGAGGCGATAGCTACGGTGAGTCATGTTCCACATCTTCTCTCGCTTCTTTTGATGGAGCTTGCCATGAGGGAAAGAGAAAAAATAAAGAATCTTTTCACAATAGCCGCTGGTGGTTTCAGGGACATGACCAGAATCGCCGCAAGTAATCCGGATACCTGGATAGATATTTTTATGGAGAACCGCGAGTTCATCATTGAAAGGCTCGAACGCTATAGCGAGGGGATCACCCGGATGATTTCAATTCTTGAAAGAGGCGATCACGAATCCTTGTACGAGATGTTTCTTTCCTCAAAGCGTTCCCGTTCAGAACTATCGGTTAGGAAGGGGACCGAAATAAGCCAGTTATTCGAGGTTACTCTTCCCGTGTCTGACAGACCGGGCGTGCTGAGCAAGGTTTCAACAGCGGTTGGCTCACTTGGGATAAACATAGAGGATATCTCAATCATCCATCCCCTGGAGGGCGAGAAAGGGATTCTTTCCCTCAAAATATTGGGTGAAGATAAAGCGAAGCAAGTTGTAAGACACCTTGAAAGCCTTGGTTACTTCCCTGCGCTACGAAAAGTTTAGAGTGTTCCGTTCCGTAGATACGGTGTCGTACCGAGAGCGTCGAGGAGTCGCTCCCGCAAGGTGAGCGACCGACGCGTACTTCTGTTGTACTCGGAGGGAGCGGAACGCTCTAGAGTGGATGGATCGGCGATAGAATGCAACCTGTATTTATGGAATGGAGCACTTGGGTAGTGAAGCTTTATGAGGATCGAGATTGAAGGTGGAGCAAATCTCTGCGGGAAAGTAACTATTCCGGGAGACAAGTCTATTTCACATCGAGTAGCGATTGTGTCTTCGCTTGCTCGTGGCATGTCAGAAGTATCCGGTTTTTCGACTGCCACTGATTGTTTGAGAACGATCGATTGTTTGAAGCAGTTAGGCGTTGATATTGAGTTTCAAAAAAGCTCAGTTCTTATTGATGGTCGTGGTGACAGGGGACTTGTACCTCCAAACGGTGCCCTGGACGCTGGAAACTCAGGAACAACTATGCGACTCCTTGCAGGAGCTCTTGCAGCGGAACCATTCACTTCTCGAATAACGGGGGACGAGAGCCTCCTTACGCGTCCGATGATGAGAATTATCGAGCCACTAAGACTAATGGGAGCTAAGATAAAGTCGGAAGATAGGGAGGGTCATCCTCCTCTGGAAATCAGCGGTGGCAATTTGCGTGGAATAGTATTCACTCCATCTATTCCGAGTGCTCAGGTAAAATCCGCGATTCTACTTGCGGGCATGAGGGCAAACGGAAAAACTATCGTGCGAGAGTCTATAAAGACTCGTGACCACACTGAGCGGCTGCTTTCCTATACCGGTATTTCAATAACCAGGGAGGAGGAAAGTATCATTCTTGAACCGGGAATCCCTCAAGCAAAGAACCTCAAGATTCCCGGCGATTTTTCTTCTGCCGCCTTTTTAGTTGCCGCTGCACTTATCTGCCCGGATTCCGAGGTTAGAATAGAGAGAGTATCACTCAATCCAACAAGGACAGGCTTCATACGAATCGTCCGTGAAATGGGAGCGGATATTGAAACGAATACAAGAAGAAATTTATGGGAACCTGAAGGCGATTTGATTGCCCGAACAAGTGAACTCAATTCTATTGAAATTGGAAAAAAAGAGGTCTCTCAAGCAATAGACGAAATACCACTTGTAGCTCTCCTTGCCTGCATGGCAAGGGGAAAAACAGTTATTCGCGGCGCTCGAGAACTCCGGGTGAAGGAATCAGACAGAATATCAGGAACAGCAAAGGGGCTTCTTCAAATGGGAGCGAGCGTGGAAGAACATGATGATGGAATGGATATATATGGTCCCTGTAAGCTAAACGGGGCATCTGTTTCATCGCAGAATGACCACAGACTCGCCCTTCTTTTTGCGGTTGCCGGTTTGGCTGCAAGTGGGAAAACTTCCGTTGAAGGATGGGAATGGACGAAAATCTCATTTCCCGACTTCGAAGCGGTCATAGAAGAACTGAAAAGGTGAAAGTCAAGTTGAGCAAACATCCCGTGATTGCGATTGATGGACCTGCCGCCGCAGGGAAAAGTACGGTTTCGATTCTTCTCGCGGAAAGGCTTTCCCTTGACTATATTGATTCAGGCTCAATGTATAGAGCGGTGACTCTTGTCGCTATGGAAGAGAAGGTTTCGCTGAATGATGAAAATGCGCTTGTTGATGTCGCCAAATCTGTGAGCAAAGAATACTTCGTGAAACTCGAAAGAGATTACAAGCCGGAGGTCTTCCTTGGAAAGAGAGAAATCTCATCAGAAATAAGGAGTCCAGAAGTTGGAAGATTTGTTTCAGAAGTTTCTGCCGTTGAAGGTGTGAGAAAGATAATGGTATCCCTGCAGAGAAAAATGGCAAAGAGGGGCGCAGTTGTTGAAGGAAGGGATATTGGCTCATCGGTTTTTCCTAATGCAGACCTAAAGATATATCTTGAGGCTGATGTCAAAGAAAGGGTAAGAAGACGCCTGACCGAGTTGAAAAACAAGGGGATAAAACTCGACTGGGATGATGTAGAAAAGGAGATATTGCATCGCGACAGAATAGATTCTTCGAGAAAAATCAGTCCACTTTCAATTTCTGCTGACTCTTTCGTAATAGATACAACAAATATGAATCAAAACGAGGTTGCGGAAAGAATAATTCGAGAATGCGAAAAGATTGGCATTTCCCCTCGAAATTGTTAGGCAATCCATGCGGATTTCGGCACTTGCTCATTTACTCTATCTTTCATATCATTTCAAATGAATGCTTGTAAAGAAGGTCTTGTTTTCAAGTTTATGAAGGGAAGGAGAAGCAAATGCATCATGAGGGCCCAACAAGAGTGGTATTTGGAGAAGAAGAAATACCTACCTGCTGGTACAATATATTACCTGATTTGCCGAAGGAACTACCCCCACCACTCAATCCCGCAACAAAGCAACCGATAGCGCCGGATGATCTTGCGAGGATATTTCCAATGAGCCTGATTCAACAGGAAGCCAGCCCTGAAAGGGAAATAGATATTCCGGGTGAGGTGATTGACGCCTACAGGTTGTACAGGCCAACCCCACTTCACAGAGCCTATAGACTCGAAAAGGCGATTGATACGCCGGCAAAAATATACTACAAGCACGAAGGCTTGAATCCAGCAGGAAGCCATAAGCCAAACACGGCTATTGCTCAAGCTTTTTTCAACAAAAAAGACGGAGTGAAAAGGCTATCAACTGAGACAGGAGCCGGTCAGTGGGGAAGCGCACTTAGCTGGGCTTGCTCTATGTTTGGTCTTGAATGTCAAGTATATATGGTGGAAGCAAGTTACAGCCAGAAGCCATATAGACGAACAATGATGGAAGTATGGGGAGCAAATGTCCTCGCGAGCCCTACCGATACTACCAAAGCGGGTAGAGATGTCCTTGAGAATGACCCTGCAAGTCCGGGTAGCCTAATCCCGTTGCCAGCCAGGCAGTTGCTATCCAGAAAATAGCCAGTTGTACATGCCATGTTCTGGAAATGGAATACGGAATTAAAGTATCTAATTTCAAACCATAAAAAGCATTTCCTTCAACACCATAATGAGCTGTAATTATACCCATAACTACTTGTATTGCCAGTAAACCCGTTACTATCCAGAAATATTTAAGGGTGGCTTTCATCGAAGGTGTAGCTTTTAAATTAATCAGCGGATCTTTATCAGGATATACTTCATTATTAAGTTCTTTATCCTGGTTTTTTGCATAATAAAATCCCAGCAAACCTACACCCAGCAATAGCATTACTATACTGAACATCGTCCAGAATAAGTGATTTCCGGTTGGATGATTTCCAACCAGATCATCGCCGGGCCAATTACTTGTATAGGTAATATCTTTACCTGGTCTTTCTGTTACACAAGCCCATGCAGCCCAAAAGAAAAATGCATTCATTTTTTGCATGTTTTCATCCGATTTTATCGAATTTTCGGGAATTGCATATGCATTTCTGGTTTTGTCAAGCGATTTGTCATTCATAAACAAGCCTTTATAATAAGCCATATTAGCTTTTATAGCTTTAGCCCGCATTTCTGAAATTACGATTGTTTTCGTATTTTCATCATAAGTATTGGTTCTTAAATTTTTTTGAAGCAAAGTTCTTAAATATGCTTGTTTTTCAGCACTAACTTTGTTATAAGATGAAGAATCAATATTCATAGCAAGTTCATCCAGGATAAACAATGCTTCGCGGTGCAGCCAGTCAGCTGACCAATCGGGTGCAACATAAGCTCCGTGGCCCCAAACGGTTCCAACTTCTTGCCCGCCTATAGACTGCCATACATTTTGCCCATCTTTTATCTGTGTTTCCGTAAAAATAGTTTCGCCATTCTGGCTTACAACAGCTGCAGGTATGGGTGGTTTTTGCAGATATAATTCATATCCGAAATAGCCTAAAACCCCAAAACATATTACCATCACGGCAATAAAACCAATCCAAAGTTTTTTTGTACTCATTTTTTTGATTTGTTTAGTTAATACTCAGTTATTTGAATTTTTAAATATAAATTGTTATTTTTATGCTTGTTTTATTTTGATTATTAAAAGGAAATTAAGTATAAGAATGCCTAAATATAATGAAAAAATTATTCAGCTACCTTAATAAAAAAAATATTATATAATTGTTCGTTTTCTTTCTGTATCCAATGTTTGGTATTCAGGCTCATGGCTTTATCAATAAGCGGAGCAGGGAGAAAAGGAGCAATCAGTTTGTAAATTGTATTTTCAGGCAGTTTGTGAAGATCTGAAATAACTTGGTTAACAGGATGTTCACCGGCTGCAAGCATTTCTCTGACATCAAATTCTTGTTTGATGTTATTTTCATCAAACCAATCAGGTTTTATGGTATTATAACCAGATTCTTCGGCAATCTGTACTTCATCCTGTCCGATTTCTTTTCGTAAAACATTGATTAAATCTTCAACTTTCACATTTCCGATGGTAGCTGCTTGTTGTAAAGTAGCAATTCTGGCGACTGTTTTTCTTAGAACCGGATTTTTTAGTTTCTCAAAAGCAGGTACATAATTAATCAATACCTCTTCCAGTTGAGGATAGGTTTCAATCAATTGTAATACCTTGGTTTTAGGACTTATTATTAAATGATTTGTTTCCATTTTTTTATTATTTATTATTTTGAATATGATAAAATTCTTTGTTCTCCTTCTAAATTTCTATAAACAGAAACGTCGTGAGAAACTTCAAGCGTACCCAGATACTCACCATTGTCGTTTCTGAGTGCAAAATATTCGATATGAATCATTTTGTTTCCCATTTTAATCCAGAAAGGTGCTCTGGTTTCGCGGCCACTTTTAAAATCATCAATTATTTTTTCAACAATCTGAGCGCTGGCGGGTGGATGACAAAGCCTTACATCTCTGTTGAGAATAGCTCTGTTGCGTTGAAAAATACGTTCGCTGCCCTGAGAAAAATATTTAACTTTG